>DASXTK010000152.1:0-2630 GCA_036505485.1 Acidimicrobiales bacterium
TGGGCCTCCTGGACCGACCCGGCGGCCAGCATCGCCCAGCCGGTGGGGCGGGCGGCCATCACGTCGGAGTGGTCGCCGAAGATCGACAGAGCGTGGGTCGCGACGGTGCGGGCGGCCACGTGGATCACCGTCGGGGTCAGCTCGCCGGCGATCTTGAACATGTTGGGCAGCATCAGCAGCAGGCCCTGGGAGGCGGTGAAGGTGGTGGCCAGCGCCCCCTTCAGGACCGCCCCGTGCAGCACCCCGGCCGCCCCGGCCTCGCTCTGCAGCTCGACCACCTCGGGGACCTGGCCCCACAGGTTGGGCCGACCGGTCGCGCTCCAGGTGTCGGCCAGCTCCCCCATCGTCGAGGCCGGCGTGATCGGGTAGATGGCGATCACCTCGCTGAGCCGGTGGGCGACTCGGGCTGCCGCCTCGTTGCCGTCCAGGCACACCCAGCCGTCCGTGGTCGTCATCGCATCCTCCGAGTCGTGGTTGCTCGGCGCCATCTGACCAAGTGTCCCGCGTTGGACGGGAGGGTCCAAAGGCCTGCCGGTGATGGGACCTATCCGGTCCCCTCCGCACGGTGGGTGTCGGCGTCAAGGACGTCGCGCATGGAGAGGACACCGACCAGCCGGCCGCTGCGCACGATGGGCAGGTGGCGGATCCCCAGCTCCAGCATCACCTGGGCGGCGTCGGCGAGGTCGTTGTCGGGCTGGAGGACCTCCGGGGCCGGGGTCATGTAGTCCGACACCGGGGTGGCCACCGGGTCCGCGCCTTCAGCCAGGGCGGCGGTGAGGTCCCGTTCGCTGATGATGCCGACCAGGTGCTGGCCCTCGAGGACCGGAAGGGCGCCGACCTGGTGCCAGTTCATGCGGTCGGCCGCCTCGTCCAGGCTCTCGTCCGCCTGGGCGGTGAACAGCTCGTGGTGCTGCAGGTCGGAGACCTTCATTGGTGCCTCCTTGTCGTCGCCTTGGCACCGTAGTCGAGCACCGGGCCCGTCCGTAGGGTCAAGGGTCCCGCCGACGACGGGCCGTTCACGGCTGCTGCTCGGTCAGCCGATCGGGCCGCCCCGGATGCGGTGGTCTACGCGATGACCAGCCTCACCGCCGCCCATGCCAGCCCTGCCCGCCTGGCCGACTGGATCCGGGGCCACTGGGGCATCGAGGCGTTGCACCACCTCCGCGATGTCACCTTCGCCGAGGGCCCAAGCGATTGGGGTCGAGTGGCCCTGTCCGCCGCAGCCTGCTGCGTCTATAGCGTTGTGAGCTGGTGCAGTGTGCCCACAAGCGGGCGCAGGGCCTCCAAGGAAGTGAGGTGGGAAGTCCCATGGCGACCGTGACGACGCGCAGCGCGGTTCCGACACGATTGCGCGAGTCCGAGGAGCTCGCGCGCACCCCCAGTGGAAACCTGCTCGGCGGCTTGCGCAGTCGCTCCGGCTGCTCCCATCCGACGGCGCGAGGACCCCCGATGGACCTCGTGGTCATGTGGTTCGACGGATCCGCGCGCTCTCGCGCCAAGGCCTGGATCCCAAGTTTCATGCTGGAGCCGTCCTCGCGCTTCGACTCGGCGAGCGAGTCTCCCGGCAAGCGACAGCGGTGCCCACGCGGGGGTGGAATTATGCTCACACGACGGAACTTCCTCAAGCTCACCGGCGCGTCAACGATCGCCTGGTATGTCGCCACACAGGCCGGCTGGATGGAACGGGCCATGGCCCAGATTCCCGGCGGCACGCTCGACCCCAACAGCGTCACGAAGTACGCGACCCCGCTGCTGATCCCTCCGGTGATGCCCCGGGCGGGGACGATCACGATGCCGGGCGGCAAACAGGCCGACTACTACGAGATCTCGATGCGGCAGTTCTCCCAGCAGATCCTGCCTGCGGGCCTGCCCGCCACGACCGTCTGGGGATACGGAGCCGTCAGCTCGGCGAGCCCAAGGGGGCTGCTGCTGCACCATGCGCCCTCGCTCACGATCGAGTCGAGGTGGAAGCGGCCGGTGCGGATCAAGTGGATCAACGAGCTGGTGGACGCAGGCGGCAACTACCGGCCGCATCTGCTGCCCGTGGACCCGACGCTGCACTGGGCCAACCCGCCCGGCGGCACGGCGGAACGCGACATGCGGCCGACCTTCGGCTCGACGCCCGGCCCCTACACTGGCCCGGTGCCGATCGTGACCCACCTGCACGGCGCGGCCGGGGTCGGCGACGAAAGCGACGGCTACGCCGAGGCCTGGTACCTGCCCGCCGCAAGCAACATCCCCGCCGGCTACGCCACCGAGGGCACCTGGTATGACTTCTTCGGGGGCAAGGCGACCTCGAAGTTCGGCGTCACCTGGGGCCCTGGGTTCGCGACCTTCCAGTACCCCAACGACCAACGCGAGTCGACCCTGTGGTACCACGACCACGCCCTAGGCATGACCCGGCTCAACGTCTACGCCGGCCCGGCCGGGTTCTTCCTGGTCCGCGGCGGCCCCGAGGGCGACAAGGCCGTCCGCGACAGCCGCACCAACACCACCGCGGTGCGCCCAGCCCCGCGCCCAACGAGGGCGACATGTTCCCGCCCAACAAGACCTACTACGAGATCCCGATCGCGGTCCAGGACCGCTCCTTCAACACCAACGGGTCGCTGTTTTACCCCGACACCCGCGCG
>DASXTK010000153.1:0-33126 GCA_036505485.1 Acidimicrobiales bacterium
CTCGTCAACACGCAGGGGGTGGACAGGCGAGGGCACGTAGCTCGGTGTGGCCCTCGTGGGCACGGTCCGGCAGGAGTAGGAGGGTGCAGGCCCGTTCGAAGCGAGCGTCGATCCGTTCCCAGCGGTCGATGGCGTCGGTGATGTTGTCGGGGTCGGCGTTCCGGCGCCCGGCAGCGCGGGCGAGGCAGGCTGCTGCCCAGTCGTTCTCGGCTGCGACGCTCGCGCTGTTCGAGAGCCGTTCTGCGGCATCGGGTAGGCCAGCGACTACGGCGAGCTCGGCTGCGGCGGTTCGGGCGTAGCCCTGGTACCACGGGTCCGGTGAGGTCCAGGCGCGCTCGACGAGGGTGGCGGCGTCGTGGAGGCGTCCTAGGTGCACAGCGACCCGGGCGTCGACGAAGGCCGCGAAACCCGTGAGAGCGGGAGATTGGGTCGCGTCGTCGACACCGGCGATCTCGAGTGCCCGGGACCGCCAGAGGTCATGGTGGTCGTGGCCGCGGAGTCCGTGAACCAGGGCGGCGGCCGATACGGCGGTCGACATCCAGTCAGCGGGGGGTGAGCCTGCCCGCCGCCAGGCGTTCCACATCTCGTTGGCGTGGTGGACGGCTTCGTCGAAGCGTCCGGTCAGCGCGAGTGCCCGAACGAGCCTGGGGGTGGAGAGGTAGTGGTCGCCGATGGGGTCGTCGGCGACTGCCCGTCGGGCGAGGCCCAGAGCGGACGGCAAGTCGCCGGTGGTGATGGCGCAGCGCGATGCTGTGTGGAAGGCATCGACGATCTCGGCGGCGGCGTAGGGCTCATGGCGAGGTAGCGCGTCGGCGAGCTGCAGCCGTTCGCGCGCGATGCGGTGGGCTTCGCGCAACCGGCCCATGTTCGCGGTGGCGGTGACGAGCGCGTCGAGGGCTCCCACGACAAGGACCGGGTCACCGGCCCGACGGGCGGCGTCGACCGCGACGCGAGACAGTTCCAGGTCCGGAGCGTCGTACCGGTTGCCTTCGCCCCATGCTCGTGCCGCGGCGAGTACGGCCGCGACGCGCGGTTCGTCTACGTCGGCCGCTTCGGTTGCCTCGCGGAGCCAGGCGTTGCTGCGATCATGGGCTGCGTCCAGGGTGATCCCCGCCGGGAAGCGGTCGGGGAAGATGGCGGCGCTGGCCAGCGCGATTGCCTGCGCGTTGCCGTCGCCGGCGGAGCGGGCCAGCTCAGCCGCGTCCAGCAGCAACTGGAGCGCAGCCTCTCCGCCGGTGCCCGCCAGCGCTGTATCGGCGGCGGTGCGCAAGTCCTGATACGCGGCGGTCGGGTCCTCGGCTCGTTCGGCGGCGGCCTGGTAGTGACCTTGTGCTTCCAGGAAGAACCCCCGGGCGAACGTCAGATGGGCCAGCGATCGGGCTAGTTGGTGGGCGGTGCCGCTGGGGTCGGCGGTGGTCGCCGCTAGGGCGGCGCGTAGGTCATCGATGACCTCGTCGAGCTCTGCCCGCCAGTCACCGGTGATCCCGGCCTCGATCTCCGCGGCTTTGGACGCGGCCCAGTCCAGGTGGAGACGGCGGGACTCCTCCTGTTCGCCTGCGGCCAGGAGTTGGTCCGCGGCGAATGCCCGGATGGTTTCGAGCAGCCGCCATCGACTCCGGCTGTCGTCGGCTGGATGCACGACGAGGCTCTTGTCGACCAATCGGCCGATCACGTCCCCACGTCGCTGCGGCGGTGGCTTGGAACGGTGGATGCGGCCGCGTCCAGGTCGAAGCCGCCGACGAACACGGATAGGCGACGGAACAGAAGTCGCTCTTCGGAGTCGAGAAGGTCATGGCTCCAGTCGATGACTGACCGAAGCGAGCGGTGTCGGCGATCTGCGCCGCGGCCACCCGCCAGTAGCCGCAGCCGGTCCTCGATGGCGGTGAGCAGGCCGTCGGGCCCGAGCGAGGCGGCACGAGCCGCGGCGAGCTCGATCGCCAGCGGCATGCCGTCCAGGCGAGCGCACAGCTCGGTGACGACAGAGGAGTCGGCCGTGAACCCGGCGTCGATCGCGCTCGCGCGATCGCGAAAGAGACGCTCGGCGTCCGAGGCGATCGGTAGGGGCAGGACCTGGATCGTCCGCTCGCCCGGCACACCGAGCCGTTCCCGGCTGGTCGCCAGCACCGTGGCCTCCGGACACGCGGCAAGGACCCGTTCGACCAGGCCGCTCACCTCGTCCATCAGGTGCTCGCAGCTGTCGAGAACGAGCAGCGACGGACCGAGCCGGAGTCGCTCGATGACGGCGTGTTCGAGCGACTCGGGTGGACGTTCGGTGACGCCGAGCGTCCCCGCAATCGTCTGAATGACGGTGCCCTCGCGGGCCGGCACGAGGTCGACGAAGGCGCCACCCGACGAGAACGACGGCGCCGCCGCCTCGGCCACGACAGCCGCCAGGCGGGTCTTGCCCAGGCCTCCTGGGCCGAGCAGGCTCACCAGGCGGGTCTCCTTCAGCGTCGAGAGCGCCGTCTCTCGATCACGTTCCCGCCCGACGAACGTCGTCCGGCTCGCCGGAACGCCGACGAATCGGCCCGGCCGGGCGGATGCTCGGGCCTGCATCTGGTCGGCGGACGCCGCCAGCGCCCGGCGGTCGGGGACACCGAACTTGCGCAGTGGCGACGACACGTGGGTCTCGACGGTGCGCACCGAGATGTGCAGGCTGCTGGCGATCTGGGCGTTCGTCTGGTGCTCGCCGATCGCGGCCAGGACCTCGGCCTCTCGCTCGGAGATCTCACCCCTGCCAGCGGGCGCTCACCGCACCATCATGGCTGACCCCTCCACTCCGTGGTGGGCCAGTGGTGGACCAGTACTCAGCCCGTGGTGAACCGTTGGCGAACACGGATGTCGGACGAACCCGGCAGGCGCAGCGGCGGTGAGCGACTCCACACCTGGGCGATGGGCGGCGACGACCGCGACTACGAGGTCCTCGCCCAGGGCGTGGCGTCCGCCGGAGCAGTCATCGCCGGCCGGCGCACCTACGACGCCTCCCTGCCCTGGTGGGGAGCCGACGGGCCGACCGGCTCGGCCCGGCTACCGCTCTTCGTCCTCACCCATCGCGAGCCCGACGACCAGCCCGCAGGAGGCGTCTACCGCTTTGTGACCGACGGCCTCCAGGCCGCTCTACAGCAGGCCAGGGCCGCCGCCAGCGACAAGAACGTGGTCATCATGGGCGGCGCAGAGGTCGGTCAGCAGTTCATCAAGGCCGGGCTGGTCGACGAGATCCAGATCCACCTCGTGCCCGTGTTGTTCGGCAGCGGCACCCGAATGTTCGAGCACATCGGCGACCGCCACATCGAGCTCGAGGTCACGGAGATCGTCGACACGCTCGCGGCGACCCATGTCCGCTACCGCATCAAGTAGCGCTACCCCGGCGGGTCGTGCTGGTGGAACCAGCGCGACCCGCCTCCCCCCGTACCTCGGCTCGGGTGAACGACGACGGTTCTAGGACTCGAACGTCCAGCGGGTGGCGCCGTAGGGCTCCTCGGTGCTCAGGCCGAACGCCTTCGTGGGGGTGACCTGGTAAAGCTCCCACGGCGGCGGTCCGGCACTGGGGGCGCTGAAGTCGTGGTAGAACGCGCCGTCGCGTACCGTCGGCCCCCAGCCGCTGGCGCCGAAGACCGCGGCGACCTTGTTCAGCGTGGCGTCGTCGGTGATCTTCGCCGCCTCGCCCTCCACCACCAGGTCGAGGCCCGGCAGTACCGCCGTGACGACCACGTGCTGGTTCTGGGCGATGTTGCGGGACTTGCGGGTCCCCGGGCCACTGCTGAAGTAGAAGGCGCCGTCGATCCACAGCGCTCCGACCGGCATGACGTGGGGCCGGCCGTCGGGGCTGGTGGTCGCGATCCAGTAGCTCTGGCCGGGGGCGGCGGGATTGTCGCGGATGCGCTGCTCGGCGTCCGTCCAGGGGATGGAGTTGCCGTTGTAGCCGTCGATCGACGTCTCGGTGGTGGGCTGGAGATCGGTCATCGTCTTCGCTCCTCTGGTCTACGGGTCCGACGCCACGGCGGCGCGAAAGTAGTCGGTCTCGTGCATCTGCCCTGGTCGTGGCAGCTATGAGCGGGGCGACTCCCCGTCATGCTGCCTGTGGCGCCGATGGCGCGGGGCTACTCGCCCGAGGGCGGCTGGGCCTCGACCGACGCGGATGCTCGCCTCGCCGAAGGGCTTACGCTGCGGTCATGATCGTCGGTGAAGCCTCTGTCACTGTGAGCGTGCCCCCGAGTGCGGTGCTCGAGTTCGTGCTGGACCTCGAGCGCTACCGGCAAGCCGACCGGAAGATCGGCCGGATCGGCGCAGTTGAGCGGGACGGCGACCACGGCACGTTCCGGTTCTCGGGGCGCATCAGGGGGCTGCCAGCTCCGTCCGGCACCTATCCGTTCACAATCGAGGGAGGGAGTCTCCGGGTCGGGTCACCGATCGCTGGTGCCGCTCGCTTCTTCCTCAACTTCGAAGGCACCTTCGATTGCGAGGAGACCGACCACGGCACAGTCGTGACCCACCGAGAGGTCTTCGACTTCAAGTCCCCATTCCGCTGGGTCGCCGAGCCTCTCCTGCGGCGCTGGCTGGAAGCCGACACGGCACAAGAGATGGTCCGTTTCAAGCAGCTCATCGAAGCCTGACCGGCCGGCACCGCAAACGATCGCGTAGCTCAGGACTACATCGGCGATGAGTCCAGGCGGTCGACGTCGTCTGAGTGGATGGTGCAGAGCTCACGGACTACCCAGGAGGCGCATCATGAGGAAGATCACGGCAGGCCTGTTCATCTCGCTCGACGGTGTCGTCGAGGACCCGCAGGATTGGCATTTCCCGTACTTCAACGACGAGATGGGCGCTGCTGTCATGGCGACTCTCGGCGCCTCCGACACCCTGCTTCTCGGTCGCAAGACCTACGACAGCTTCGCCGGGGCGTGGCCTGACCGCGAAGCGGCCGGCGAGGAAGACGCCCCGATGGGCAAGGCGCTCGGCGACGCACGGAAGATCGTCGTGTCGAACCAGCAGCTCGAGTTCACCTGGCGGAACTCCGAGCAGCTGAAGGGCGACTTCGTCGAGGCCGTCACCGCCTTGAAGAACGAGCCGGGCGACACGGACATCGCCATGAGCGGCTCGGTCTCTGTCGTCCGGCAACTGCTGGCCGCGGGTCTGCTGGACGAGCTGCACCTGTTGGTGCACCCGATCGCCGTCCGCAAAGGCCTGCGGTTGTTCGACGAAGGTGCCCCGCTCCTGCTGACGCTGATCTCGTCGGAGAGCTTCAAGACGGGCGTGCTGAACCTCGTCTACGGACCCGCCGAGTCCACCGGCGACGCCACCTATGAGGACGCCAAAATCCACCTGCCCCAATCCGAGCAGTAGAAACGTCTCGGCGCCGCTCAGCACCACCAGAACGACGTGCAACTGGACCTCGTCCACCAGACCGGCCGCGATCGTCCTGGTCACCCGGCCGAGGTCATCACCCCCATGGGATGACGGACTTGGGCCGGCGCGGGCGGTAGGGATGCGCGAGCCTCGATCAGTGGAAGAGGTGTTGGGGGTCGAGGAGCGCGAGCGTGTCGAGGCGCTCCTGCGGGCACGGATTCACTCGGCGGAGATTGTGTCGACGCGAGCTCACGTCGTACGAGTCCGCTTCGGCGGTGGCGACACCGCGATCGTCAAGCGGCCCCGGCAGGTGGCGACGGGGTCGGAGCGTGTCGACGACATGCGGTCGCTGTTCCTGGCGGAACGGACGGGCCTCGAGCTCCTGGCAGCGATGCCGGAAAGTCCGACGCCGACGCTTCTCGCTGTCGACGACACGGCCGACCTGCTGGTGATGGAAGATCTCCCGCCCGGGCCGTCCATAGCCGAGCTGTTGCTTGGCGATGACTGGAACGCGGCCGAGGAAGGGGTGGTTGAGCTGGCCCGCACGCTCGCTTCCGTCCACGGATGGAGCGCCGGCCGCGAGTCCGAGTACCAAGCGATCCGGGCGCGTGTTGGACTGGCCGTCGGCGAGGCCCAACGCTGGACGCGCATCACCGCTGCCGGCCGCGACGCCTTTCGGAGCATGGCCGAGGCCGTCGGCGTGAACGTGCCGGCGGTGTTCGAGGAGGAGTGTGACGAAGCGGTCGCGAGGCTGGGGGCCGCCGGCTGGTGGCGTGGGTACGTCCACGGCGACCCCTGTCCCGACAACACTCGCCTCACGGCTGGCCGCCTCCGGCTGTTCGACTACGAGCACGGGAACTACGGGTCGGTGCTCCTGGACGCAAGCTATTTCGTCGCCCCGTTCCCGACGTGTTGGTGCTTCGGTCTCCTCCCGGACGACCTGTCGGCCCGCGCCCTGGCGACCTACCGCACGGAGCTCGCTGCGTGCGTTCCACAGGCTGACGACGACGAGGCGTGGACCGAAGCCCTCCAGGCGGCCCTTGCTTCATGGATCGTTGCCAGAGGCCGAGTCATCACCAGGGTGGTTGCGACCGACGATGCGTGGGGCACGACCACGATCCGACCCCGCGTGCTCCAGTGGATGGACTCGTTCCTCACCGTGTCGGCGTCCGGATCGGCCTTCCCGGCACTGCGGTCGGTCATCACGGACCTCCGCAGGGCGTTCGGGGACGCATGGCCCGACGCCTCCCCGATCGGCTACCCCGCGTTCGCATAGACCGCTATGGGGTGGTTGTTTGGCTTAGGAATTGGTTTAGGTCGAAGTAGTCGCGCCAGGCAGTGATGGATCCGTCGGTGACCTCGAAGGTGCCCATGACCGGGAGCTCGATGGTTCGGTCGAGTGAGAAGAAGCGGTCGACCCGTTCGGTCAGCACGACGTTGCCGTTGGCAGCGGCGTGCAGGATCTCGAACTCGATGCGGTCGACTCCGGTGGTGAAGCTGGCGATGGTGGCCTTGATGGCGTCTCGGCCCGTCACCGGAGCCAATGGGATGTTGTGATAGACGGCATCCTCGCTGAAGAAAGCCGAGATCTTGTCGAGGTCGAGCTCCGGCCATGCCTTGCAGAAGCGCTCGACGGTTTCGATGGGTTGCTCCACCCTGGCGACGCTACAGGTGCGGGCAACGCCGTCAGGTCCGGAGAGCTGGGGGAGCATCACTTGTGCGATCCGCACGATGTTGCGGGCGTCGTCGATTCCGCGGTGGTGCGTCCCGGTATGAGGCAGGCCGAGAAGGTCGAGGGCCTCAGTCATTCCAACTCGGCGCACACCCTTCCATTTCGTGAATTTGCTCTTCAGGTTGAGGTGGTCGACCGCAAGCTGCTCGGGAAACAGGAGCCCGTGCCGTCCGCAGTCGAGGCGAAATTGCCCGATGTCGAACGCACCCCACGTGGTCAGTCGATAAGGCTTGGGCCCGATCCAGGCGAGGAAGCGAGCGAAGACATCCGGGAAGGTGTCGGCGGCGTCGACCTGGGCCTGGGTGATGGTGGTGAGCTTCGTGCAGAACGAGCTCAGCCTTGGTATCGCCACGGGTCGCACGAACGAGTCGAACTCATCGACAACCGTCAGCTGCTCGTCTAGGCGAACTGCACCGATCTCGATGATCTCCATGCGGTGCCGGACCCATGCCGCCTCCCAACAACTCGCCTCGAGATCGACCACGATGAGGTACACAGCTCGACTCTCCCACACTGTCTGTAATGCCCTGTCAGGAGGAAATCGATGGAATCGGAATGGCTGGTCCCATGAACGAGTTCTCCGAGCGCCAAGCCGAGCTTGCGGCTACGCCTGTGGAGATCCCACCGGACGGTGGTGAGATCGACCCCCACCTCGACGACCATCTCTGGCTGAGGGTGCTCAAGCTCGTTCCCGGTATCGCTCCAGATGAAGTCGGCCGGCTACAGATCGACGTGCAGGCCTACTTCCTGACCCGGCTCTTCGAGTGGGAGACGGGATCAGGCGGCCCCCTGGCGTTCTTCGACAACTCCGGCGATCTCGCTGGACTCGTCGCTGCCCCGTATCGCCATCTCGGCCTCGACCGGGCCGCGGAGGTCTACGAGACGCTTCTCGCGAGTGACGGAGCCCAACGGGTGATGGACGATCGGTCGTACATGCCGTCCGACAGCGATCTGGCGGTCGCTGGGGTCCTCGTCGACGAGATCGGGGACCACGATGCCGACCGGCTCGTCTTCGTGTTGTCTCGTCCTGCCGTCTTCAGCATCTGAGCCGGGGGTTATGTTCGGGAGCTGTGTCGAGGTGGCAGCGGACGTATGTCGTGGAAGCGGTGGAGGAGCTGCTCGCATTGGTGCCGGTGGGTGGCGAGATACGCGATCTGGACCGATGCGAGAAGCTCGGGGTTGGTATCGGGGGCCTGTTCCGAACCGGGCTTCCTTTCCAGTACGCAGGGTGGCCACCCGAGTGGACGACGGACGGATCGGCGGTGGATGTCTGCATCCGATCGGGCGTTGACTCGCTTGATGTCGTGGGTCGGACGTGGATCGACTTCTCGGGCGAGCTCTTCCCGTTCCGGGCTGAGATCTCGCGAAGTGCGGACGCGTCGGTGTCAGCCGTCGTCTACATCGGTCAGGTCGACGAGCGCACCGGAAGACCGACTCGCCTGCCAAGCGGCACCCTCATCATCCCGGTGCGGGACGAGAACGACCGGAATCCGGTTCCGGAGCTCATCGTCGGCCGCCGTCAAGTCCCCATCGTGTGGACGAGGGTCCTGGAATGGTCAGTGCCGCAGTGATGCGAGGCGGTACTCCCATCCCTCCTGCCAGGCGAAGTCCTCGGCTGCCAGCGTTTCGAGCGGGACTCCGTTCACATGGTGATCCAGGGCCCAGCGGGTCGCGACGTGTCCGATCAGCAGGACACGCGCGCCATCCCACCGCAGGAGTAAGTCGTCGAAGATGCCTGTGACCCGGGCGACTGCCTGTCGCCAGCTCTCCCCGCCGGGATAAGGCCGGTCGACATAGCGCACCCGATCTCGGACGTGTGCCTGAGCCATGCCGCCGCTGAGCTCGCCGTAGTCGCACTCGCGTAGACGCCAATCGAACAGAACCGGGACCGCGGCGTCCGCAAATGCGACCTCCGCTGTCTCCCGGGCGCGGCGGAGATCGGAGCTGAGCACCGCGGCGATGCCGTCTTCGAGGCGGCGGTTCCCCAACTCCCGGGCCAGCTCTCGCCCCCGCTCAGACAGCTGGCTGTGGTTCCACCCCGACGCGACTCCGAGCTCGTTGTCCTCGCTGATGGAGTGCGTCTCGAACACAACCGTGACAGCCAAAAGCTGCTCCCTCAAGGCCCGCCGAGGCCGTGCATGACGAGCTCGGCGTCCATGACCAGCGCACCCTTGGACGCCCACCAGCGGTAGATGGTGGTTTTGGCCACGCCGGACCGGGGGGCGATGCCTTTGATGGTCAGGCCCCGGTAGCCGACTTCCTCGAGGAGCTCGGTGTCGGCCTCGAGGGTTGCGACCCTGGCGTCCTCGCTCCGGACGCGGCCGGCGGTGCGCGTGCCACGACGCGTCGAGTCGGGTTCCTTCGGCGTGGGCACGCCGTCACGCTAGTTGTCGGAGGAATCCGCTCCGAGGCCCGTTGGTCTCCTTCGGTAATCGCTACGTAGCGTTTTGATAAAGGAGACGCCGGAGGCCCCGCCCCATCTTCGTCAGCTCCCCGAAGCCACCCGCCTGGTCCTCGACTGCCTCGCGGCAGAGGAAGAGAGCTGACCGATGGCGGCAGTTATCTGGCTGGCCACCGATCGACCGAGCGAGCGCATCGGGGCCGGATCCCGGGCTGCTCGGGAGAGGAGGAACCCTCCTTCCAATGCCGCGAGGAAGAGCGTCGACTGTTCCCGTGCCTTCTTCTCGGGGACGCCGGCGGCGACGAACCAGGCGTCGAGGCCCTGGAGCCACTCCTCGAAGATCTCTGCGCTCACCTGGCGCAGCGGCTCGTTCGAACTGGCGACCTCGAGGGCGACGGTGGCGATGGGACAGGCGTCAACGAAGTCAGTGGCGACCAGGTCCTCGGCCGCCTGGTCGAAGGCGTGGCGCACCGCGGCGGCGACGTCATCGCTGGGGCCGTTGGCAAGGACCTCACCGACGCGGGCGGCGTAGCGCTGCGCTGACCATCGCAAGGTCTGGGCCGCCAGCTCCTCCTTGCCGCCGGGGAAGAAGTGGTAGAGCGACCCGAACGGTACCCCGCTGTCGGCCGAGATCTGCTTGAGACCGGTGCCGGTGTAGCCGTGCCGCTGGAAGAGGTTGGCTGTCGCCTCCACGATGCGGCGGGGAGTGTCGCTTGCCATGATTCGATCCTAGTAGTAGAACGATCGTCTAGTGACGACGATCAACCAGGAACCCTCGGTTCCGATCGTGGATGCCGACCCCATCGGCGACCGTTGGCTGCGATGGGCCGCGACCTTCTTCGCTGTAGCCGTGCTGTTCCACAACGGTGACCACGCCAGGCGTGGCGCCGACTCGGTGTCGGCCGACTTGTTCTGGGTCGGCCTCCTGGGGATCCTGGTCGAGGTCGGCATCGTGGTGTTCGTGTTCCTCGGCCACCGACTGTCGGCATTGGCCGCCACCTCGACCGGATTCGGGCTGGCCGTTGCCTACGTCGTGGTCCACGTCCTGCCCGAACGGGGCTGGCTCAGCGACCCGCTGCTGGAGAGCGGAAGCGCGAACGTGTCCCGTGCAGCCGCGATCTTGCTGATCGTCGCCGCGCTCACCCTCGGCATGGTCAGCGCAGTGGTTCTCCGCCGCCGCGGTGGCTTGGCCGCGGCCACTGTCGGGTCCGGTCCGTCCCGGCCGCTCGCCGGTGTGCTGGCCCATCCCGTCGTCGTCGCCATGATCGCTGGCAACGCTGTGCTCATCGCCATGTCCCTCGCCGACCTCTCGCAGTGATGGCCGTGGGAGGCTGCGATCGTGACAGATCTGTTCACGCCGGCTCGTCTGGGACCGATCACGTTTCGGAACAGGTTCATCAAGGCGGCGACGTTTGAGGGAGCGACGCCGGACGGGCAGGTGAGCGACGCCCTCATCTCGTACCACCGGCGGGTCGCCGCAGGGGGAGTTGGCATGAGCACCGTCGCCTATCTGGCGGTCGCGCCCGAGGGGCGCACTCATGCCGAGATGATCCACCTCCGCCCCGAGGTGGTGCCGGGATTGCGGGCGCTCACCGACGCCATCCACGACGAGGGCGCCATGGCCGCGGCCCAGATCGGTCACGCCGGCCCGGTGGCCAACGCCTCCTCGAACCGGGCCCGGGCGATCGCGCCTGCCCGGATGTTCAACCCCCTCGGGCTGCGGTGGACCCGGGCAGCCGACGAGTCCGACATTGCTCGGATCACCGACGACTACGCCCGCGGCGCGAGGTTGTGCGTGGACGCCGGGTTCGACGCATTGGAGCTTCACCTCGGCCACAACTACCTGCTCAGCGCCTTCCTCAGCCCGAAGCTGAACTCGAGGGATGACCGCTGGGGCGGCACCTTGGAAAACCGTGCTCGGTTCGCTCGTCAGGTCACCAGCGCCGTCCGGGAGGCGGCTGGGAGCGAGGTTGCGGTGACCGCCAAGCTCAACATGGTTGACGGAGTGCGCGGCGGGTTCGGGATCGAGGAGAGCATCCAAGTCGCATCGTGGCTGGATGCGGACGGCGCGGTAGACGCCATCGAGCTGACCAGTGGCAGTTCGCTCAGCAACCCGATGTTCCTGTTCCGCGGCGACGTCCCCCTGCGGGAGTTCACCACGACTCTGCCCTGGTACCTCCGCCCTGGGTTCCGCCTTGTCGGAAGCAAGTTCCTGAGGGCGTATCCCTATGAGGAGGCCTACCTCCTCCCGCTCGCCCGGCAGGTCCGTGCTGAGGTGAGCGTTCCGCTGATCCTCCTCGGCGGCATCAGCCGACTGGACACGGCCCAGCAGGCCGTCGACGAGGGCTTCAGCTTCGTGGCGATGGCCCGGGCTCTGCTCTATGACCCCGACCTGATCCGTGGATTCGAAGAGGCCACGACGGCCGCATCGGGTTGCATCCACTGCAATCGCTGCATGCCGACCATCTACACCGGCACCCGTTGCCCGATCGTCGCTGGCTCCTAGCTGCTCCAGGGGCCAACGCCGCCGACCTTGGTCGGGGTCATGCGCAGGATGAACCCGGGCGGCGGGTCATCGATGGGCGGGAACTTCACGTCGGGGCCGAGATACACCTTGGCCAACCGCTGGAGGAGCTCAGCAGCGCCGCCCTCCGTGACCCGGCCCTCGGCCCGGACAACTAGGTACTCGTCAAGGCCCGTGGGATTGCGAACCCCGGTCTCAAGCGAGAGCACGACCCGCGGGTCGCGTTGCACGTTGCGCAGCTTCTGGCGGGCACCGAGGTGGCCGCTGACGATCTCGTCGTCTTCCAGGCCGATCCAGATCAAGCTCACCTGGGGACTTCCGTCCGGGTTGATCGTGGTGAGGTGAGCCAGGTGCCCCGCGGTCAGCACGGCACGGACCTCGTCAGAGAGCACGGTCATCCATCTCGACGGTAGCCGGGCTCAGGCCGTGATCTCACCGGTCAACCAGCCGCACCAGAAGGCCCGGACCGAGGGTGCGAGCGTGTTCCCAGCGGATCCATGCTGTACGGCCGCAATGGCGCTCAGCTGGCTGTCGTTCCGGTGGTCACTCTGGATGTGACCGTCTGGGAGTGACTCGGAAGACTGGGAATCCGGGGGCGATGGCGGCGAGCTGTTCGGCGGTGGCGTGCTTGTCGAGGCCCTCGAAGAACCTTCCGATCTCCCAGCCCCAGCGGTCGAGGTAGGCCTTCAGCACCGGCGGCTTGGCGTCGTCGGTCAGCTCCTCGGCCTCGAAGGCCTCGATGCGGCGGCCGACCCGCAGCTCGCCGGACCCGGCGGTTCGGAGGTTGCGGACCCACTGGGTCATACCCCGCGGCGACACCAGGTAGCGCTGGCCGTCGACGTCGAGGAGGTTCACCGCCGTGGTGCGGACCTGGCCCGAGCTGCGTCCGACCACCCGGAGCTCGCGGCTTCCGGCCACACTGAGGCCTCGCCGGGTCAGCCAGCGAACACTCCGATTGAACACATTCTTCGTGAACCAGTCGGGGACGATGTAGCGAGTGTGAGCACTGCTCTCGTTCATGATCACCGTTCTACCCACAGGAGCCGACAGAGTCAAGAGCAGTGCTCTCGTTTCGGTATAGTGATCTCTATGACCGGAGCCCCCGCCACCGCTCGGGCTCGGGCCCGAGAGCTGCTCACCGCCGACATCAAGGCCACGGCGCGGCGTCATGTTGCCGAGGTCGGAGCCCCCGGCCTGTCCCTGCGGGCGGTTTCGAGGGAGTTGGGGATGGCGTCTTCGGCCGTCTACCGCTACTTCGAGAGCCGAGATGCGCTGCTGACGGCCCTCATCGTGGATGCATTCGACGCCGTCGGCGAAACGGCGGAGCGGGCCATCGCGGATGTGCGCGCCGACGTGCCGACCCGCTGGCGGGCCCTCGCCGGTGCCGTCCGGGCTTGGGCGCTGGCCAACCCGCACGACTATGCGCTCGTGTACGGCAGTCCGGTCCCGGGATACAAGGCCCCCCAGGACACGGTCATGCCGGCCGCCCGAGTCAGCCTGGCCATGCTGCGCATCGTCGGTGAAGGTGTCGCTGCCGGTCAGATCGCTACCACCCCGACCGCGTCCATCCCCCGACCGGTGCACGCTGATCTGGCCGAGTTGCGGACGCTCGCGGCCAACGCCCTTCCCGACGAGGTCCTGGCCCGGGCGCTGCTCGTCTGGACTGGGATGTTCGGAGCCATCAGCTATGAGCTGTTCGGCCACCTGCACGGCGTCATCGAGGACTACGACGCCTTTTTCGACCATCAGATGCGGCGAGCGGGTGAGTACCTCATGCACGGCCCAGCCCGATGATGGATCTGCTCGGCTCCCGCTGGTGGTATACGGCCGCAACGGAACGTCATCAATGTCTGGGGACACGATGAACCGACGACTGCGGGTCGCTACCGCGATGATCTTTGCGCTGGCCTTGGCGGGCTCAGCGACGGGAGGGCAGGTGTCCGCGACCGTTACCGTCCCGAGCACGCCTCCGCCCGACTGTGGAACGGCAAGTACGCCGCCTTGTCCGTGAGGTCAATGGGGTTGGCTGTACCAGCGCCAGTCTTGGAGCTGGGGGTGACCGGGCAGCTCGGTGCGGCCGGTTGCCCATAGGAGGGTGGGCCAGCGCTCGGTGTCGGTTGGTGCGTCGGGGAACAGACGTCTCAGCGTGCGGTCGCAGAGGTCCTCGGCGGGAGCCCATTCCAGCTCCAGCGCGCCGGACATGTCGTGGACGTGGACGGCGACCTCGACGACGCCCATCGCCCCGAAGCCTTCCGGATCGGACCGGCCCCACATGTGATGGGCCCGCGTCGCAGGCGAGGTGGTGCGGACGAGCGAGGCCAGGATCCCGCCGCAAGCGTTGAGGACCCGGAGCAGGCCGAAGGTGCCGGCTTCGGGATTGGCGTAGAGGGCATTGTCCGGACCACCGGGACGCCGTCCCTGGTAGTCGAGCGGGAGAGGTCCCGTGGCGGGCGAGGCCATGGGAACCATTTGAGCGGCGTAATAGAGAATGCTGTTGCTGACGTGTTCCACCGTTTCCCAACAGGTCCAGTCCAAGGACCCGGCCGGCACGTGCCAGTCCCGGTCGAGACGGGTGGATAGGGAGGCGACCGCGCTATCGACCAACGACGCCACGTCGTCGGCGGTCGCCCGTCCGGGCAGCTCACTCATGACGAGAGTTTGCCCAGCCGACCCGATACCGTGCCCGACCGCCAATGACTTCCCTCGACGACCAACCACGCGCCGAGCCCGCGGGTCCGAGCGACCGGGAACCCTTCGCACCACTCGACTGGGGCCTGTTCGTGGCCGTCGGCGCGATCTGGGGCTCGTCGTTCCTGTTCATCGCCATCGGGCTCGAACACTTCCATCCGGGGTTCATCACCTGGGCCCGCGTCGGACTCGGCGCCGCCGCCTTGGCGGTCCTGCCCGCAGCCCGCACCCGGATCGACCCGGTTGACCGGGGCCGCCTGCTCGCCATCTCGATCATCTGGGTCGGGATCCCGTTCACGCTGTTTCCCCTGGCCGAGGAGCACATCAACTCCGCGGTCACCGGGCTCCTCAACGGCGCCACGCCCTTCTTCGCCGGGCTGTTCGGTGCGCTGTTCTTCAATCGGATGCCCCGAGGACCGCAGCGGGCCGGCCTGGCTGTCGGGTTCGTGGGCATCGCCCTCGTCAGCCTCGGGTCCGCGGCCGAGGGCGGCTCAGCGGTGGTGGGCGTGCTCATGGTGCTGGCCGCGACGGTCTGCTACGGCGTGGCCACCAACCTGACCGGCTCGCTGCAACAGAAGTACGGCTCGGTGGCGCTCATGTCCAAGGTGTTGGCTGCCGGCACCATCTGGACCACACCGTTCGGCATCTGGGGCCTCGCCCACAGCGACTTCGGGTGGGACTCGGCGGCGACCACAGCCGTGCTCGGCGTGGTCGGAACCGGCATCGCATTCGCCCTGATGGCCACGCTCGTCGGCCGGGTCGGCGGCCCCCGGGCGTCCTTCATCACCTACCTCATCCCCGTCGTCTCGCTCGTGCTCGGCGCCGTGTTCCGCGACGACACGGTCTCGGCCCTGGCGCTGCTCGGGGTCGTCCTCGTCATCGGCGGCGCGGTCCTGGCCTCCCGCCGGGAGCATTGACGCCGCTGGTCCCGAAACTCAGCGAACTCCAAGGAGACGCCCACCAGAGGTCCAGCTGCGGAGCGCATGCTGACCTCGACAGGACCAGGAGGGCTCCTCGACCGATGACCGCTACCACGAGTCCAGAACCACAGCATCAGGATCCGACGACCACGGAGCCCCACACGGAAGGGCTGGTGCTCGGACTGAGCCGGCGACGCCACGCGGTGGAGCTGGGGCTTGCCGGGGACCTGGATCTGATCAACGTGCCGCGGTTCCTCGCCGCGATGGGGTGGCTCCGGCGCCGGACTCGCCAGGTCATTGTCGTCGACACCCGCGGCCTCGATTTCGTCGATCTGGCCGGATACCGAGCGTTCGAAGCCAGCCTCCAGGATCGATCCGGTGCACGCGACCCGCGCATCCTGTACGTGGTGGGTGACGCACTGGCTCGAGTCCAACTTGGGCTCAGGGCCGTCACCGGTATCGGACCTCCCCGGCTCTCCTGACCACCACTCCTAATTGGTGGCGTTGGGCCCGACGGGGCGGTAACTGTGGTCGCCCATGTGCGACGCGCCCGGCCGCCCCGCCCTGACGACCAGGCTCGTCCTGCTCATGGCCGTGGGCAGCGGGCTGTCGGTGGCCAGCAACTACTACGTGCAGCCGCTGCTGCCCGAACTGGCCGACACCTTCGACGTCAGCTCGTCGGTGGTCGGGTTGTTGGTGACCGTCAGCCAGGTCGGCTATGTGGCCGGCCTGGCCCTGGTGGTCCCGCTCGGGGACCTGCTCGAGCGGCGGCGCCTGCTCACGGTGGTCATCACGCTGACGGCCGGGGGCCTGGTCCTCATAGCCGCCGCGCCCAACCTGGCCGTGCTGTTCCCGGCGGTCGCTCTGGTCGGCGTCACCAGCGTGGCCGCCCAGATATTCGTACCGCTCTCCGCCGACCTGGCCAGGCCTGACCAGCGCGGCAAGGCGGTGGGGACGGTGATGGCCGGCCTGCTGATCGGCATCCTGGTGGCCCGCACCCTGGCCGGGCTCATCGCCGAGCTGGCCGGATGGCGGGCCGTCTACGTGGTGGCCGCCCTGGCCATGCTCGCCTTGGCCGTCGTGTCCCGGCGAGAGCTACCGCCGGTCACGCCGTCGGCCTCCACGTCCTATTCGTCGCTGCTGAGCTCCGTGGTCACGCTCCTTCGCGAGGAGCCGGTGCTGCGGCGTCGTGGCCTGTATGGGGCGCTGGGATTCGCCACCTTCTCCACCCTGTGGACGTCGCTCGCCTTCCTGCTCGACGACGCCTATGGCTACGGCGAGGCCACGGTGGGGCTGTTCGGCCTGTTGGGAGTGGCCGGAGCCCTGTCCGCCCAGTTCGCCGGGCGGGTGTCCGACGCGGGCTGGGCCCGGGTGTCGACCCTGGGATTCGTGGTCACTCTGGTGGTCAGCTGGGGGGTCCTGGCCCAGGGAGAGCGGTCCCTTCTCGCCCTGGTGGTGGGCATCGTGCTGCTCGACCTGGCGGTCCAGGGTGCCCACATCTCCAACCAGAGTGAGGTCTACCGGCTGCACCCCGAAGCCCGTAGCCGGTTGACCACCGCCTACATGTGCATGAACTTCACCGGAGGCGTCATCGGCTCGGCCTCGTCGGCCATGGTCTATGGCGCCGGCGGCTGGTCGGCGGTGTGCGCGCTGGGAGCCGGGTTCTCCGCCTCGGCCCTCGTTCTGTGGCTGACCGAGGCCCGCTGGCCCCTGCGCCGCATGCGCCACCTCGTCCCAGCCGCGATCGAGCTGGACCAGTGATGGCACCTGACACCATTGCCGACATGCGCTCCGCCCTGTTCCTGCCACTCTTCGATGGCTTGGCCGACCCGGCGGTCGTCGTCGCCCTGGCCGCTGAGGCCGAGGAGGCGGGCTGGCACGGGGTGTTCGTCTGGGATCACGTTCGCTGGAGGGAGCCGGTCGTCGACGTGGCCGATCCGTGGATCACGCTGGCGGGGATGGCCGGAGCCACCGAGCGCATCCGCCTGGGGCCCATGGTCACGCCCCTGGCCCGGCGCCGGCCGGTCAAGGTCGCCCGGGAAACCGCGACGCTCGACCGACTCAGCGGTGGGCGCCTGACGCTCGGGGTCGGCCTGGGTAGCGACCGCTTCGGCCGCGAGTACTCCATCACCGGCGAGCAGATGGATGACAGGCAACGGGGGCGGATGCTCGATGAGTCCCTCGCGATCCTGACTGTGGCCTGGTCCGGTGAGCTGGTGCAGCATCAGGGAGAGCACTACACGGTCGACGGGATGCGGTTCCTGCCCCGGCCGGTTCAGCAGCCCGGCGTGCCGGTGTGGGTTGCGGGATTCTTCGGAAACGCCAAGCCGTTGCAACGGGCCGCCCGGTACGACGGCGTCTTCCCGATCAATCTCGAACACCCGGACCAGCTCGCCGAGGTCGTCGCCACGGTCACCGCACTTCGCCGGGAGGCCGATGTGGACCCGACAGCGCCCTACGACGTCGCTGTCGCCGTCCCGCCTGCCACCGATACAGCGCCCTACGGCGCGGCCGGTGCCACCTGGGCGCTGGTGGAGTTCCCGTGGGACGCCGTATCCGTCGACCAGGTACGCGGAGTGATCCGCGACGGCATTCGTTAGTCCTTGCCCTCGGTGAGGCCTAGGTGATGGTCACGCCAGCGTTTGGTGACTTCCGCCTCGGTGGCGCCGGTGTCGTAGACCGGCGAGAGGAGCGGCGCGGCGTGGTCGACGCGCATGAGCACGACTGCTTGCACTCGCTGGATGTCCGTGCCTCGTTCCCGCTGGAACCGGTCGAGGACCTCGGCATAGCGCTCGCCGTCCGTCAGGACCTCGGCCTGGCCCTTGAAGCGATAACCCTTCCTCACGATCGGGTCGACCACGTTGATCTCGATCGACGGGTTGGCCGCCAGGTTGGCCACGGTGCCGGGGGAGTGGATGTGCAAGAACACGAGGTGCTCGTTGTCCCACACCGTCGTCGTGCCCTTGGGCGACAGGTTCGCTGTTCCATCGGGACACACCGTCGCCACGAACCCGAGGCTCTGTTCCCGGGCCACGCGTTGCATGTCGTCATCAAGCCGCATCGGCGAGGACCTCACGGATCACGTGCCGGGCGCTGGCCGCCAGCACAGGGTTGGTCTCCCAGTAGTACGGGAGCTGGACGAGCGCGATCGACAGGGCGCAGCCGCGTGCTCGGTTCCAGGTCGCATCATCCACCTGAAGGGCGGTGCGGAAGGTGTTCCTCGAGTCGGCCGGGAGCAGGTTCCACGCCACGATCAGATCGCAGGTGGGGTCGCCCACGCCCAGGCATCCGAAGTCGATCACGGCGCTCAGCCGGCTTTGCACGCACAACAGGTTGCCTGGGGCCAGGTCACCGTGGAGCCATACCGGCCCGCCCGGCCACTCGGGGACCTTCAGGGCCGCGTCCCAGGCCGCGGTCGCAGCGTCGGTGTCGATCATTCCGTCCAGGGCGTCGAGCGCGGCACGGGTCGGAGCGTCCCGCCGCGCCAGCGGCCTGCCCCGGCTCGCAGGCGGCCCGTCCGTGGCATCGATCCGGCGCAGCGCGGCGATGAACTCCGCCAACTCGGTGGCCAGCAGGCCGGGGTCGACGAGACCATCGACGGCCGGGTTCTCGCCGTCGAGCCACCGGTAGACGGACCAGGGCCAGGGAAAGCCCTCAGCGGGCCTCCCTCTCCCGAGTGGCGTCGGGATGGCGACCGGAAGATGGGGGGCGAGTCGCGGCAGCCACTCGTACTCCAGGTCGAGAGTGTCGACGGCCCAGCTGATCCGGGGGAGCCGTACGACCATGTCGTCGCCGAGCCGATACAGCGCGTTGTCGGTCCCGGCGGACGGCACCGGCTCGATCGGGAGGCTGGCCCACTGCGGAAACTGGGCGGCGACCATCCGGGCCACAAGACGCACGTCGGTGTGGACCTCGTTGGCGTGCATCTTCTGACCGGACATCGCCGGTCATCTGAACGTTCAGGGCACCCCGCGTCCAACCGATTTCTGGTCGGCTTGCCAGAGCACCCCGGCCGCGACCAGGGCCGCCACCAGGGCCACGACGAAGGAGGTGGTGGCGCTGGTCTCGGTGCTGCCCTGCTCGTCGAGCAAGCTCATGGTCGACAGCAGCGCCTCGAGGGCCCAGGCGGCGAGGATCACGGCTCCGAGGCGGCGTGACAGGACGAGCATCGCGACGAACGGCACGGCAACCGCGCCCACGGCGAAGGTGATGAACCAGGCCAGCACGAGAGCGTCCTCCAGGTAGGTCGGGTTGACCGCCAGGAGGAAGGCGACGGCGACGACCGCATAGGCCGCCATGGTCACGACGATCCTGATCTTGCCCCGCACCACGTGGTCGTGGATCCACCCCGACGCCAGGCAGACGCTCGCCGTGAGCGCCAGGAGACACCAGATCAGGTTCCAGATCTGGCCGACCTGCACGTCGAGGTTGCCGTGGTGGTAGTGGCGGATCGTGAACTCGGACAGCCCGTAGATGGCGGCCGCGCCCATCGCCGCGGCGATCACGCCGGCGAGGATGCTCGAGCTCGTCGAACGCGCCGGCAGCGCGAGGTAGGGCCGGGAGCGGAGCAGGGTGAGCACGGCCGCGACGAGGAGAGCGACGTTGCCGAGCATCAGCAGGAAGAAGCCGGGCCCTGGGCTCGTGACGTAGTCGTCCGCCAGGGACGCGCTGATGGCGACCGTGCCGATCCCCATCCCCACAAAGGAGGGAACAAGCCCAACGGTGAGGGCGACGCCGACACCGCTCGGGCGACCTTCGCCGAGGAACGTCCAGGCCGCGTAGGCGACGATCCCGCCGACGCTGAGGATCCACAACACGTACCAGCCGTCGTTGGTCAGGTGTCCGTCAGGCCCGATGTCGTGGGGGGCGAGCGGGAGGAACAGGGCCAGCACCGACCCGACGACCCCGACGACAAGCCACCACCCGATACCCCGGAACCCACCCCCGACCGCCGGTCCCGCGGGCTCCGATTCCACAGCCTCGGCGGTGTCTACCGGCCCCGGCGTGGACTCCGGTTCGGTGGCGGCATCCACCGGTGCTGGTGTGGGTTCTGGTTCCGGCGCTGGGGTGGACTCGGGTGCGGGTTCGGGTTTGGGGGACGGGATCAGCGCCGGCGGCGCCGTCTCGGTAGGGGTGGCGGTGGCCGCTGCGAGGACGGCGGTCGTTGCCTCCCGGACCCGCTGGTCGTAGTCCTGGGTGAGCTGTTCGAGCACGGTCTTGGCGGCCAGCCGTTGGCCCGGCTCTCCCTCCTCGAACCATTGCTTCAGCTGCCACACCGCACCGAGGCGGTAGATGGCCACCTCGCTCTCGACCGCCTTGCGGAGCTCCCCCGGAAGCTCGGCTGGTCGTACCGGAGGCCGGGGATTCCGGGCGACGACCAGCTCCCCCTCCAGGTTCACCCAGCGGCCCGGGGTCTGGCCCGCGACCTTGCCGCGCACGTGGTCGTAGACGAAGTCGTACAGCTCGTCGACGGTCACGACGCCGTCGCCGTCTCGATCGGCCGCCCCGGTGGAGAGTCCCTCGATGATCGCTCCGGTGAAGACGGAGGGCAGGGCGTTCTCCTCGGTCAACTCGTCGGCTTCGAAGGCGTACTCGGTGGACCGGGACGCCGTGATCACGGCGCGGCCGCGTCCCTCCAGCTGGTTGACGCCGACCGAGTCGTCACCTCGGGCTCGAAACCCCTTGAGGAACGCCCCGCTGTAACAACAGTCGAGCAACAGGACGATGCGCTTGGACCGGGTCAGCTCCATCTGCTCGCTGACGAACGACGCCGAGATCCCGGTCGACCGCAGCAGGTCGAAGGTGGTGTTCGTCGTGGCGAAGTAGAGGCGTCCGGTGGCGTCCTTCACCCCATGGCAGGAGAAGTAGACGAGGAGGAGGTCGTCAGGCTTGCGTCCGGAGAAGAACCGCTCGAGCTCCTGTTGCACCGTCGGGCCCGACTGGTTGACCACGGATTGCACGGTGAACCCGCCGATGGCCGGGTCGCCCAGGACTCCCGCCAGGGCGTCGACGTCGCGGGCCGGCGATCTGAGCCGCTGGAACCGGGGATCGTCGAACTCGTAGGCCGCTACGACCAGCGCCGCCCGCGTGGTCTCCACGGCTCACGGCTCGCCGTGGCGCTCGACCCACGAGTCGATCAGCGTCTTCACGTCCTGGGTGGAGGCACCGGCGATCTCCAGGACGTCGCCATCTATGGTCATCTTCACGTTCCTGGTCCCGGTGCGGTGGGCCCAGTCCCGGATCGCCTCGACCACCTCTCGGAGCACCTTGGACGAGTGCCCGAGCGTGACGGCCAGGCTGCCCAGCGCCAGCAGCTCGATTCCCTTGGCGCCCTCAGGGGCATCACCGGCGGTGACCGGTTCCACCTCGTCGACGTCGAGCTCGGACAGTTCGTCGCCGAGCGCGAGAACGCCTTCAGCTACCGCCTCATCGTCCGACTCGCCGCCGCTCGCCAGGACTACCTGGAGATGGATGACATCCGCCGTCACCGCCCCACCTCCTGTTCAGAGGCCAAATGCTACTTCACGCTCCGTGTCTCGACCGTTACGACCTCACATTCTTTGGCTGCTCAGCGTTGAATGATTTGTGATGGATTCCGTGTCGTCGATGCAGAAGCGGGTCGACGGGCTCGAGTGGCCGGTCGTCGCCGAGGGGCTCGATCACCTCGGGGTCGGAGTCGGTGGCTCGTTGCTGACCGTGGCCGAGTGTCGGTCGTTGGTCGAGTGCTACGGCAAGGACGACCTCTTCCGGTCCACCATCGACATGGCCCGCTATCGCTTCGGTGAGGGGCAGTACCGGTACTTCGCCCGACCGCTTCCCTCCATCGTCGCCGAGCTGCGGGCCGCCTTCTGGCCGCACCTGCTCCCGATCGCCCGGACCTGGGCGGCGCGGCGGGACCAGCCCGCACCCTGGCCCGACGGCTTCGACGAATGGCTCGAGTTGTGCCACGCCGCCGGACAGCGGCTTCCGACGCCGTTGATGCTGCGCTATGGCCCGGGGGGCTGGAACGCCCTTCATCGGGACATCTACGGCGAACTGGTCTTTCCTCTGCAGGTGGTGATCGGCCTCGATGAGCCGGGCGTCGACTACACGGGCGGCGAGTTCGTCGTGGTGGAGCAACGGCCTCGGGCCCAGTCCCGGGCGACTTCGACCACCATCCCCCAGGGTCACAGCCTGGTGTTCACCACCCGGGACCGACCGGTGCGGACGAAGCGGGGCTGGGCCAACGGACCGATGCGCCACAGCGTCAGCGTCCTCCGCTCGGGGCAGCGGCACACCCTGGGCCTCATCTTCCACGACGCCGCTTAGGGCTAGTCGCTGGCCTTCTGGAGGTAGAAGGAACCGCTGTCGGGGATCGTGAGCGTGAGATCCATTCCGCTCAAGGTGTATCCGAGGACGGTGACGCCGTCGAAGCCGGTCCCGCAGGTCGTGCTGTCGGATTGCACGGTGGTCTTCGTCCGTGATTCGGTCAGGGTGATGGTCGCGGTCGTGGGGTCGATCGTCGCCGGGTTGCGGGCAGCGATGATGCCGCCCTCACAGCGGGTCGCCGAGATGAACCCATCGGGCTCGATTCGGACCCGGCTGCGTTGACGGAGCTGTTCCTTGAGCTGTTCTCGGATCGTGGCGATGAACTCCTCCGGGGCGTCGGGGAAGAAGCCGGAGGTCGAGATGAGCGCGTCATCGACGTCCACGAACCGATACGTTCCCGCCAGCTCGTCGGCAGTCACTTCCGCCTGGCTTACGAAGAGCTCTTCCGGATCGAAGCCCAGCTCCTGCTGCGCCGTGGAGACATCGTCCCCGTCGTCCGCGATGGCCAGGATCGCGACGATCGCTCCCGGGACCGCCAGCAACAGACCCAGGGCCGCAACGACGAACGGCCAACGTTGCCCAGAACGACTCGCGCCGTCCGCTTGCGGCATACCGCCGAGAGTAATCCTCAGTTGGGGCGGAGGAACTCGGGGAGCTGTGCGAGTGCTTCCTCCTCCGAGAGATTGTCGGCGGCGTCGAGGCTCTCTTGGGGGATCCACTGAGGAAAGGGCTGCTCCCGCACTCGATGTGCGCCCGAGGCCGTGTGCTCCTCCTTGATCGCCGCCAGACGTTCAAGCGGGAACCGGTCCCCGACGCGAGCCAGCGCCGGCCACAGTCGGCGGTGAATGAGCGTCACCTTGCCGTTCACCAGCCTCGTCCGGACGACGTCCGGCGACTCGGCCAGGGAGTTCAGCGCCGCGAAGATGGCATGGCCCTTCGGATGACCCCACCAGCTCCCCTGAATCGGCTCACCCGCGACCATCTCCGCCACGTTCGGCAAGGGCCCCCGAGCCGACTCCAAAAGCATCCCCCGCTCCGCCAAAGCCACCATCAAATCCACGCCCAAGCTTGCCCCGTGGGACCGGAGGGTTGTCGCCCTCCGATCCCACCGGTCAGATGAGCCGGGTGATGGTCCCGGCGCCGATGGTGCGGTTCCCTTCCCGGACTGCGAAGTCGAGCCCGACATCGATGGCCACATCGCGGCCGAGCTCAACGGTGACCTCGGCGTGGCTGCCCGGCTCGACGGGGGTTCCGTCGACCACGGTGACCACACCGGTGACCCCGGCGGTCAGGAAGAAGAACTGGGGCGAGTAGCCCGACCCGAAGGGCCGCCGCCGACCACCCTCGGCCGTGCTGAGCGCGTAGAGGGTGGCGCCGAAGCTCCGGCGCGGGTTGATGGAACCCGGGTGGGCGACCACCATTCCCCGCTCGACCTGGTCCTTGGCCACGCCGCGGAGCAAGAGCCCGACGTTGTCGCCGGCGATGGCCTCCGTCATCGTCCGTCGGAACGACTCGATGCCGGTGACCACCGACCGCACGGGCTCGCGGAGCCCCACGACGTCCACCTCGTCCCCGATCGCGATGCGGCCGCGTGTCACCAGTCCGGTGAGCACGGTCCCGCGTCCGGTGATCGACTGGATCCCCTCCACGGCCATGAGGAAGGGCTGGTCGACCGAGCGCACCGGCTCGGGGATCGCCGAGTCGACCGCTTCCATGAGCTCGACGATGGCGGCTTCCCACTTCGGGTCGCCGTCGAGCGCACCGGTGGCCGAGACCGGGATCATCGGAACCGAGTCGCTGTCGTATCCGTATGTACCGAGCATGTCCCTGAGCTCGAGCTCCACCAGCTCGAGCAGGTCACGATCGGCAACATCGGCCTTGTTCAAGGCGACGACGAGATGCTCCACCCCGACCTGACGAGCCAGGATGATGTGCTCACGGGTCTGGGGCTCCGGACCGTCAGCGGCCGACACCACGAGGATCGCTCCATCGACCTGGGCCGCGCCGGTGATCATGTTCTTCACGAAGTCGGCGTGGCCCGGCATGTCGATGTGCGCGTAGTGACGGTTCGCCGTCTCGTACTCGACGTGAGCGATGTTGATGGTGATGCCCCGATCGCGCTCCTCGGGGGCGCGGTCGATGTCCTCGAACGCGACGCCGGTGGCGGACCCGGACCGCCGGGCCAGCACCTGGGTGATCGCCGAGGTGAGCGTGGTCTTGCCGTGATCGACATGACCCATGGTTCCGATGTTGCAGTGCGGCTTGGTCCGCACGAAGGCCGGCTTGGCCACTGAAGGATCTCCTTGCTGCGTGGGCGCGCGCGCGCCCGATCGTCCGCTTTCGGGACCCGCCACGAGTCAACGACGGGTGAGGCTCGGAGCCCTCGTCGGGGCCGCGTCGCCAGGAGCGGCGACTACGTGGTTGGAGCCCCTTCCCGGGGCTCCGATGGGGCGGGAAGGGGTCAGGTTCGCTCGCCGTCGAGCGCGGCGAACGGCACCAGCGACTGCTGGACGAACAGTCCGTCGGTGAGAACCACGCCACGCATGGACTCATCGTCCCCTGACCGGTTCGAAGCCGCCAGCTAATTGTGGGGTGCTGCGGCGCGGAGGAGGGTTTCGGCTTGGTCGGCGATTCGGGTGACGATTTCGGCGGCGGGTTCTATGGCGTGGATCAGGGCGGTGGATTCGCCCGCGTACATGGCCATGGCGCCGATGTCGCCGTCGGTGGTGGCGGTGGGTGGGATGACGCCGAACCGGGGCACGTCGATCGTCAGGGGCCCCACGTGGGCCTGGCCGACCGGGCGGCCGTCGTCGGCGAGCGTCTCGCTGTGGTCGAGCGCGACGCGCAGGACCCGGGATGCCGACCACTTGTCGGGCCACCCGGTCCGGAACGCGTCGGTCAGAACCGTGCCAGCGGCGTCGGCGGCCACGACAGCCTCCTTGTAGGCGGGGTGAGCGCCGGACTCCAGGGACGCGACGAAGCGTGTCCCCATGCGGACTCCGGCCGCACCGGCGGCGAGCGCCGCGGCCAGCCCCCGTCCGTCCGCGATCCCACCGCTGGCCAGCACCGGGACGCTCACGGCGTCGAGCACCTCGGCCAGGAGGGGCCAGAGGCTGCGGGTGCCGTACATCCGCCCACCGCCCTCGGTGCCGCGGATGACGAGCAGGTCGCAGCCGGCGTCGGCGGCGGCACGGGCATCGTCCACCGCTCCCACCTGCCAGCCGGCCAGCGCACCCGCGTCGTGGACCCGCTTGACCAGGGATGCGTCCACCGGACCGTGATAGAAGTCGAACTAACGGCACCGTGCGGCCGCGGCCTCCACCACGTCGGGGTCGAGGAACGGCAGGACCACGTTGAAGCCCATTGGCCCCTTGGCCACGGCGGCCAGAACGTCGAGCGCTTCGGCCACGACCGAAGCGGGCGCCATGGGCATCCCGGTCATCCCCATGGCCCCGGCTGAGGTCACCGCTCCGATGAGCTCAGGCGTGACGATCCCGCCCATGGGCGCAAGCTGGATCGGAACCTCACACCCCACGAGCTCAGTGAACCTGGTCCGCAACATGCCCCCGGACGTTATCTCCCGGACAAACGGCCCCGGCAGAATGCTCCGATCACCAACCTGATCCTTGTGAACGGCCCGCCCGGCGTCGGGAAGTCGACCATGGCCCGACGGTACGTCGAGGACCACCCTCTGGTCCTCTGTCTCGAGATCGACGCCCTCCGGGTCACGCTGGGTCGCTGGCAGGACCACGACGAATCCAAGCTGCTAGCCCGGGGCTTGGCGTTGGCCCTGGCCGAGACCCACCTGCGAGCCGGCCACGACGTGATCGTTCCGCAGTACCTCGGCCACACCGACTTCATCGACGCCCTCGACGACCTTGCCCGAACCCTGAGCGTCCGGTTCGTCGAGACCTTGTTGATGGACACCGAATCGGCCGTCAACGAGCGGTTCCAAGTCCGGCGAGCAGAGCTCTCCGCCGCGGGTCGAGCCCATCCACAAGCCGATCTCGCCGAGCCCGCGGTCGGAGCAGTGATCGCCGAGTCCTTCGACCGGCTCCAAGCAGTGATGGCAGCCCGCCCCCGCACCCACGTCATCGCCATGACCGACGGACTCGAAGCGGGCCACCAGGCCCTGCGCGAGGCCGTGAACGCGGAATTAGCTGACTAAGGTCAGGTAAATGGTGGACGAGGGGATGGTTGCGGTGGTTCGGCGGTTCAATCGGACCGTGACCCAGCGGGTGGGGGCGCTCGACGATCACTTCCTGGCCCTGGATCGGCCGCTGGGTGAGGCCCGGGTGCTGTGGGAGATCGGCGAGCAGGGCTGTGACGTGCGCTCCCTGCGAACCCGTCTGGGCCTGGACTCCGGCTACCTCAGCCGGCTCCTGCGCTCCCTGGAGACCGCCGACCTGGTCACCGTCGGTGCCAGCGACACGGACCAGCGGGTCCGGACGGCCCGTCTCACGAAGCGGGGGCGAGCCGAACGAGCGGTGCTCGACGAGCGGAGCCAGGCGCTGGCCTGGTCCTTCCTCGACCCGCTGGACGACGCCCAGCGCGAGCGGCTGGTCTCGGCCATGAGCGCGGTCGAGAGGCTCCTGACGGCCACGCTGGTCGAGGTCGACGTCATTGACCCCGCCCATCCGCACGCAACGCATTGTCTGCACGAGTACTTCACCGAGCTGGACGATCGGTTCGACGCCGGGTTCGATCCGGCGCAGACCCTGCCAGCCGGGCTGGACGAGATGCGCCCACCCGCCGGCGTGTTTCTCGTGGCGACGTTGCGGGGTCAGCCCGTCGGCTGCGGTGCGTTGAAGTTCCACGGTGCCGAGCCGACCGAGCTCAAGCGCCTGTGGGTGGCCCGGTCCGCTCGGGGACTGGGGGTCGGTCGACGCCTGCTGGGCGAACTGGAGGTCCGTGCCACCGCGGCTGGCGTCCACACGATCCGGCTCGACACCAACCGGACGCTCACCGAGGCGATCGCCCTGTACCACTCGGCCGGATACCGCGAGGTCGGCGCCTTCAACGACGAGCCGTACGCCGACCACTGGTTCGAGAAACAGCTCGCGTAGTCCGCGCGGTCTAAGCATCTCAGGGGTGTGGTGACTTGATGGGGTGATGCTGGGCAGCTCCGAGTTCGAGACCTGGTACCGGGACGAGCATCCGCGCCTGCTCGGTGCCCTCACCGTGGTCGCCGGCAGCGGGGACATCGCGGCCGATGCCACGGCCGAGGCGTTCGTGCGGGCCTTCGAACGCTGGGACCGGGTCAGCGAGATGGCCTCTCCCGGCGGCTGGCTCTACCGGGTCGCTCTCAACATCGTGCGCCGTCGAGCCCGCCGGCTCGCGCTGGAGCACGAACTGCTGCGGCGGACGCGTCCCACCGAGGAACCACCCGCGATGGTGCAGCCCGAGGTGTGGGACGCCGTCCGGGACCTGCCCCGCCAGCAGCGGGTGGCCATCGCCCTGCGTTATGTGCTCGACCTGCCCGAGGCCGACGTGGCCGAGCTGATGGGGGTCACCCGCGGTTCGGCCTCGGCCACCCTCACGACCGCGCGCCGGCGCCTCGCCGGCGTCCTGGCCTGGCACTCCCGTGACGAGGAGAGGATCGGATATGGATGACCTTCGAAGTGCCCTGGAGCCGCTGGTCCGGCACCCGTCGTCCGCGGCGCCCCCGATGGAGGCGATCGCGGCCCGGGCCCGAGCCCGTCGGGTCAGGCGGCGCCGGCTCCGCACAGGCGCCATGGTCGTCGTCCTGGTCGGGCTGGCGATTCCTACGTGGTCGCTGGCCAGGACGGACCACGCCAAGGAGCTGTCGACCGCCGGTCAGTCGCAGGAGTCACAGACGCCCGACACCACCGTGGTCGACGCACCGCCACCACCGCCGGAACCCGCAGCGGAGACGGATAGCCCCTTCGGCTCCACCGCACCCTGGCTCGCCGCACCGCCGTTGGCCCAGGCCGACGTGCCCGCCTTCGTCGCGTCGTGGAACAGCGATCCCGAGGCCCAGGCCCAGTGCCCCCTGCTCGCACCGGACGACCTCGGCGACGGCACCGGCGCTACCGCCCGGGCCACGGACCGAGGCCAACCGGGGGCTTGGTGGGTCGAGTTCGACCTGCCCGGCGCCAACGGCGAGGTCGACATCCAAGATCCGGTGGTCGGTGCCGGTCGGGCCACGTTCTACGTCTCTGCGATCCTCATAGGCGATCCATCAGGCGGGATGTCGCTCGAGTCCTCGGTGAACCGCTGGCCGGACGTCCAGACGTGGGACGACGGCAGCATGGTCGGCTGGGGCGTCTCCGGCGACGGCACCGAGACCCCGAGCCAGTTCGACGGCACCCCGACAGCGTGGATCTCGTACATGAAGGTCCAGGGATCGCCGTGCATGTACCAGGTCGGCAGCTATCTGAGCCGGGACCACCTGGTGTACCTCATCAGCCACCTCCGCCTGGTCGAAGGAGCGCCGTAGCCACCTCGGGGCGCCGCAGCTTCCAGATGAGGCCGTTATAGAAGTGGTGGAGCCCACCGAGCAGGAGGGCGACGGCGCTCGCCATGGTCCGGTTGCCGATGCGATCGAGGATCACGACCACCGCAGCGGCACTGATCAGATAGGTGACGATGAACGCCGTCGGACCGGTCGTCCCGACGAAGCCATAGAGCGGGCCGCGGCCCCGAGGACCTGGACTCCTCGGGGCCTGGCCCACTCGCCGGTGGACGATGACCAGGTACTCGGCGGCTCTTGAGCCGACGTAGCCCATGAAGCCGGCGATGGGATTGGCCACCGTCATCACCAGCAGCGCCGACGTCGAGCCGAGATAGAGCCACTTCGCCGGGTTCGTGGCTGGACGGTTGGCCTCGGCCCGGAGCCACTGTCCGGTGAGCACTGCGGCTGCGATGACTGCCGCCGCGAGGATGGCGACGGCGACGGTACCGCTGACGTTGAGGTGGTCGAGCGCCGCCCGGTTGCGTCCGGCGATCCCGCTGCGGCTGGTCTGGGCGCCGATGCGGGGGTTGGCGGCCACGAGTACGACCGTCAGGGCAAACCAGGACCACAACATGGCGTGCTCGGCCCGACCGTCGGTCTGGCCGGCCATCCGGCCGTAGATGCGGGTGATCCCGTAGCGCTGGCGGAGGGTGTGGGCCGCGTTCCAGATGCCGGCGACGAGCACCACGGCGATCGGTGCGATCAGCAGGCCAGCCACCACGAGCATGGCCGTCACCGGGGGAGTCCACGTGAACAGCCGCCGCCCGCCGGCGAGTTGGTCGGAGTCGCCGTAGACCAGCCACAGGGTCAGCGGCTGGTGCATGAACGAGAAGGTGAGGGTGGCTGCGACCAGCCAGGTCAGCAGGGCGGGATGGTCGTCGGCGGCTAGAGCGGCGACGGCGAACGGCACCCACAGCAGCGCGAACAACGTGTCGCTGAGCGGCCCGCCGAGCCACTTCGCCGACACCCACCTCGCCGGAGCCCGCACCGCCGTATCGATACTCATAGTGCGGAGCTTGCCACTCAGTGTGGTCCATTCCACACCTTCAGTTCGTTGTCGGGGAGCCGCACCCCGAACCTGCCGGCTGGAGCGGCGTCGGCTAGGAGTCGACGGAGGTCGGCCTCGAAGTCTTGGAGACGTGGGCCGAACAAGTGGGGCGCCGTGGATGACATGGAGAACGTCTCCGCCACGAGGTCTTCGACCGACCTGGCGAGGACCCGCCCATCGGGGACGATGACGAGGTCCGGACCCACGAATCCGGCTTCCCGGAACACCTCGGCCTCGTTGTCCGGTGAGGTGTTCCGGATGGAGGCGCCAGCCCGGCGATCGTCGCCGAGATAGGCCCGACGAAGCTGGTCGATCCTGTCCCTCGGTGGCGCTGGCAGGTCGCCGCCTGGAGCCACCAGATCCTGATGACGGCCGTCGACCTGGACCACTGCACCTCCGGGAATCAGCATGTCCCGGACCGTGGCCGCTACCCGGGGTCGGTCCATCCAGTGGAACGAGGCCGCGAACGTGACCGTCCGGAAGGTGCCGAGGTCGGACGGGAGGTCCTCCGCCCGAATGTTGACCCAGCGGGCATTGGCGACGAGCCGGTCCGAGGCCAGCCGGGCGGCCTCCCGCAGCATCCCCTGGTCCGGGTCGACGCCGACGACCTCCTCGAAGAGGTGAGCGAGTCGGAGCGTCACCGTTCCCGGACCGCAGCCGACGTCGAGAAGGCGACCTCGGCCGTTCAGATCGAGAGCCGCCTCGAACGCTTCGGCGAGGCCGGGCGCGTACGGCAGCCGTCCACGCTCGTAGTACGGAGCCGCTCCGGCGAACAGGGAGTCGTCCCAGGTCCACTCGAACCACTCGCCGGCCACGACCGGTCCTAGCGGAGGTTGGGGTCGGTGCCGCCGCGGAACAGGGCCACGGCTTCCCAGCAGTAGCGGGCGACGATCGAGCGGTAGGGCCGGAACCGGTCGCCGAGCGGGACGAGGTCCTTGGCTCGAGGTGGGTCGTCGAGTCCCCAGGCCAGGGCGTAGCCGTGGCGGACGCCGAGGTCGTCGACGGGCCACACGTCCAGCCGGCGCAGCTCGAACATCAGGAACATCTCGGCGGTCCACGGACCGATGCCCCGGACCTTGGTCAGCCGGGCGACGATCTCGTCGTCGCTGAGTCTCGACGACGACCGGTTCAGGACGACGGTGCCGTCGAGGACCTTGGCCGACAGGTCCCGCAGCGATGCCAGCTTGGCCCAGGACAGGCCGGCGGCACGCAGCGCCTCATCCGACACGCTGGCCAGGGCCTCGGGGGTGAGGCTGCCGTCGGTGGTGGCGAGGACCCGTTGGTGGATGGCTCGAGCGGCCGCTCCGGCCAGCTGCTGGAAGACGATCGCCCGGACCAGCGCGCCGAAGTGGCCGTCAGCGTCGCGGGGCCGGTAGGAGATCGGTCCGACGAGCCCGACCAGGTTGGCCAGCACGGGATCGCGCCCGGCCACGTCCTCGATGGCGGCCGCCAACGAAATCCGGGTCATGGGAGCCGACGAGACTCCTTCCAGGTCCTGAGGACCTGCTCCAGATCGAGCGTCATGACCGTCGAGGGCGGCCCGGCGGTGGCCCGGGAGTTCACTTTGACGATCCGCTCGTTGATGTCGGTGACGATCCGGCGCACCTCGTCCTCGGCTTCCGTGGCAGCGATGCGGGCCCGGGCGTCCTCCACCTCCTTGCGCAGCGCCAGGGTGGGGGGCAGGAAGCCCACCTCCTCCCGTCGGAGCTTGTCCTTGACCCACCACAGCTCGTCACGGGTGCGGTCCAAGTCCTCGATCGGCTTGCCGTGGCCGGGCAGGCCGTCGAAATCCCCTCGCTCCATGCCCTGACGGATCTGACGGTCGATCCAGGTCTCCCAGCTGACTCCCGGAGGTTTGCGCTCGGTCATCGGGCCCCCTCGTGAACGGCATCACAAGCTGGTGTCAGTGTAAGGGACTCCCGCCGTCACATTCCTTCGCCGCTGATCGTCAAGGGAGTAACAAGGAAACCGAAGCCCCCTGGAGGGAAGCAACGATGGAACCACGGATGAAGAGCCCGGCGATGGTGCTGCCCGGCGCCATGGACGCCCTGCTCAGCCTGGGCAAGGCCACACAGCGGGCCGGCGTTCCTGCGGCGACGCTCACCCTTGTCCACCTGCGCGCCAGCCAGATCAACGGCTGCAGCTTCTGCGTCGACATGCACTCGCAGGAGCTCAAGAAGTCCCGCGAATCCGACGAGCGCATCTTCGGCGTGGCCGCTTGGCGGGAGTCGCCCTACTTCAACGACGCCGAACGTGCCGCCCTGGCCCTGACCGAGGCCGTCACTCGGCTCAGTGACCGGGAGGACCCTGTCCCCGACGCCGTCTGGGACGAGGCAGCCCGGCACTACGACGAGCAGCAGCTGGCCGCCCTGGTCGTCTCCATTGCCACCGTCAACGTGTGGAACCGGCTCAACGCGACAACCAAGCAGGTGGCCGGCTCCATGGGATGGTGACCGAGTTACAGCCCCGTCGCCGAAATTGAGATAGGGATGGTTGCTAGGCAACCGCTCCTATCTCAATTTCGGCTCTTGTGACCTATCCGGGGGTGGTCTGTCGGTCGAGTTCGGCTGGATGCTCACGTGGGGCGCGGGCTTCGCCGGTGAAACGACGCTCCGAGGGATGGTGGCGGAGCGGCTTGTTCCATCGCTCTTTGAACGTTTTTGGTTGCCTACCAACCAAAAACG
>DASXTK010000154.1:0-22826 GCA_036505485.1 Acidimicrobiales bacterium
GGGCCATGGCCCTCGGCGGCCTGGCCCTCATCTGGTGGGAAGGGCCCAGCACCCGGGCCCGGGCGCGTCGGAGCGATCTCGACGACGCGGACGACGAGGGCGCCGGGCGCAGCGGCGAGACCACGACACGGACCGCTCGCACCACCAAGGCAACGGCGGCAGTGGACCAGGTCGACGAGCCCTCGGTGGCCCAGCACGTCGGGGTCGGCTGCGCGCTCATGGCCATCGCATCGGTGGGCTTGCTGCACGTGACAGCCGGGGCGCCGTCCTCGTCGGCGCCCCCGGCGGTGCTGCGGGAGGCCGGCGGCTGGTTCGGCGCCATGATCGGCGGCCCGCTCGACCGGTTGCTGGGTCAATGGGGTGCCGGGCTGGTGCTCGGAGCCGTGGCCATCTTGGGGCTGGTGGTCTTCACCCGCACCCCGATCCGGGTGGCAGCCAACCGCACGATGGCCGGGATGCGCCCGCTGACCGGAGGCACCCGTTCCCGACTGAGCCGGCTGTTCCTGCTGCCCGGCGAGATCGCCGAGCCGCCCGAGTCGGCCTACGGGGACCTGGAGTTCCACAGCGGGGGCTACGAGCAGGACCGGGACGACACGCTCGTGCCCGGCCGGCACAGCACCGGTGCCACCCCGATCGTCCCCGCCGGACCGGCCGGTGATGACGACGACACCGCGACCAGCTCCCGACCCAGTCGGGCCAAGAAGCTGCCGGTGACTGATGAGGGACTGGTCGAGCAGCTGGCCATCGACCTGGGGTCCTCGATCAAAGCCTCGCCCTGGAAGCTGCCCCCGATGTCGGTGCTGGAGCGCAGCTCGGCCCAGCAGGTCGATCGCCGAGCGGTCGAGGAGACCGGACGCACCCTGGAGCGGGCCCTGGCCGAGCACGCGGTCGAGACCCGGCTGGTGGGCATGGTGGTCGGACCGACGGTGAGCCGCTACGAGCTGGAGTTGGCGCCCGGGGTCAAGGTCAACCGGGTCACCAGCCTGCACAAGGACATCGCCTACGCCATGGCCACGCCGGACGTGCGCATCCTGGCGCCCATCCCTGGCAAGCAGGCCATCGGCATCGAGGTCCCCAACGTCCGGCGCCAAGTGGTGGCTCTGGGGGACATCCTGATCAGCGAGGAGGCCAAGCGGGCCACCCATCCCCTCGACGTGGCCGTGGGACGGGACATCAACGGTCGTTCGGTGATGATGAACCTGGCCGCGATGCCGCACCTCCTGATCGCCGGAGCCACCGGGGCCGGCAAGTCGAGCTGTCTCAACTCGCTGCTGACCTCGATCCTGATGCGGTCCACACCGGACCAGGTGCGCATGATCCTGGTCGACCCCAAGCGGGTCGAGATGGGCCAGTATGACCGGCTGCCCCATCTGCTCACCCAGGTGGTCACCAACCCCAAGAAGGCGGCCAACGCCCTGGCCTGGGCGGTCAAGGAGATGGAGCGCCGCTACGACGTGCTGGCCGAGGTCGGCTTCCGGGATGTCAACGGTTACAACGGCGCCGTCGCCCGAGGCGACCTGGCCGCCGAGACCAACGCGGCGGGCGAGATCGTCCGGGAGTACCCCCGGATGCCCTACCTCCTGGTCGTGATCGACGAGCTGGCCGACCTCATGATGGTGGCGGCCCGTGACGTCGAGGAGTCCATCTGCCGGTTGGCCCAGATGGCCCGGGCGGTGGGGATCCACCTGGTCATCGCCACCCAGCGGCCGTCGGTGAACGTCATCACCGGTCTGATCAAGGCCAACGTGCCGGCCCGCCTGGCCTTCGCGGTGTCGTCGGTGACCGACAGCCGGGTCATCCTCGACCAGGCCGGGGCCGAGCGGCTGATCGGCAAGGGCGACATGCTCCTGCTCGAGGGCGGATCGTCGGTGGCCCGACGGCTCCAGGGGGCGTGGGTCACCGAGGCCGAGGTGCGCAAGGTCGCCGCGGTGTGGAAGCGGCAGGCCCCGGACGTCGCCTTCGACGAGGCGGTGCAGGGCAGCGAGGACGGTCCAGGCGGATCGCGCTCGGGCGGTGGCGACGACGATGACGACGATCTGTTGATCCAGGCCATGGAGCTGGTGGTCCGCAGCCAACTGGGATCGACGTCGATGCTGCAGCGCAAGCTGCGGGTCGGTTTCGCCCGGGCGGGCCGGCTCATGGATCTGCTGGAGCAACGTGGTGTGGTGGGTCCCTCCGAGGGATCCAAGGCGCGGGCGGTCCTGATGACCGTTGCAGAGCTCGAGGAGTTGCTCGATGCACGCGCCTGAGTTGGTGTTCTAGTGCGGAAGGTTGCGCTGCGCGGCTTGCTCGCGCACAAGGGCCGGATGCTCGCCACCCTGCTCGCCGTGGCATTGGGCGTGGCATTCATCGCCGGCGTCCTGATCCTCACCGACACAATGAACGAGTCGTTCGACGACCTGTTCGCCACGGCCTACGAAAACACCGATGCCGTGGTCCGCTCGGGGCAGACCATCGACACCGGACTGGAGGGCGGCGGTGAGCAGCGCGGCGACATCGACGCCACGCTGTTGCCGACCGTGCAGGCGGTGGGCACGGTCGAGGCGGCCCAGGGCGAAGTCTTCGGGACGGTGCAAATCCTCGACAGCAAAGGCGACCCGGTCGGCTCCCAGGGCTTTGGCCCGCCGACGTTCGGTGGGAGCTGGTCCGATGTCGAGGCGCTGAGCTCATGGCGGTTGCGGGAGGGCAAAGCCCCGAGCGCGGCGAACGAGATCGTGGTGGACGCGGCGGTCGCCAAGGAACAGGACTACTCGGTCGGCGACACCATCCAGGTCCAGACCAAGACGGGCGTCGGCGACTACACCCTGGTCGGCGTCGCCGGTTTCGGCACGGCCGAGAGCGCGGGCGGTGCCACCAACGTCCTGTTCACGACCGACCAAGCCCAGAAGGTGGTGGGCCAGCCCGGGAAGTTCTCGTCGATCTCCGTCAAGGCCGAGAACGGCGTCTCGCAGAGCGAGGTGGTCGATGACCTGAAGTCGGCCATGACCGATGACGACGTGCAAGTGATCTCCGGCAAGAAGATCACCGAGGAGTCGCAGTCCGACCTGAAGAAGCAGTTGTCAGGCTTCACCATCTTCCTGACCGCATTCGCGGTCATCGCGGTGATCGTCGGCGCGTTCGTCATCTACAACTCCTTCTCCATCGTGATCGCGCAACGGACCCGCGAGATGGCGCTTCTCAGAGCCATCGGGGCCAGCCGGCGTCAGGTACGACGATCGGTGTTGATAGAAGCCGTTGCCACCGGCCTCCTGGGATCCCTGTGCGGATTCCTCCTCGGGCTGGGGATTGCCGCCGCGCTGGTGGGTCTCATGGGGATCGAAGGCTCACTGGCAGTGAATCCCCAAGCCTTGGTGATCGCCCTGCTCGTGGGTCTGCTGGTGACCCTGTTCGCATCCCTGATGCCGGCGTGGCGGGCCTCTCGGGTGCCGCCGGTGGCAGCCATGCGCGAGGTCGAGATCGACACCTCCGGTCGCTCGAAGCCGCGTTTCATCATCGGGTTGGTGGTCCTGGCGTCGGGAGGTCTGCTTGCGGTCATGGGAGCCGGCCAAGCCGATCTCGCCTTGGTGGGATACGGGCTTGCCCTGGTGCTGGCCGGGTTGATCGTGTCCGGCCCCGGTCTGGCTGGGCCGGTCAGCGCCGTGGTCGGCTGGCCCTTGGACAAGCTCCGGGGCATCACCGGATCCCTGGCCCGCGAGAACGCCGGCCGCAATCCGAAGCGCAGCGCGGTGACTGCCTATGCCTTGATGGTCGGCATCGGGGTCATGTCCCTGGTGCTCGTGCTCAACGCGTCGATCCGGGCGTCCATCGACAAGGTGCTCGACGACACCTTCGCCGTGGACTTCATCATCCAGGCTGATTCGACCGGCACCTTGGGGATGCCGCCGGAAGTGGCAACTACCGTGGCCGCGCTGCCGGAGGTCCAGAGCGCCGTTCCGGTGCGGCAGGCCCCGGTCAAGATCGACGACAAGGCCACCCTGATCATCGGGACATCATCCGATGCGTTCGAGATGTTCGGTCTGAAGATGGTCGAGGGCAGCGAGGCCCTCGGCGAGGGCCAGATCGTCGTGCTCGACAAGGTGGCGAAGAAGCACGACCTGGCGGTTGGCAGCTCGCTGGACGCCGAGTTCCTCAACACCGGCACCACCCGGCTGACCGTGGCTGGCATCTACAAGGAGCGGACGCAGGGAACCGGGTTGGGCGACTACGTCATCGGTTCGGACCAGTTCGCCCAGGCCGTGCCCGGTAGCACCGACTCGACGGTGCTCATCAAGCTGGTGGACGGCGAATCCGTCGACAAGGTCAAGCCGATCCTCGAGAAAGCGGTCAAGCCGTTCGGCACGCCCAAGGTGCAGGACATGGACGACTTCAAGAACCAGATCGGCGGTCAGCTCGACATGGTCGTGAACATGATCGGTGTGCTGATGGTCCTGGCGTTCATCATCGCCATGGTGGGCATCGCCAACACCATCGCCCTGTCGGTGTTCGAGCGGACCCGGGAGATGGGCTTGCTCCGGGCCGTCGGCATGAGCCGGCGCCAGCTGCGAGCGACCATCCGCTGGGAGGCCGTCATCGTGGCCCTGTTCGGGGCCGCGCTCGGTCTCGTCCTCGGCTTGCTCGGGGGCTGGGGACTCGTCTCGGCCCTACGGGACGAGGGTTTCAACGTGTTCCGAGTACCCGTGACCACTCTTGTCATCCTGGCCCTGATCGCTGGTGTCCTGGGGCTCCTGGCCGCCATGTGGCCGGCATGGCGGGCCGGTCGTCTCAAGGTCCTGGACGCCATCCACACCGATTGACCCCGACCGGTTCGTGGTCGAGACGGTCCTGACCCGCATCCCCGCGCTGTCGTCGTCGCCGGCGCCGCCGTTGTTGTCGCCTACTTGCGGCGACACCGCGTCCTGCCCGCGCCGAGCTAGTGACCTGAGTCGTTGATCCGTTGGCAGTAGGTGGCGAGGCTGTCGAGGATTTCGTCGGCGGTCTTGTGCCAGATGAAGGGTTTGGGGTTGTCGTTCCAGTTGGCGATCCAGGTGCGGATCGCTGCGGTGAGATCGCGGACGGATCGGTGGGTGCTTCGTGTGAGCCACTTGGTGGTCAGCTCGGCGAACCAGCGTTCGACGAGGTTGAGCCAGGAGCTGTAGGTGGGTGTGAAGTGCAGCGTGAAGCGAGGGTGACGGACGAGCCAGCGTTGGATCGACGGTGTCTTGTGGGTCGATGAGTTGTCCAACACGACATGGACATCAAGGCCCTCGGGGACGGTGCGGTCGATGAGGTTCAAGAAGCGGCGGAACTCTTCGGCCCGGTGTCGAGCGGTGGTGTCGGCGATGACCTGGCCGGAAGCGACATTGAGAGCGGCGTAGAGGTTCGTGGTGCCGTTACGCACATAGTCATGGGTGCGCCGCTCGGGAGTGCCGGGCAACAGCGGCAGCACCGGAGCGGTGCGGTCCAGAGCCTGGATCTGGGACTTCTCGTCCACGCAAAGCACCACCGCGGCATCCGGTGGGTCCAAATAGAGCGCCACGATGTCACGGACCTTGTCGATGAACTGCGGGTCCGGTGACAGCTTGAAGCTCTCGGTCTGGTGCGGTTTGAGCCCAAAGGCCCGCCAAATCCGGGAGACCGCCGACTGGGACATGCCCGTCGCCGCCGCCAGGGACCGCGTCGACCAATGGGTCGCGTTCGGAGGTGTCTGTTCCAGGGTCGTAACGATCACCCGCTCGACGTCGGTATCCCCGATCGTGCGGGGCTTGCCCGGACGGGGCTCGTCATGCAGGCCATCGAGGCCTCGGGTGGCGAACCGTCCCCGCCACTTCCCAACCGTCGACCCAGTGCAACCCAACCGCGCGGCGATGTCCTTGCTCTGCTCACCGGCCGCCGCGGCCAGCACGATCCGACAACGCAACGCCAAAGCCTGCGAGCTCTTCGGACGCCGCGCCCACCGCTCGAGGACCTCTCGTTCCTCGTCACTCAACGAGACCTCGACCCGTGCACCACCCATCCCAGCCCCCATCATCACCGCGAAGGGACAAAGACTCCCACGACCACCCATCTACCCGCGAACTAACGACTCAGGTCACTAGGAGTTGGTGCCCTCGACGACCCCCGGTGGTCAACTGGATCAACATCCCCCACAAGCCCAACCGGTCCGGCGCCTGGCGCAGCTTCGCCACATCGACGCAGCAAATTGCCGCCGTTTCCGTTGCTGAGGCCCGGAAACGGCGGCAATTTCCGGTTTTCTGCTTGCTGATACCTATGTCACACCACGCGTTGCGTGATGGGAGCGCTTCGCCGCGTAAGATCGGCGGCAGGAAGGGCCGTTTGCGGGGGTGGACGCGACGTGGAGACACTGGTGGGCGCCAGCACAGTCGATGCCGAGGTAGTTGAACGTGCTCGGACGGGCGACGAGGAGGCATGGCATGCCCTCGTCGCGCGCTACGTCGGCCTGGTCCACGCCATCTGCCGGGGCTACGGGCTGAGGGGGCGGACCTCGGCCGAGGTCAACCAGGTCGTGTGGCTGCGTCTGGTGGAGTACCTGCCCCGCATCCACACGCCCGAGGCCATCAGCGGATGGATCGCCGCCACCACCCGCGCCGAATGCCTCCGTCCGCTCCACATGAACGGGCGCACCAGCTGGGCTGCGGCCCGGGTCACCTGCGACGGGACCGGGTTGGTCACGGCGTTCCTGCGCATCGGTGTGCGCTGCCAGCGCCTGCTGCGGCTGGTGGTCACCGAACCGCGTCCGTCGGCCGAGGACATCAGCGCCGCGCTCGACGTGGCTGCGGACAAGGTCGAACCGACGTGTGCCCGCTGTCTCGATCGGCTGGGCCGCATCCTCGATGCCGACGGGTGGGCGGTCTTGCCCGACCTGCAGCGCATCGTGGCCAACGACAACGAAGTCCCCGACGACTTCGAGATCGCGGCCAGCAACGCCTTCGGTTGGTTCACCATCAACGCCCCGCTGGCCGACAAGGTCTACGACTCGCTGACCAATCGAACGTTGGGCGAGGCGCCCTCGAGGATCCTCAGCGAGATGCGGCACGTCCGCTTCGCCAAGGGATCCGACTGGGTCGACCTGACCTTCAAGGCCAAGGACGGCGAGATGCTGCTCAGCGGCAACGTCATGCCCCCCAAGCCAGCCGAGGTGACGGCTTTCTGGCCGCAAGGATCCGAGATCATCCGCACCGACGAGGACGGTGAGTTCCGCTTCCACGGCCTACCCATCGCTCCGTTGTCGCTGCACATCGACGGGGCTCGTCCGCTGAAGACCGGCTGGGTGGTGCCCTGAGTCCCGTACGTGGTTCCTGGATAGGCAGGCCGGGTCAGTAGCCTGGCGCGGATGGCCCGCCGGTTCTGGGTGGAGACCTTGGGCTGTCCGAAGAACCAGGTCGATTCGGACAAGCTCACATGGACGTTGCTCGCCGACGGGCTCGTCGCCGCCGACGCGCCCGAGGCCGCCGATCTGGTCGTGGTCAACACCTGCGCCTTCATCGAGGAAGCGCGGCAGGAGTCCATCGACACGATCCTGGGGCTGTCGGAACGGCAGAGCCGCGACGGCGCCGAACTGGTGGTCACCGGTTGCATGGCCGAGCGCTACGGCGACGAGCTGGCCGAGGCCCTGCCCGAGGCCGATGTTGTTGTGGGCTTCGGCGTGCCGGTGCATCTGGGTCCGACCCGCAGCAAGGCCCAAGCCCCGCCGAGCTTCGACCTGCTCAACCTGCCGCGTCCCGCGCCGACCGCCCCGTGGGCCTACGTCAAGGTGGCCGAGGGATGCGACCGGGCCTGCGGGTTCTGCGCAATTCCCAGCTTCCGGGGACCGCAGCGCAGCCGGTCGGTCGACGCCATCGTGGCGGAAGCCGAGTCCTTGGCCGCTGGGGGAGTGCAGGAGATCGTGCTGGTCGCCCAGGACCTCGCCGCCTACGGCCGCGACCAGGGCAAGGGCGAGCGCCGCATCGTCGAGCTGGTCGAGGCGATCAACGACCTCGTAGCCCGGGTCCGCCTGCTCTACCTGTATCCCTCCGACCTCACCCCCAGCCTGGTAAGGGCCATCTTCGCCACCGGTGTGCCGTACTTCGACCTGTCGTTGCAGCACGTGTCGCGGCCGTTGCTTCGCCGGATGCGGCGCTGGGGCGACGGCGACCGCTTCCTGGCCCGCATCGAGGAGATCCGGGCCGAGACGCCCGAGGCCACGTTCCGATCGAGCTTCATCGTGGGCTATCCCGGCGAGACCGAGCAGGACCACGACCGACTGCTGCGCTTCCTCGAGCACGCCCAGCTCGATTGGGTGGGCTTCTTCCCCTACAGCCGCGAGGACGGCACGTACGCCGCCGATCTCGACGGCGCTGTCGATCCGCAGCTGATGGCGGAGCGGCTGCACGAGCTGCGTGAGCTGCAGGATCCGATCACCGCAGCCCGCCGCGATGCGCTCACCGGCACGGTCGTCGAGGTCCTCGTCGACCGGCCCGGTGTGGCTCGCAGCCATCGCGAGGCCCCGGAGATCGACGGCATCATCACCGTGCCGACTTCATTGGATGTCGGCTCCTTCGCCAAGGTGCGCGTTGTCGGCGCAGCCGGTCCCGATCTCGAAGCCGAACTGTCCTGACGGCGGCCATGGCGACGTCCTTCGGCCCCTCGGCTCTCGCTACCCCGGCGAACGCGGTGACGATGATCCGGCTGGCGACGTCCCCGCTGCTGTGGGTGTTGATCGCCGTGCGTGGGCCGTCCTACCTGTCTCTGGTCCTTTGGATCCTGCTGGCGTCCACCGACGGGCTGGACGGCTGGTTGGCGCGACGCATGGGAACGACGCGCTCCGGGGCTTTTCTCGATCCCTTGGCTGACAAGGCGCTGGTCATCGGGGCCATGTGGGCGGTTGTTGCCGCCGGTGGCTTCTGGTGGCTGCCGGTGCTGCTGATCACCGTGCGCGAGGTCGGCATCTCGGTCTTCCGGTCGTACTGGGGTCGACAGGGGTTGGCGGTGCCGGCGAGGTTCATGGCCAAGGTCAAGACCGTGGTCCAGTCGGTAGTGGTGGGGATGGCGTTGGCCCCGCCGCTGGCCGACGACTACTCGTGGCTGGTCGCCCTGGGTCTGTGGGTCGCGGTGGCGTTGACCCTGGTCACCGGGGCCCAGTACGTGATGGAAGGGAGCAGCGCCACCTCTCTGGGCGGCGCTCGGAGGTCCACTAGCGAGGCAGGACACTGATGCGTTGCGAGATCGTTGCGGTCGGCACCGAGTTGCTGCTGGGGCAGATCGTCGACACCAACTCGGCCTGGATCGGGGAGCACCTGGCGCTCGCCGGCATCGACTGCACCAACGGTCAGACCGTGGGCGACAACCTCGAGCGGATCGTCGCCGCCCTGGAGCTGGCGCTGAGCCGAGCCGATGCCGTGGTCGTCTGCGGTGGGCTGGGCCCGACCCAGGACGACATCACCCGCGAGGCCATTGCCCAGGTCATGGGGGTGGGACTGGTGCAGGACGACGAGGTCGCCGACCGGATCCTGGAGATGTTCATGGGGCGAGGTCGACGCATGCCGGCGAACAACATGCGCCAGGCCATGGTCCCCGAGGGGGCGAGCGCCATCCGTGATCCGCAACCCGGCACGGCTCCGGGGCTGGTCTGCCCGGTGGGCGACAAGGTGATCTACGCGGTGCCTGGTGTTCCGTACGAGATGGAGCAGATCGTCCGGGAAGCGGTGATCCCCGATCTCCAGCAGCGGAGCGGTCAGCCCGCGGTGATCCGGTCACGGACCCTGCGGACCTGGGGTGAGAGCGAATCCGGGCTGGCGGAACGTCTGGCCGACCATGTGGACGAGCTCGACGCCGCCGGGAACGCGACGCTGGCTTACCTGGCCAGCGGCATCGAGGGGCTGAAGCTGCGGATCACCGTCAAGGCGGCCGACGAGGCCGAGGCCGTCGCGGCCCTCGACGTCCAGGAGAAGGTGTTGCGCGACCTGCTCGGGTCGCTGGTGTTCGGCATCGACGACATCGGCATGGAGCACGCCGTGGCCGAGCTGATCTTGGAGCAGGGCCGCACCCTGGCGGTGGCCGAGTCCCTGACCGGTGGCCTGGTGGGGGCCCGGCTGGTGAACGTCTCCGGGGCCAGCCGCTGGTTCCGGGGTGGTTTGGTCTCGTATGCCTCGGACGTCAAACGATCGCTGCTGGGGGTGCCGGAGGGACCGGTGGTCAGCGAGGCCGCCGCGGCGGCCATGGCGTCCGGGGTCCGTCAGCTGCTCGGGGCCGACATCGGGCTCGCGGTCACGGGTGTCGCCGGGCCTGACGAGCAGGACGGCGAGCGTCCGGGCACCGTGTTCTTCGCCTCGGCCGGGGTGCGCGGCCCCGACGACGTGACCGTGGTGCGCACCACGCTGCCCGGGGATCGCCAGCGGGTACGGCAGTTCGCCTGCATTTCCCTGCTGGACATGCTGCGGCGCCAGTTGACTCCTTCGGACGATCCGGCGCCACGCCTCTAGTCAGAGCAGCTCCAGCTGGGTCACCTCGATGGTGGGGCGGCGAGGAGCCTCGACCACCTGCTCGATGGGCGGGTCTGGCCTGGACCTGCTGGTGCTGTGTTGGCGGACCAGATCGCTGACCAGCACCTCGATCTTGCGACGGTCGGGCGGGGGAGCGTAGGTCCGGTTGCGATAGCGACGTTGGTAGCTGTCGACCAGTTCGGGATGGTGTTCGGCCAACCGGGAGAAGAACACCTCGCGGACCCCGGGACGCAGATGCAACGCCACCGCCGAGATCGACCGGGCGCCGGCAGCCACGCACGCCCGGACCACGGCTTCGAGCTGCTCGGGACGATCGGACAGGTCGGGCAGCACCGGGGCGACGAGGACCCCGCACGGCACCCCGGCGGCGTTGAGGGTCTCGACGGCCCGGATGCGGCGCAGCGGGTGAGGCGTGCCGGGCTCGGTGGTGCGCCAGACCTCCTCGTCGAGGGTGCCGATCGAGAAGTTCACCCGGACATCGGTGCGCCGCGCCGCTTCCACCAGCAGCGGCAGGTCCCGCAGGATCAGCGTCGACTTGGTGAGGATCGAGAACGGGTTGGCGTGCTCGGCCAGCACCTCGACGATGCCCCGGGTCAGCCGGTACTTGCCCTCGCAGCGCTGGTAGGGGTCGGTGTTGGTGCCCATGGCGATGAGATCGCCCTGCCACCGCCGGGCGTTGAGCTCCCGTTGGAGCAACGACACCGCGTTGACCTTCACCACGATCCGGCGCTCGAAGTCCCGATCGGCGTCCAACCCCAGATACGTGTGGCTGGGCCGGGCGAAGCAGTTGTGGCTGACGACACCATCAGCGATGAAGTCGCCAGTGCCGGTGGTGATGTCGTACATGGGCAGGTTCATGCCCAGGGGATCGACGGCCACGACGCCGAGGTGGGAACCGCCCGTCACCGCCTGTCCGTCGATGGTCCGCCTTGGGGTGACCGCCGGATCGACAGTCTGGAAGAACCGAACGTGCTCGCGAAGGCCACCGTTGAGGCGCACTTCGCTGCTGTCGACGACGTAGCGAAACCCGAGCGAGTCGAGGGACGACGTGACGTCGTCGTTGCCGTGGGGGATGCGCAGGATCCCGTGGCTATAGATGCCCTGGGCATCGAAGATTCCGGCGAGGAAGCCCTTGTCCCAGTCGGGCGTGGGATCGCCGCTCGCGATGTCGCCTTCGTCCAAGTAGTCCTGCATCCGATGGCGGGCTTCCAGATCGACGAGGGACGAGTCGCCTGCTCCAACACCGCGGAGATAGCCCTGCCGGTAGTCGGGCCCGGCCTTTGGAGGCGTGGCAAACGCTCCGATGCCAAGCAATGAGTCGTTCCCGGTGAGATGAGGTCTGCGACCGGCACCCGTGACGTACTTCCAGCCCTGCCCGGTGAGGAAGCGGTGGTCGCCGCTGGCGACGAGCCGGGTTCCGTCCTCCAGGCTGACCCGATACGCCGCCTTCGTGGTCGACCAGTGGTCGAGGACCGGGGTTGGGACGTAACGGCGATGTCCGCCCCGAAGCGCCGTTCCGTACACGGTGTCGCCCGGACGGATGTCGGCCAAGGCCTTGGTGCGCCCGTCGGCCATCAGGATGGGCGTTTCACCCACGAGGCAGTACGAGCACGCATGGGTGCAGCCCCGATAGGCGTTGATGGTGTAGCGGAAGCCGAAGGGAGCACTGCCTACGTCGTTGATGATCCGGTGGGCCCGGACATGCAGGAACTCCACTCCCCGGAACTCGCCCCGGCCCGGTTCGCGTTCGAACACCGGTTCCTCGAATAGCGTCGTCTGCGCCTTGGGCTGTTCCGCCAGCTCCCAACGAATGTCCGTCATCGAGAGGGCACTATAGCGAACTGGTGTTCGCTAGTCGGCCCGGGTGGCACTCTGCTGGTTGTGCGTCTGTTCGTTGCCGTGTGGCCGCCGGAGTCGGTGCTGGACCAGGTGGCGGAGCTGAGCGCAGAGCTGCAGGACCGAAGTATGGATGGATCGGTGCGGTGGACGTCGCGGGATCAGTGGCATGTCACCGTGCGATTCCTGGGCGAGGTCGAGGATCCGGTGCCGGTGGTGGCGGCGTTGTCGGATGTGAGGCTGACCCCGACCGAGGCCCGGCTGGGACCCCGACCAGAGTTGCTGGGCCGGCAGGTGGTGAGCCTCCCGGTCGACGGGCTGGATCAGTTGGCGGCCGAGGTCGTCCGGACCACGGCGTCGGTGGGGCAGGCGCCCGACCCTCGACCGTTTCGCGGTCATCTGACGTTGGCTCGGCTGCGGCGGGGCGGACGTCGGGTCCGCGGCCGCGACCTGGATGACGCAGTCGTCGACGCCCGGTGGACGGTGAACGAGCTCGTGCTGGTGCGCAGCCATCTGGGCTCCGGCGGAGCCAACTACGAGATCCTCCACCGTCGACACGTCAGGGATGGAGCTTGACCCGATCGAGGGCCTTGTCCACCATGCGGCGCTGACCGAAGACGGCGAAGCCGGCCAACTTCAGGTCGTCGGTGGCCACCGCCGCCACCTGCGCTCGGTTGTCGACGTCGTTGTAGGTCGCGAACAGGTCGTCGGTGTAGACGCTGGTGGCCAAACCCCGGGACCGCGCCCGATCGAAGGTCCGCCGGATTCCGGCGGCATCGGTGGCGAACACCAGCACCGGATGGCCGAACATGGCCTGGTAGCGCTGGCCTGAGCCGTCCTCGTAGGGCTGGCCGATCAGCTCGGGGCAGAACGATCCGAACCCGCTGACCAGGAACGCGGTCACATTGAGCTTCTGCCACACGGCCAGGTCGTCCCGGAGGACCACGGCGATCTTGATCTCGTCGCTCACAGCTCCAGTCCAGCTCCCGAAACGCAGGTCGTGCTTGTACGTTCTTCGCGTATGCGGGCGGCGGCCACGACCGAGATGGTGCGGGCCTGGCAACCAGCTCTTCCGGGCGTTGCCGAGGTGTTCCACGCCCAGTTCGTGGAGCACCGCTATCCGCCGCACGTCCACGACACGTGGACCGTGATCATCGTCGATCGGGGGGCGATCCGGTACCAGCTCGACCGGCATGACTACGGGTCCGAGACCGGCACCGTGACCCTGCTCCCGCCCGGTGTCGTCCATGACGGACAGCCGGCGACCGAGGCCGGATTCCGCAAGCGCGTGCTCTACGTCCAACCCGAGGTGCTGGCGCCGTCGATCTCGATCGGGAAGGCGGTCGACGAGCCACGGATCCGTGACGGCGCTGACCTGTACCGAACCGTCGCCCGCCTGCACACGACCCTGCAGGGCCGCGACGACCACATCGCCGGTGAGGCCCAGCTCGCGGCCATCGTCGAGCAGTTGGGGGCGCGTGTCGGACGTGGTCCGGCCCAGCCGCGGCCGACCGATCCCAGCCTGGCCGACCGACTGCGCCAGCTGCTCGATGCCCACATGTTCGAGCCGGTCACCCTGGCCCAAGCCGGCCGGATCCTCGGTGCGAACACGACCCATCTGGTGCGCAGCTTCACCCGGGCCTTCGGGGTCTCGCCCCATGCCTATGTGGTGGGGCGTCGGGTCGACGAGGCCCGGCGGCTGCTGCTCGATGGGCGGCCCGCGGCCACGGTGGCGGTGGAGGTCGGATTCCACGACCAGGCCCATCTGAGCCGCCATTTCAAGCGACACGTCGGCACCAGCCCCGGTCGCTTCGTCAACCAGAGGTAGCCGAATCCGCGGGCGAGGGTTCTTGTCCGAACAGGCGTTCGCAAACTACACTGATGTCATCAGAGGGGCCGCCGGCTCCGATGTCGGGCTTTCCCGCAGACCCAAAATGTCAGACCCCGTTCTTAAGGTCTGAAGGCATCGATGAAGATGCGACTCCAGAAAGGACCCCTCCGGTGGACCGACAGAAGAACCTCGAGATGGCGCTCAGCCAGATCGACAAGCAATACGGCAAGGGCTCGGTCATGCGCATGGGTGACCGGCCGTCGACGGGGATCGAAGCCATCTCCACCGGGGCCATGGCGCTCGACATCGCCCTGGGCATCGGCGGGCTGCCCAAGGGACGGGTCACCGAGATCTACGGGCCGGAGTCGTCGGGCAAGACGACGTTGGCCATGCACGTCGTGGCCGAGGCCCAGCGCAATGGGGGCATCTGCGCCTTCATCGACGCCGAGCACGCCATGGATCCGTCCTATGCCAAGGCCATCGGTCTCGACATCGACGAGCTGCTGATCTCGCAGCCCGACACCGGTGAGCAGGCATTGGAGATCACCGACATGCTCATCCGCTCGGGCTCGATCGACGTCATCGTCATCGACTCGGTGGCCGCGCTCACCCCCCGGGCCGAGATCGAGGGCGAGATGGGCGACGCCCACGTGGGGCTGCAGGCCCGGCTCATGTCCCAGGCCCTGCGCAAGCTCACCGCCAACCTCAACAGGTCCAACACCATCTGCATCTTCATCAACCAGCTGCGAGAGAAGATCGGTGTGATGTTCGGGTCGCCGGAGACGACGCCTGGTGGTCGGGCGCTGAAGTTCTATTCGTCGGTGCGGTTGGACATCCGGCGTATCGAATCGATCAAGGACGGGGTCGAGGTGGTGGGGAACCGCACCCGGGTCAAGGTGGTGAAGAACAAGGTCTCGGCGCCGTTCAAGCAGTGCGAGTTCGACATCATGTACGGCAAGGGCATCAGCCGTGAGGGCTCGGTGCTCGACATCGGCGTCGATCTGGGCCTGGTGAAGAAGTCGGGTGCCTGGTACACGTACGAGGGCGAGCAGCTCGGCCAGGGCCGGGAGAACGCCAAGCAGTTCCTGCTCGACAACCCCGAGCTGATGGTCGAGGTCTCCGAGCGGATTCGCACCCAGCTCGGGGTCGGGGTCGTCACCGACGACACGGCCTCCGACGCCATGACCGACGCCGACGAGCAGCCGATCACGCTCGACGCCTGACGTCCACGCCGATCGGCGCAGGAGGGGTCTGCTCACACGTCGGGCGTCGCGACACGGCGGCGACGCCCGACGGTGGGCTGAGAAGTTACCGGGCGTATCGGACTAGGGTGACGCACGTCTCAGAGCCAACGAGATACGTGGGGGCACCAACGCCGTGAGTGATGTCACGGTCGAAGACGAGTTGGGGTCAGGAGCGACCGCACGGTTGTCGTTGGGCGATCGGGCGCGTCCTCTGGCCAGATCCTTCGGCCCAGCGATCGCCATCCTGGTGGCGCAGCAGGTCTTCTTTCCCGCCAAGGCCGGGCTCTTCCTGCACGGTCTGATCCTGGGATCGCTGACCGCGCTCATCGCGCTCGGGATGGCCATGGTCTACAAGGCCAACCGGATCATCAACTTCGCCCAGGCCGACCTCGGCTTCGCTCCGACCGTCCTGGCCTATCTGTTGATGACCGAGTCCGACGTGCCCTGGCCGATCGCCTTCGCCATCGGGCTGGCCACCGCCATAGCCCTCGGCGCGCTCATGGAGCGTCTGGTGATCCGCCGATTCTTCCGGGCGCCCCGGCTGCTGGTCACCGTGGCCACCCTCGGGGTCCAGCAGATCCTTGTCGGCGCGGCGTTGCTGCTACCCCGACTATGGGATCAGCTGCTGATTGGCGGCCGGATGCCGACGCCGTTCGATCTCGAATGGAGCTTCGGCGGCGAGATCTTCAACGCCAACGACATCCTGCCGCTGGTGCTGGCTCCGCTGTTGATCGCCGCCGTGGCTCTGTTCCTCCAGCGCAGCGATGTCGGTGTCGCCATCCGGGCCAGCGCCGACAGCACCGATCGGGCCGCCCTGCTCGGGATACCGGTCCAGCGCCTGCAGACCCTGGTGTGGACCCTGGCTGCCGGTCTGGCGTTCGTCACCGTGTTCATGCGCAACGGGGTCGTGGGCATGCCTGCCGCGACCTCGAGCATCAGCCTTCTTGTTCTGCTCAATGCCTTGGTGGCGCTGGTGGTGGGCCGGCTCACCGATCTGGTCGGCGTGGCCGCCGCGGCCATCGCCCTGGGCCCGCTGGGCCAGGCGGTCTTCGTCAACCATGGCGACCAGTACGTCCCGGTGGTCCTGGCCGTGGTCCTTCTCATCGCATTGATCCTCAACCGGGACGAGGTGGGTCGCCGCGACATCGGCGAGGACGAGGCCTGGAAGGCCGCGGAAGAGGTACGCCCGGTGCCTCCGGCGCTCGCGACGCTTCCGGTGGTGCGGTTCGGCCGATGGCTGATCTATGGCGTTGTCGCCGTGGTGGTGCTGACCCTGCCGGCGTTCATGGACGACGCCCAGATCTTCAAGGCCGGCACCTTGATGTGCTTCGCCATCCTGGGCCTGTCGCTGGTTCTGCTCTCGGGGTGGGGCGGCGTCATCTCACTGGGCCACATCGGCTACTTCGCGCTCGGCGCCGCGGTCGCCGGGTGGTTGGTGGTCGACCACGGTCTGGATCTGTGGGTCGCCGCGGTGCTCGCCGCCCTGGCCGGTGCCGTGGTCGCGGGACTGGTCGGCCTCCCCGCGTTGCGCCTACGAGGGCTGTACCTGGCCGTCAGCAGCTTCGGCTTCGCGGTCGGCGCGGCCGGCTACCTGCTCAACCGGGACTTCTTCAAATGGATCCCGGCCTCCGGCGATCGCATCCAAGGCGCTTGGATCGGGCACCTGGAGCTGAACAGCGAGACCGACCACTACTACATCCTCCTGGGCGTGTTGTTCGTCGTGGTCCTGGCCATGCGCAACATCCGATCGACCCGATTCGGGCGGGCGCTGGTGGCCTTGCGCGACAACGACCGTGCCGCCCAGGCCTATGCCATCGACGTGGCCCGGGTGCGGCTGGCCGCCTTCGCCCTGTCGGGGGCGGTAGCGGGGTTGGCCGGTGCGTTGTTCGCCTTCAAGCAGCGCACCTATGACAGCAGCTCGTTCGGCGCCGAGGAGAACCTGGCGGTGTTCGTCATGGTGGTCATCGGGGGCATGACCTCGGTGACCGGCGGCATCGCCGGGGCCCTCTACCTCCTGGGCACCAAGTGGTTCCTGAAGGACGAGTGGCAGATGCTGGCCCGCGGTGTTGGCGTGATCGTCGTGCTGATGGCGTTCCCCGGAGGCATCGCCAGCGTGATCTACGCGGTGCGGGACCGAGTGCTGCGCGCCATCGCCCGGGCCACGGGCCTCGAGGTGCCCGGGTACTCCCACACCCGGGCCGACACCTCGACCGCGAGCGTGATGGATCCGGAGCCTGAGCCCGCGACAGCCCCGGCAGCCCCTCCACCAGCGGGCGATGCCCTGCTCGCGGCCCGCGGGGTGAAGGTCGCCTACGGCGGTGTTCCGGTCCTGTTCGGCGTGGACCTGGACGTCCGTCCCGGAGAGGCTGTCGCGTTGTTGGGCACCAACGGCGCCGGCAAGTCCACGCTGCTGCGGGCCATCTCGGGCCTGGTCCCGCCGCAGGGGGGAAGCATCAGCTTCGGCGGAGTCCCGATCACCGGACGCCTGCCCCATCACATAGCGGCCATGGGCATGGTGCAGATGCCCGGCGGCCACGGCATCTTCCCCAGCTTGACCGTGGCCGAGAACCTGCGGGTCGCCGGGTGGCTGCATCGCCGCGACCGTCAGGCCGTCACCGCCGGGGTGGCCCGGGCCCAGCGCCTCTTCCCGGTCCTGGCCGAGCGGTCGCGCGAACGGGCCGCCAACCTGTCGGGCGGGCAGCAGCAGATGCTGGCCCTGAGCATGGCCGTGCTCGGAAGACCGAAGCTCCTGATGATCGACGAGCTGTCCCTGGGGCTCGCCCCCTCGGTGGTGGCCCAGCTCATGCGGTTCGTGGACCATCTCCGCGAGGAGGGCACCACCCTGCTGGTGGTCGAGCAGTCGGTCAACGTGGCCCTGGAGATCGCCGACCGGGCGGTGTTCCTCGAACGCGGCGAGGTGCTGTTCTCCGGCCCGGCGCGCGACCTGCTCAACCGTCCGGACCTGCTGCGTTCGGTGTTCCTCAGCTCGGCCACGACCTCGATGAACGATCGTTCGGCGTCCCCCGAGATCCCGGCATCACCAAGGACAACAGAGACCGAGGACATCACGTTGGCTCTGGAGACCGTCGACCTCACGGTCGGATTCGGCGGGGTGCGGGCCGTCGACGACGTGAGCTTCGACGTCTTCCCCGGCGAGATCGTCGGGATCATCGGTCCGAACGGCGCCGGCAAGACCACGTTGTTCGACCTGCTCAGCGGGTTCGTCCGTCCGGGCAGCGGTCGGTTGCTCATCGGCGGCCGGGACCTCACCTCGCTCCGGGCTTCGGCCCGGTCCCGGCGGGGCCTGGGTCGATCGTTCCAGGACGCCCGTCTGTTCCCCTCGCTGACCGTCGATGAGACCATCGCCGTCGCGCTGGAGCGGTGGGTGGAGGTCGGTGACCCCCTGTCGGCCGCGTTCTACCTGCCCAATGCCTACGACAGCGAGCGGAACGTGCATCGGCGGGTCGATGAGCTGGTCGAGTTGCTGGGGCTCGGTCCCTACAGATCGCTGTTCATCGGGGAGCTGTCCACCGGTACCCGCCGGGTGGTCGATCTGGCCTGTTTGCTGGCCCACCGGCCCCGGGTCGTGCTCCTGGACGAGCCGGCCGCGGGCATCGCCCAGCGCGAGGTCGAGCAGCTGGCTCCGCTGATCCGCCGCATCCGGGACGGGATGGGGGCCAGCGTGGTGCTGGTGGAGCACGACATCCCGCTGGTGGAGGAGGTGGCCGACCGGGTCGTGGCCATGGACCGGGGTCGGGTCCTGGCGATCGGCTCGCCCGCCGCCGTGCTGTCCGATCCGGCAGTCGTCAGCTCCTACCTGGGCGACAACGGCGCTGCGATCAACCGCTCTGGTGCCAACGACATCGACACCGTCGACAAGGAGCCGAGCCGATAGGCCCGCTCGTGCAGCCCACCCGTGGCGATTTGGGACACGAACCCGCCCCCACAGCGAGGCTCTCTAGGAGCACAGCATCGCTACCCTCGCCGGCTTGCGGCGAGTTCGAGCAGACGTGACCTGTCCGCCGAGTCTGTAAGGAAGTGATCCGTGCAACCGAGCAGTGACCCATCGAGCGAGCCGAGGCGCAACCTGTTGCGCCGCTACGGCCCCATCGCGGCCATCCTCGTGGTCGTCGCCCTCATCGTCGCAGCCTCGACGGTCATGGGCGGCGACGACGATGACGACACCGCCAGCAACACCACCGAGAGCCCCCTGGCCCAGGGGCTGCCGGAGGGCGCGGTCAGCTGGAGCATGGCCAAGGCGCAGGGCCTCGACGTGACGTTCCCGGACACGTGCGACAAGTCGTCGGGATATGTCGCCATCCCGTTCTTCTTCCGCACCGAGTGCTTCGCCAACCTCGAGGGCAGCAACGGTGGCGCGACCCACATGGGAGTGACCGAGAACGAGATCAAGGTCGTCGTGTGGCTGCCCAACGACAACGATCCGATCTTCGCTTTCCTAAAGCAGGCTCTGGGCTTCGACGACAGCATCGAGGAGATGAAGCAGACCCAGATAGGCCTGGCCGAGATCTTCCAGACCTACTACCAGACCTATGGACGCACGGTGAAGCTGGAGTTCCTCCAGGCGTCGGGTCCTCTGTTCGACACGGTGGCGGCTCGGGCCGACGCGGTGAAGGCCGCGGAGATGGAGCCCTTCGCGGTGCTGGGCGGCCCGCTGCTGGCCAACACCTGGACCGAGGAGCTGCACGCGCGCCACGTTCCCTGCATCGCCTGTCCCGGCATCAAGGACCCCGCGCCGGACGCCTTCGGGCTGATCCCTTCGGACGAGCAGTCCCGCCTCCATGCCGTCAACTACGTCAAGGCCAAGCTGGCCGGCAAGCCCGTGCAGTTCGCCGGCGACGAGCTCGTCGGCAAGGACCGGGTGTTCGGCCTGCTCAAGCTGGCCTCGAACGAGGGCGATCGTCAGGATGCCCAGGACCTGAAGACCGACATGGCCGCCGAGAACATCGACCTGGCCGCGGTCAGCACCTTCGCCCTCGATCTCGGTGCGGCGCAGGAGAACGCCCAGGCCGCCGTGTCCCAGATGACGGATGCCGGAGTGACCACGGTCCTCGTCGACGCCGATCCGCTCAACCTCGGCTCCATCACCGCCGAGGCCACCAAGCAGCACTGGTTCCCGGAATGGGTGATGATCGGCCCACCGCTGCTCGACACCGTGGCCGGAGCCTCGCTGCAGGACCCCGAGCAGTGGAAGCACGCCTTCGGCATCAGCTGGCTGCCCCCGGCGTCGCCCCCGGAGGTCAACCCGGCGTATCAGCTGTACGAGTGGTTCCACGGCGAGCCGCCGCCGGGCGAGAGCAGCCTGCTGCTCACCTATCCCCAGATCGCCCTGTTCTTCACCGCGGTGGAACTGGCCGGTCCCACCCTGAACCCGGACACCGCCCGCCAGGCCGCATTCGCCTATCCACCGACGCCGCGGGCCCGCACTCAGCCCAGCCTCAACTACGGCCCGGAGATCTACGGCGACCTGGTCGAGGACTACGCCGGGATCGACGACTTCGTCGAGATCTGGTGGGACCCCAACGCGGTCGGCATCAACGAACTGGGCCAGGAGCAGCGGGGCCTGTACCGCTACGTCGACAACGGCAAGCGCTACTACTACAACGAGTACACCGACGAGGTGAAGGTGTTCGACCCGGAGAACGCGGTCACCAGCATCACCGATCCGGCTCCGGAGGAGATTCCGCCTGACTATCCCTCACCAGCAGGCGGATAGTGTCGGGGGCGCCGATGAGCGCCAGGACCTACACCGTGCGCACCTTCGGGTGCCAGATGAACGAGCACGATTCCGAACGGATCGCCGGGTTGCTCGAAGCCGACGGGCTCCGTCCGGCCGAGCAGCCCGACGAGGCCGACGTGATCGTGCTCAACACTTGCTGCATCCGTGAGAACGCGGACAACAAGCTCTACGGGCACCTCGGTCATCTCAAGTCGCTGAAGGACCGCAACCCGGCCCTGCAGATCGTGGTCGGCGGGTGCCTGGCCCAGAAGGACCGGGACGCCATCGTCGAGCGGGCCCCGCACGTCGACGTGGTATTCGGGACTCACAACGTGAGCCGGGCGGCTGAGCTCGTGCGCGATCAACGGTCCGCCGGCGCGTCGGTGGTCGAGATCCTCGACGAGACCATCGCCGAGGACCAGGCGGCTTTCCCCAGCGCACTCCCGGTCCGGCGGGAGGTTCCGTATGCCAGCTGGGTCACCATCCAGATCGGCTGCGACAACTCGTGCGCCTTCTGCATCGTCCCTGCGGTGCGAGGCCGGGAGATCAGCCGGCCCCTGGACGACATCGTCGCCGAGGTCCGGACCCTGGCCGACGACGGTGTGAGCGAGATCACCCTGTTGGGCCAGAACGTCAACAGCTACGGCCGCGATCTGATGCTTGAGCGACGCCAGGCCGGCGACGCCGGAGCCCGGGTACGGCCGCTGTTCGCCGAGCTGCTGCGGGCGGTGGGCGCGGTCGACGGCATCCAGCGGGTCCGCTACACCAGCCCTCACCCCAAGGACCTGCGTCCGGAGACCATCGCGGCGATGGCTGAGACCCCGGCGGTGTGCGAGCACCTACACCTGCCCCTCCAGGCCGGCAGCGACCGCGTCCTGGCCGCCATGCACCGGGGCTACACCGCCCAGCGCTACCTCGCCCGGCTCCACGCCGCCCGGGCCGCGATGCCCGATCTGGCCGTCACCACCGACATCATCGTCGGCTTCCCCGGCGAGACCGACGACGACTTCGAGCAGACCCTGCAGGTCGTCGCCGAGGCCGGCTACGACAGCGCTTACACGTTCATCTTCAGCCCCCGTCCCGGCACCGAGGCGGCTCAGCGGACCGACGAGTTCATTGCCCCCGAGGTCTGCGCCGAGCGCTTCGACCGGTTGCGAGTGGTGGTCGAACGCTCGGCCCTGGCCCGACACGAGGCTCGCCTGGGTCGGGTGGAGGAGGCGCTGGTCGAGGGCCCGTCCCGCAAGGACCCCACGGTCACAACCAGCCGGACCCGACAGAACAAGCTGATCCACTTCCCAGCGGATCAGCCCTTGCGCCCGGGGACCTACGCCCAGGTCCGGGTGACCGCGGCAGCGCCGCACCACCTCCGTGGCGAGCTGATCGAGGTGACCCAACCGGCGCGCCACCGCACTCGCATACCGGTGGCGGCTCTCTGAGCGCGTGACGCAACCCCATCTGGCGCTCGTCGGCACGACGGCGTCGGGAAAGTCCGCCCTGGCCCTGGCCCTGGCTCGGCGCGATCCGGCCATCGAGCTGGTGTCGGTCGACTCGATGCAGGTGTATCGCGGGATGGACATCGGCACGGCCAAGCCGACCGCGGTCGAGCGGGCCGAGGTGCCGCATCACCTGATCGACCTGGTCGACCCCTGGGAGCGGTTCACGGTTGCCGAGTTCCAGCGCTCCTTCCGGGATGCGGTGGC
>DASXTK010000155.1:0-4112 GCA_036505485.1 Acidimicrobiales bacterium
AAGGTGGCGGAGTCGTCCTCCGGTCGAGCGAGGCACAGGCACTCGCAGAGGACATCTTCGACGGCATCGACGCTGCCATGAGGCGGGAAATCCCAACCGAGGAATGGGTCAGGGACATGGGACTCTGGGCCATACTCGTCCTCGATCGTCGGAAGGACGCCAGCGCGAATCCGTGTGAGGAGGAGTGACGATTGGGGAAATCAATCGAGGATCTACTTCTGTGCGGCCGCAGGTCTGACCCCGAGCGGCTCAAGACCATGGGACTGACCTTGGCGCGCTTCGCCGTGAAGGAGGATCTCGGGGACTCTGAGCGACGTGCGGTGTTGCTCCTAGCCCATGAGAACGGAGCGAGCGACGGGGAGATGGCCGAGGCGATCAGCTCGACTACAGATGAGGTGCGGCGTCTGTTGGAGGCGTCGAACGGGTCCTGAGCGATACCTGAACGAACGGGACTACCGTCGGCTCCATGGGGGAACGAGAGCTGAACAGGTTGTTCGAGGGTGGTGGGTTCTTCGAGGGGCCGCGGTGGCATGAGGGCCGCTGGTGGGCGTCGGACTTCTACCGGCACGGGGTCTTCACCTACGACCCGTCGGGCGGCGAGGAGCTGATCCTCACCGTCGAGAACCAGCCGTCGGGTCTCGGGTGGCTGCCCGACGGCTCATTGCTGATCGTGTCGATGCGGGACCATGTGCTGCTACGCCGGGACGCCGAGACCGGCGAGGTCGAGGAGGTCGCCGATCTCAGCGAGCACTGCAGCGGCCATCTCAACGACATGGTGGTCGACAGCGAGGGACGGGCCTGGGTCGGCGATTTCGGGTTCGACCTGATGTCCGGTGCGGACCCGGCTGCCACCAACCTGCTGCGGGTCGATCCGGACGGCACCGTCACCGTGGTCGCCAGCGACGTGGCCTTCCCCAACGGCGCGGTGATCACCCCCGACGGAACCACGCTGATCGTGGGCGAGACCATCGGCTGCTGCTACACCGCCTGGACCATCGCGTCCGATGGCAGCCTCACCGACCGCCGGACCTGGGCCGAGCTGGCGCCGCGGCCGGCGCTGGGCCCGTTCGCCACCATGCTGCCCGAGGTCCGGGTGGCACCGGACGGCTGCTGCCTCGACGCCGAGGGCCACATCTGGTCGGCCGACGCCATCGGCAACCGCTGCATCCGCATCGCCCCGGGCGGCGAGATCGTCGACCAGATCGACGCCCCGGAGGGACTCGGCATCTTCGCCTGCATGCTCGGCGGGGACGACGGTCGCACTCTGCTGCTGTGCGCCGCTCCCGACTACTTCGAGCACCTCCGCTCGTCCGCCCGCGAGGCCGTCCTGCTCACCACCACCGTGGACGTCCCCCACGCCGGGTTGCCGTAGCTCCTAGCGGACTGCGGGCAGCTCGAGGGTGAAGCGGGCGCCGCCCAGCGGACTCTGGTCCGCCCACACGTAGCCACCGTGACGGGCCGCGACAGAACGCACCACGGCGAGGCCGAGGCCAGCGCCGCCCCGGTCACGGGCCCGGCTGTGGTCGAGCCGGGTGAACCGTTCGAAGATGCGTTCCCGGTCGATCGGTGAGATGCCGGGACCGTCGTCGTCGACCACGACCCGGACCCGGTCCTCCCGCCGGGACACCGTGACCCGCACCTCGGTGCTGGCGTGGCGGGCGGCGTTGTCGACCAGGTTGGCGAGCACCCGTTCCAGACGTGAGGCCACACCGGCGACGACCAGCGCATCGGGCTCGGCCGTCTCCGGAAGATCGAGCGCCACCGGGACCCGCCGTCCCCGCGCCACTTCGTCGGTGGCCACCTGGGCCATGTCGACCATCGCCAGCTGGGCTGCGGCCGCGGACTCGTCGTCGGAGGCCAGAACCAGCAGATCGCCGAGCAGCGTCTCCAACCGCGACTCCTCGACCAGCACCGCCCGGGCCACGGTCGGCCAGTCCGCCTGGTCGCCCTCGTGCAGCGCCACCTCGAGGTCGGTGCGGATGGCGGCCACCGGACTGCGCAGCTCGTGGGAGGCGTCGGAGACGAACTGGCGTTGCTTCCGGGCCGAGAGGTCCAGACGTCCGAGCATGGCGTTCATGGTGCGGGCCAGCCGCCCGATCTCGTCGTCACTGGCCGGTTCCGGCAGCCGGCGGTGGATCGTGTCCCCGCTGATGGCCTCGGCCTCGAGCCGGATGGCCTCCACCGGTCGTAGCGCCCGCCCGGCCAACCACCACGCCACCAGGGCGACGACGCCCACCAAGCCGGGCAGCAACAGCCACAACCCCCGGGTCACGGCGTCGACCGACTGGGCGATCTCGTCCGTCGGAGCGAAGGTCTTCACGGTAACCGGGCCGTAGAGGTCGGTGTCGACGTGGCGTGACACCTCCTCCACATCGCCCTGCACGTCGAAGCGCACGGCAGTCACGCCGACCGCGGGCGCAGTGGCTCCGTCCCCAGGCACGCCGGTGCCTGGGGTCAGATCAGGTCCAGCTTCTCCGGAGATGACGAGGCCGCCCCCCGCGGCGTCGACCCGGGGGTCGTCGCCGAGGAACGTCGGCACCAGACGGCCTGTGATCGGGTCGGGCACCAACGCCGGGTTGCTGCCCACCACGTTGCCGTTCTCATCGACGATGTTGATCTGCTGCTGAACGTTCCATACTGCGGAGTCCCAGCGCTCGCCGGCCTGGAGCTTGTCGGCTACCTGATCGACGCCCTTCTCGAATTCGTCGTGGAGGCGGGCCATCTGGGTGTCCTCGACCGAGCGGACCAGTAGCCAGCCGGCCAGGGCTACCGCGATGGCGGTGACCAGCGCGGCGGCCAGGGTGAGGCGGAGACGGACCGAGCCGATCCGGTCGAGCCAGCCGGCGGCGCCCGTCCCTTCAGTCATCGTCTCTTCCGTCGTGGGCCAGCTGGTAGCCGTGGCCCCGCACGGTGCGGAGCGAGCGGCGTCCGAAGGGCTCGTCGATCTTGCGGCGCAGGTAGCCGATGTAGACCTCGACCACGTTGGCGTCACCGTCGAAGTCGTCGCCCCAGACCTCCTTGAGCAGGTCCCGCTTGCCCACGACCGCACCATCGGCGCGCAGCAGCGCCTCCAGCACCGCCAGCTCCCGGGGCGTGAGCGCGATGGGAGAGTCACCCCGGTGGCAGCGGCGGGTCAGGGGGTCGTAGACCAAGTCGCCGGCCGACAGCACCGGCGGGCGCGGCGTCGTCCCTCGCCGGGCCAGCGCCCGTAGGCGCGCCACCAGGACCACGAAGGAGAAGGGCTTGGACAGGAAGTCGTCCGCCCCGGTGTCCAGGGCCTCGGCCTCGTCGTACTCGCCGTCCTTGGCCGTGAGCATGAGGATCGGCGTCCAGTTGCCCTCGGCCCGCAGCGTGCGGCACACCTGGTAGCCGTTCATGCCCGGCAGGAGGATGTCGAGCACGATGACGCCGTAGCTGCGCTCCCGGGCCCGCCACAGGCCGTCGAGCCCGTCGTGAGACAGTTCCACGGCGAAGCCCTCGGCGGTCAGGCCGCGGCCGATGGACTCCGCCAGGTGCACCTCGTCGTCGACCACCAGGACTCGCACAGCCTCCGAGTGTGGCCTGCGGGAACGGAAACACCACGGCGGAAGCTGAGAGTCCTCTCAGATGATCTCAGGCGACTCTCAGGCGGCGGGCACCAGTGTCGGCGGCCATGAACGAGACACCGAACGAGCCACGTCCTCCCGACGAGGGCGACGGCGGTCAACCCACCGAGTACCCACCCTCAAGCGACAACCCATCGCCCGACCCGGGCCCACCAGTCGGTTCGAACGACCCAACGCAGCCGGAGAACCTGGGCGAGCTGCCGGCGCTGGCCGACGATGCCGAGTTCGGCGAGCTCCCACCTCTCGACGAGGACTCTGCCGGCGGACGTCGGCGGTTCGGCGGTCGCATGCTCGCGGCCGGCGTCGCCGTGCTGCTGCTCGTGGGCGGCGTCGGCGGCGCGCTGGCGCTGCGCGGCGGTGGGGACGATGGCGGCGACAACAGCGGCGTGGCCAGCGTCGACGGCAGCGACGGCTCGTCGGACAACCGCGACAACTCGTCCGGCAACGGCAGCCGGCGACCCGACGAGGGCGAGATGCAGGACGCCGCCCTGGAGTTCGCCCAGTGCA
>DASXTK010000156.1:0-5581 GCA_036505485.1 Acidimicrobiales bacterium
GCATCCGGGTGCTGACCCTCAAGCACCTGGAGCCGGCGTTGGAGCGGGGCGAGTTCGACTTCGTCGGAGACCTGGCCGGGAAGCTGCCGATGGACGTCATCTCCGAGATGATCGGTGTGCCGGCCGCCGATCGGGACGAGCTGCGGGGCCTGTCCGACCTGCTGGTGCACCGGGAGAAGGGAGTCCACGACGTGCCGCCTGCTGCGGCCGATGCCTCGCTGCGCCTGGTCGTCTACTACTCCGACATGCTGGCCGAACGGCGGGCCCGGCCTACCGACGACCTCACCTCGGCCCTGCTGGAGGCCGAGATCGACGGCGCTCGGCTCAGCGACGACGAGATCATCGGCTTCCTGTTCCTGATGGTGGTGGCTGGTAACGAGACCACCACGAAGCTGCTGGCCAACGCCTGGTACTGGGCCTGGCGCAACCCCTCGGAGCGGGCGGTTCCGTTCTCCGACCCGGCGAGGATCGACGGCTGGGTCGAGGAGACGCTGCGCTACGACACCTCCAGCCAGATGCTGGCCCGGGTGACGACCGAGGACGTGGAGCTGCACGGGACTCGGATACCGGCCGGCGAGCGGGTGCTGCTGCTGGTGGGGTCGGCCAACCGGGACGAGCGGGTGTTCCCCGACGCTGACCGCTACGACGTGGGGAGGGACACCTCGCAGCTGGCCAGCTTCGGGGTCGGCCGCCACTTCTGCCTGGGTGCGTCGCTGGCCCGGCTGGAGGCCCGAGTGGCTCTGCAGGAGCTGGTGGCCCGGGTGGCCGACTACGACATCGACGCCGACCGGGCCGTGCGGGTCCACTCGGTCAATGTCCGGGGCTTCGCCAGCTTGCCGACCCGGGTGGTGGTCCGGTGAGCCGGGTCACGGTGGTGACCGGGGCGTCGTCTGGGATCGGTGAGGCGTCGGCGCGCGCCCTGGCCGCACTGGGGCATCCGGTTGTGTTGGGGGCCCGGCGGGTGGAGCGCTGTGAAGAGGTGGCGGCCGAGATCCGAGCGGATGGCGGTCGGGCCGCAGCCGAGCGGCTGGATGTCGCCGATTTGGTTTCGGTCGCGGGCTTCGTCAAGGCGGCCGAGGCCGCGTTCGGGCCGATCGAGGTGCTGGTCTCCAATGCCGGCGACGTGCTGCCGACCACGGTCACCGAGACCGAGCCGGCGGCGTTCGCCGAGCAGCTCTCGGTCAACCTGCTCGGGGCCCAGCGGCTGGTGAACCTGGTGGTGCCGGGGATGATCGAGCGGCACCGGGGCGACATCGTGTTCGTCACCTCCGATGTGGTGCGGCTGCCCCGGCCCCGGATGGCGTCCTACGTGACGTCCAAGTGGGGGCTGGAGGGCCTGGCCCGGGCGCTGCAGCTCGAGCTGGAAGGCACCGGGGTGCGGGCGTCCATCGTCCGACCTGGGCCGACGGTCACCGGCATGGGCGCCACCTGGACGCCCGAGGTCGTGACGCCGGTGCTGCGGGAGTGGAAGCGTCACGGCCTGATGCGCCACGACGGCTACCTGGCCCCCGAGGGCGTGGCCGGGGCGGTGGTGGCTGTCGTGTCGGCACCCCGGGGCACCCATTTCACGCTCGTCGAGGTGGAGCCCGAGGCTCCGGTACGGGAGGACCAACCATGACCACGCCGTTGCGAGTGTCCGGCGGTGCCGGCGAGACCGGGCACCTCGACGAGCTGCGTCAGGATCCCATCGGTTTGATGCGGCGGGTGCGCGAGGAGTGCGGTGACGTCGGCGAGTTCCGGCTCGCCGACCGGGATGTGGTGCTCCTGTCCGGCGCCGAGGCCAACGAGGTGTTCTTCCGGGCCGACGAGGACCAGCTTGACCAAGCCGAGGCCTACCCGTTCATGACCCCGATCTTCGGCGAGGGCGTGGTGTTCGACGCCCCGCCGGAACGGCGCCGGGAGATGCTCCACAACCAGGCTCTGCGGGACAAGTTCATGCGGGGTCACGCCGCCACCATCGCCACCGAGGTCGAGGGCATGGTCGCCGACTGGTCGGCCGACGGCGGCGAGATCGACCTGCTCGACTGGTTCGCCGAGCTGACCATCTACACCTCTTCGGCCTGCCTGATCGGCCAGCGCTTCCGCAACCAACTCGACCGCCGCTTCGCCGAGCTCTACCACGACCTCGAGCAGGGCACCGACGCTCTGGCGTTCGTCGATCCCTATGCGCCGATCGAGAGCTTCCGGCGCCGCGATCTCGCTCGGGCCGGACTGGTCGACCTGGTGCAGGACATCATGAGCGGCCGGGCCGCCTCGCCTGCTCTCGGAGACGACGACGAACGGGACCTCCTCGACGTGTTGATGTCGATCGTCGAGGACGACGGCAGCCCCCGGTTCTCCGCCGACGAGGTCACCGGGATGTTCATCTCGATGATGTTCGCCGGGCACCACACCACCTCGGGCACCGCGGCGTGGACCCTGATCGAGCTGCTGCGGCATCCCTCGGAGATGGCGTCGGTGGTGTCCGAGCTGGACGAGCTGTGCGTGGGGGGACCAACGGAGGTCAGCTACCAGGCGTTGCGGGAGATCCCCCGGCTGGAGTCGGCCATCAAGGAGGCCCTGCGGCTGCACCCACCGCTGATCCTCCTGTTGCGGGTGGCCAAGGAAGACCTGGTGGTGCAGGACGTGCGCATCTCGGCCGGCAAGCTCGTCGGGGCCACTCCGGCGGTCTCCAACCGCATCGCCGGCGACTTCCCGGACCCGGACGCCTTTGTTCCTGGGCGGTACCTCGAACCGCGGACCGAGGACGCCGCCAACCCGTGGACGTGGATTCCGTTCGGTGCTGGACGCCACCGTTGTGTCGGTGCCGCCTTCGCCATGATGCAGCTCAAGGCCATCTTCTCGGTGCTGCTGCGGGGGTGGACCTTCGAGCTGGCCCAGGATCCCGCGAGCTACCGCAACGACCACTCCAAGATGGTCGTGCAGCTGCAGCAACCCTGCGCGGCGCGGTATCGGCGCCGGGTCGGGGTCGGGGTGGGGGCCGGCTGATGCGGGTCGAGGTCGACCGCGGTCTGTGCCAGGGCCACGGGGTTTGTGAGTCGGAGGCGGCCGCGGTGTTCGCCGTGTCCAAGAAGGGCGACCTGACGATCCTGGATCCGACGCCGCCCGAAGAGCTGCGGGCCCAGATCGAGCTGGCGGTCAAGTACTGCCCGACCCATGCCCTGAAGATCGTTGATGTCGAGGAGGGGGAGAGCGAGTGAGCGAGAGCGGGTTCCCACGTGAGGAGCTGGAGGAGATGGTGCAGCTGTGGCTGGACACCAATCGCCGCTGCGAGGAGCAGGGCGACTGGACGCCGATGGCCGAGCTGTACACGCCCGACGCCACCTACGGGTGGAACCTCGGGCCCAAGGAGGAGTTCATGGCCGTCGGCCGGGGCCAGATCCGGGAGTTCGCCCTGGGGTTCGAGATGGGTGGGCTCGACGGCTGGACCTATCCGTACGAAGAGATCCTGATCGACGAGCGCAAGGGCCAGGTCATCGGGCTGTGGCGGCAGCTGGCCGATGCCCGCCGGCCCGACGGCTCGGCCTACGAGGTGCCCGGACTGGGCGGCAGCTGGTTTCGGTACGCCGGTGACCGGATGTGGTCCTGGCAGCGGGACTGGTTCGATTTCGGCAACGCCGCCTCGCTGTTCGTCGAGATGATGTCGGACGGGACCTTGTCCGCCGGGATGACCAAGCGGATGGAGCGGGTGGCGGCCGGGTCCCTGCCTGGCCACTACCGGGCCGGGGAGGCGCCGGTGGGGCTGTGGGAGGTGCCGTCGTGAGCTCCGGCGCTTCCCGGTTCACGGGCAAGGTCGCCATCGTCACCGGGGCCGGCCGGGGGATCGGCGAGGCCTACGCCAAGGCTCTCGCGGCCGAGGGTGCCGCGGTGGTCGTCGCCGACCTGGACAAGGACAACGGCGCCCGGGTGGCCGAGGAGATCGGCGGTGAGGCCTTGTTCGTGCCGGTGGACGTGTCCGATCCGGGGTCCACCGAGGACATGGCCGCAGCCACCGTCGAGCGCTTCGGCGGCATCGATCTGCTGGTCAACAACGCCGCCATCTACGGCGGGATGAAGCTGGACCTGCTGCTCACCGTCGACTGGGACTACTACCGCCGGTTCATGGGCGTGAACATGGACGGAGCGCTGCTGTGCACCCGGGCCTGCTACCGGTCCATGTCGGAGCGGGGCGGCGGGGCGATCGTCAACCAGTCGTCCACCGCGGCGTGGCTGTACGCCGGCTACTACGGGCTGGCCAAGGTGGGGATCAACGGGCTCACCCAGCAGCTGGCCCACGAGCTGGGCGGCATGGGCATCCGGGTCAACGCCATCGCCCCCGGGCCGATCGACACCGAGGCCACCCGCAGCATCGTGCCCGGCGCGGCCCTCGACGGGCTCATGAACAGCCTGGCCCTCAAGCGGATGGGCCAGCCCGACGACCTGGTCGGGGCCTGCCTGTTCCTGTTGTCCGAGGAGGCTCGCTGGATCACCGGGCAGATCGTCAACGTCGACGGCGGTCAGGTCTTCCGCTCGTGACCGGGGCCGCGCCGGTTGGCTTCATCGGGTTGGGGCAGATGGGGACGCCGATGGCCATCCGGCTGCTGGGCTGGCCCGGTGGGGTGGTGGTCTGTGACGTCCGGGCCGAGGCCACCACCGAGCTGGCCGGCAAGGGAGCTCAGGTGGCGAGGACGCCGGCCGAGGTCGCGGCCGTGGCCGATGTCGTGTCGGTGATGGTGCTGGACGACACCCAGGTCGAGGAGGTGGTGTGCGGCCCCGACGGGATCCTGGCCGCGGGGCGTCCCGGGATCGTGGTGGCGGTGCACTCCACGATCCTGCCGAGGACGGCCGAGGGGTTGGCCGAGCGGTGCGCTCCCCACGGTGTGGCCGTGGTGGACGCGCCGGTGAGCGGCGGGTTCATGGGCGCACACGAGGGCACGCTGGCGGTGCTGGTCGGCGGGGACGAGGCCGCGGTGAAGCGCTGCCGGGATCCGTTCGGTCACTGGGCCGACCTGTTCGTCCATCTCGGACCGGTGGGTGCGGGCACCCGGGGCAAGCTGGCCCGCAACCTGATGCACTTCGTGGCCTACACCGCCGCGGCCGAGGCCCAACGGCTGGCCGAAGCCTCGGGGATCAGCCTGCGCAAGCTAGCCCGGGTGGTGCGCCACAGCGACGCGGTGACCGGAGGTCCGGGAGCGATCATGCTGCGGGACACCACCGCACCGTTGCAGCCCGGCGACGACTGGTACGAGACGTTGCTGCACGTGCGGGCGCTGGGGGAGAAGGACCTGACTCTCGCCCTGGAGCTGGGCGCTGAGCTGGGGGTCGACCTACCGCTCGGTCGCCTGGCCCTCACGGAGTTCGCGTCGGGACTGGGCGTCCCCCACGACGAGGAGAAGCAATGAGCGAGAAGCGCCAGCTCGGCCTGGAAACGATGGCCAAGGTCTACGGCTGGGAGGTCAAGGATGGTCCCGGCGACTTCTTCGGCCTAACGGTCGAGCACCTCTTCGCCGAGATCTGGAACCGCCCCGGCCTCTCGTTCCGCGACCGCCGCCTACTCCTGATCGGCCTACTAGTCGGCTCCGGCCTCGACGACGTAACCCCT
>DASXTK010000157.1:0-3645 GCA_036505485.1 Acidimicrobiales bacterium
GACTGGTCGATGTCCTGGGTGGCGTCGTTGCCGGCGTTTTGGATGTCGCCGTAGTTGTTGCCCTCGACCGTGGTGTCGTTGTCGCTGTAGCTGCCGGAGGCGTCGCCGTCACCGAAGGCCACAGCGGCGCCGTCGCCGTCCACGTCGATGGCGACATCGTTGGACTGGACATCGCCGCCGCCGAGGCTCGATTCCGACACCGTCGAGTCTTCGACGTTGATCTGCTGGCCGGAGCCGGTGTTCACGTTGCCGTCGACGTCGTCGACGATCGTGCCGTCGCCGAGGTTGGCGTTCTCGGCATCGACGTCGGTGATGTCGCCGTCGCCGAAGGCCACGTTGCCGCTGACATCGCTGCCCGCGATCCCGGTGTTGCCGGTGCCGACGATGGAGTCGGACACGTCACCGGTGAGGGTCGAGTCCGTGACATCGCCGGTAGCGATGGTCGAGTCGCTGATGTTGCCGCCGGCCTGGACGCCGTCGCCGGTCTGGACCTGGGCGTTGTCGCCTGCGGCCACCGCACCGTCGCCGGTCACGACGTCGTTGTCGAAGTCCTGGATGACGTCGCCGAACGCATCGATGTTCTGGTTCACCGAGTTGTCGATGATCGTGTCCTGGTCGTTCACGACCGAGGTGTCGTTGTCCTCATAGGTCTGCTCGGTCAGGTTGGTGACGTTGGTGTAGTGGTTGATGGTCTCGATCGCACCGGACAATCCGCCACCGTCGGGGGCATCGGCGTAGGCCGAGGCATGGGGCGGAGGCGGCAGGTTCACGACACCGCTGCCGCTGAAGTCGACCGGCCCACCACCCTGGTTGGCGACTGACTGGTTGCCCTGGGTCGCCTCGAGCACCCGCGGCATCTGCTCCTGGATCTCCTGGGAAGTGACGTTGCCGAAGCCGTTCACGTTCAGGGTGCCCTGGGGGTCCTCTTGAAACTGCTGCAGAGTGTCGTCATCGCTCCACAGCTCGGTGAGAAAATCGAAAAGCGCCATTGTGTCCGCAGCTCCTGGTTCCTGTCGTCCGCCCGTCGGGACGACTTCGTGATCGCAAAGTACGACGACTAGGCATGCCCGCCATCGGGGATGGCCCCGTCATGACCGAGGGGTATCCATAGGGGATGCGTTCACCCCTGGGGGACCCGCCCGGCCCAGGCAGAGTAGTCAATGGGACCAGGGTGTTTCAGTCGCCGCTCCGGACGCGAAGAAGCCGCCGAAAACCCGAGCTGTTCAGGGGTTTCGGGGGCTTGATTCGGACTGATCGAGCGGCGTCAGAACGAGCCGATGTCGTCGATGTCGTCGACGCTGTCGGGGAGATCGGCGGCGTCGAAGCCCCCATCCCCCCCGTCCCCGAAGCTGTCGTCGACGTCGTCGGTGTCCTCGACGCGGTCGAGGGCGGAGGTGTCGACCTCGGGGGTGAGGCTGAAGCCGCCGGCTTGGTCCGCCCCGTCGTCCATGCCGTCGTCGGTCAGCTCGCCGGTGATGTCGTCGGTGGTGTCGCCGTCGAAGGGCCCGGCATCGTCGAGACCGTCCCCGTCGATGTCGTCCGCGCCGTAAGTGGCGTCGGATCCTTCCCCGAAGCCCACGTCGTGGCTCCCGCCGAAGTCGGCATCGTCCTCGATAGCGGTCTCGTCGGCGACCACCGAGTCGTCGGTGTCGCCGGCCAGCGCCAGGTCGGGCTGGTCGGGGACTCCGGTGTCGAAGCCGGCACCGAAGGCCTGGCTACCGTCCCCGCCCAGGTCACCGGGACCGAGGTCGCCCCCGAGATTGCCTGAGTCGCCGAACTGGTCGGCGCCGGCCAGGGGACCGTTGCCGGTCGAGACCGCCTGGGCCACCTCGGGGGGCAGGGTGTCGGCCACGAGGCTGAAGGCCTCGCTGAGATCGTCGGCCTGAACATCCTCGTAGCCGTACTGCGCGAGGTAGCCCGCCGGGTCGGCTGTGAACGCGGCCTGTTCACCCGGGTCCAGGGTTACATCTCGTAGTACGTCGAGCAGAGACTTGCCCACGTCGGTCCTCCAACGACCTTGCCGGCCCCACTGTGGGCCACGCCCCCACGGTACGGGGACAGTTCCCCTGGCGACATCGGGGAACCCCCCACCCAACCCCCAATAGGAGGACTATCGAAGAACTCGTGGGACCCTTGCCGACAGCTAACGTCAGCCGTTAGGAGGAACGACACTGTATTTCCCGCTCTCTGCGCCTTCGGCGCCGGGCCGCTCGGGCCCGGGTTCTTCAGAAATCGGGCAACAGTGTTTGACAGTTGTGCACCTCTACCCGTCAACTGTCCGCCGATGCCAACGTCGCTCGTGATCGTTGAGTCGCCGACGAAGGCCCGAAGCATCGGGCGCTTCCTCGGCGACGACTTCGTGGTCGAAGCGTCGATCGGCGCGATCCGAGACCTGGACCCCAAGGGTCTCGCCGTCGACATCGACGCCGATTTCAAGCCCAGCTACGTCGTTCCTCCCAACAAGAAGGACGTGGTCAAGCGGCTGAGAGATGCCCTAGCCCAGGCCGACCAGCTGTATCTCGCAACCGATGAGGATCGCGAGGGCGAGGCCATCGCCTGGCACCTCACCGAGGTGCTCAAACCCAAGGTGCCGATGCGGCGGATGGTGTTCCACGAGATCACCCGTCAGGCCATCGAGCAGGCGGTCGAGCAGTCGCGGGACATCGACCAGGGTCTCGTCGAGGCCCAGGAGGCCCGGCGCATCGTCGATCGCCTGTTCGGCTATCCGGTGTCCGAGGTGCTGTGGCGGAAGATCTCCACCGGACTTTCGGCCGGACGGGTCCAGAGCCCGGCGGTGCGGCTGGTGGTCGAGCGCGAGCGCGAGCGGATGGCGTTCCTGGCCGCGGGCTATTGGGGCGTGCAGGCCACCTTCCCCCCTCCTGGAAACAATGGCGATCCGTCGTTCGTGGCCGGTCTGGTCAGGTTGGGAGAGTCCCGAGTCGCCACCGGCAAGGACTTCGACGCCCGGGGTCATCTGTCCCGCCAGGACACGGTGGCTCTCGACGAGGCCTCGGCCGGGGCGCTGGTCGCCGGGCTGGGTGGCTCGCCGGCAACTGCGCCGTTCGCGGTCGCCGGCGTCGAGGAGAAGCCCTATCGCTCGTCGCCCAAGCCGCCGTTCATCACCTCCACCATGCAGCAGGAGGGTGGCCGCAAGCTGCGGATGACCTCACGGGAGGTGATGCGCACCGCCCAGGGTCTGTACGAGCGGGGCTACATCACCTACATGCGGACCGACTCCACCACGTTGTCGGACGAGGCCATCGCCGCGGCGCGGGCCCAGATCAGCGAGCTCTACGGCCCGTCGTTCCTGCCCGGCCAGCCTCGGGTGTACCGCAAGAAGGTCAAGAACGCCCAGGAGGCCCACGAGGCCATCCGCCCCGCCGGTGACCGCTGGCGCACCCCGGACCAGCTGAAACGCGAGCTGAGCGGGGCCGACCTCCGGCTCTACGAGCTGATCTGGAAGCGCACCGTGGCGTCGCAGATGGCCGATGCCACCGGCCAGAGCGTGTCGGTGCGGATCGAAGCTCCTTTGGCGGTTGCTGCGCTGGCCGCGACCGCGGTCGGGCCGGCCGTGGCTGCGGGCGCGGCCGCGGATGGCTCCGTGGTCACCCAGTGGAACGCCTCCGGTCGGACCATCACCTTCCC
>DASXTK010000158.1:0-25011 GCA_036505485.1 Acidimicrobiales bacterium
GCCGGAGACTACGGCGGCCAACCCGAAGCCGTGATGGAGGCTGCAACGAGGAACCGAGGCTCCCAAGCCAGCCCTTGAGGGGCTGGCTCTCTCCAGGGTGTTCCCGGCGATGCCCGGGCCCTCAAGGGCACAGCCCGACAGCCCCGTCGCTCCGCTTCGTGACCGCCGACCTGACCCTTGACCGCCCTCGGTGGTGGTTACCGAAACTGAGACAGAAAAGCCGCTATATGCGGCGGAACTGTCTCAATTTCGGCAAGCAACCGCGGTGTGCAGTCAAGGGACGGCCGGAGGCCGAGTTATGGCACGCCGAGTAGCGGCGTGCCGGTGTGCCCTTGACGGCGCACCTCGCAAGGGACCGCCAGCCATCATGGAATCGGCCAGCCCCTCCGGGGCTGGCCTGGGAGCCTCATTGCTCCGAAATCGAGAAAGCTTGACCGAGCGGTCAAGTTTGGCGCTACGGTCCCTTCATGGATCGGCAGCAGGTGGATGCCGTCGTGATCGGCGCAGGGTTTGCTGGGCTGTACATGTTGTACCGGCTGCGCGACGCCGGATGGTCGGCGCAGGGTTTCGAGGCCGGCGGAGGCGTCGGGGGCACGTGGTACTGGAACCGCTATCCCGGCGCTCGCTGTGACGTCGAGAGCATGGAGTACTCGTACCAGTTCTCCGAGGACCTGCAGCAGGAATGGGAGTGGTCCGAGCGCTACGCCGGCCAGCCCGAGATCCTGCGCTACCTCGAGCACGTCGCCGACCGCTTCGAGCTGCGCCCGATGATCCGGTTCAACACCCGGGTCGAGACGGCCCGCTACGACGAAGCCGTCGACCGCTGGACCGTGACCACCGACGGCGGCGCCGAGGTCTCGGCCCGCTTCCTGATCATGGCCACCGGGTGCCTCTCGTCGGCCAACATGCCCGACATCCCGGGGATCGCCGACTTCCAGGGCGAGGTCTTCCACACCGGCCAGTGGCCCCACGAGGGCGTCGACTTCAGCGGCAAGCGGGTGGGCGTCATCGGCACCGGCTCGTCGGCCATCCAGTCGATCCCCATCATCGCCGAGGAGGCCGAGCAGCTCACCGTGTTCCAGCGCACGGCGGCCTTCTCGGTCCCGGCCCGCAACGGGGCCCTGGACCCCGAGGAACAGGAGGCGGTCAAGGCCGACTACGCCGGGTTCCGGGCCCGCAACAGCCTCATGGTCACCGCCTTCGGATCACGCACGCCCCTACCGGAGAAGTCCGCCCTGGAGGCCGACGAGGAGGAGCGGGTCAAGGAGTACGAGGCCCGGTGGGAGCGCGGCGGGTTCGGGTTCCTCGGTGCCTTCAACGACCTCATGCTGAACCCGGAGTCCAACGACACCGCGGCCGACTTCGTCCGCACCAAGATCCGCGAGATCGTCGAGGATCCCGAGGTGGCCGACCGGCTGGCCCCGGCTCAGGTGATCGGGTGCAAGCGACTGTGCCTGGACAGTGGCTACTTCGAGACCTTCAACCGCCCCAACGTCCGGCTGGTCGACATCAGCGGTGCCCCGATCGAGCGGATCACCTCCACCGGTCTGCGCACCAACGGCGACCACCACGAGTTCGACTCGCTGGTGTTCGCCACCGGGTTCGACGCCATGACCGGGAGCCTGTCCCGCATCGACATCCGGGGCCGGGACGGCGTGGGCCTCCGGGACGCATGGTCGGCGGGTCCCCGTACCTATCTGGGACTGGGCGTGCCCGGGTTCCCCAACATGTTCGTGATCACCGGGCCGGGGAGTCCGTCCGTGCTCACCAACATGGTGGTGTCGATCGAGCACCACGTCGGCTGGATCACCGACTGCCTCGACCACCTCCGCACCACTGGCACCGCCACGATCGAGGCCACCCCGGAAGCCACCGAGCAATGGGTCGAGTACGTCAACAGCATCGCTGACCTCACGCTCTACCCCCGCTGCAACTCCTGGTACCTGGGGTCCAACATCCCAGGCAAGACCCGGGTGTTCATGCCGCTGGTCGGCTTCCCGCCCTACGTGGAGCAATGCGCCGCGGTGGCCGACAACGGCTACAACGGCTTCGCCCTGGCCTAACCCGTTTCTGTCGTAGGTCGTCCGTAGCATTCGGCGGCATATGGCGCTGTCGTCGATTCGCACCAGCCGGCTCTCGGGGCGGGCGGTCATCCGGGATCCGGACGAGGAGCACCGGGCGTCGACGCCCCTGGAGCTGCTCTTCGACCTCACCGCGGTGGTCGCGGTCGGACGAGCTGCAGCCGCACTGCACCACGAGCTGGCCCTGGACAACATCGGGGTCGCCATCTCCGGCTACGTCGCGGTGTTCTTCGCTGTGTGGTGGGCCTGGATGGGCTTCACCTGGTTCGCCTCGGCCCACGACGCCGACGACGTGCCCTACCGGCTGTTGACCCTGGTGCAGATGGCCGGGGTGCTGGTCATCGCCGCGGGTGTGAACCGGGTGGTGGAGGACGACGACTTCACGGTCGTCACCATCGGCTACGTGGTGATGCGGCTCGGTCTGGTCGGCGGCTGGCTGCGGGTGGCTCGAGACCAGCCGGCCACCCGGACCAGGGCCCTGCGCTACGCCACCGGCGTGACCATCATGCAGGTGCTGTGGTGCATCCGTCTGGTCCTGCCCGAGCCCATCGCCCAGATCGCCGTCCCCCTCCTGATCGCCGGGGAGATGGCCGTGCCCATGTGGGCGGAACGAGCCGCGCCGCGGGCGCTGTTCCACCCCGGACACATCGAGGAGCGCTACGGCCTGTTCACCATCATCGTGTTGGGTGAGTCGATCCTGTCGGCCACCGTTGGCGTCCAGACCGCCTTCGACACCACCGGGCTCACCGCTGAGCTGCTGGCCATCGGGGTCTCGGGACTGGTGCTGGCCTTCGCCTGTTGGTGGATCTACTTCGACCACCCGGGCCACCTCTCCCCCACTCCCGAGCTGGCGTTCCGCTGGGGATACGCCCACGTGGCCATCTTCGCGTCGCTGGCAGCCATCGGCGCTGGGCTGGCGGTGGCCACAGGGGCCTCCTCGGGCCACGGTTCTGACCGCGTGGCCGCCCTGGCGGTCGCCATCCCCACCGCCGGATTCCTCCTGGGCCTGGCCCTGGTGATGCTCAGCACCGGCCTCTCCCCCACCGACGAACGGGTCGTCCCCAAGCTGGCCGCGGCGCCGTTGGTGGTCGTCGTCGGTGCCCTCGCTCCATTGTGCGTGGCGGTGGCGGCCTGCGCTCTGTCCATGGCCGTCCTCGCCGCGTGGATGACGATGGCCGGGCCACCGCCCCTGCCAACCACCTAGATACTGCGCATTCCACCGCTTATGCGGTCGCGCTAGGCGACGGCACGCCGGCGTTCGAGAGCGTGAGTCACCTGGGGGTGAGGACGCAGAACTCGTTGCCTTCGGGGTCGGCGAGGACCACCCAGCGGCTCTCGCCCTGACCGATGTCGATGGGCGTCGCGCCCAGAGCCTTCAACTGCTCGACCGCGGTGTCATGGTCTTCGTCGGGGAAGGGCGCGACATCGATGTGCACCCGGTTCTTGGCCGACTTGGGCTCGGTCACCTGGTGCAGATCCAGATACGGCCCACCGCCGTCGGTGTTCCGGAGCCAGACGCCCTCGTCGTCCTGGCCCAACACCGGCCAGCCGGTGGCCTGGGCCCAGAACGGCGCCAGCGCGAACGGGTCGGTGCAGTCGAACACCACCGCCGCCACCGGGCCGATCCCGGCGAAGGCGGACTGGGGATCCTTGCCGACCTGGCCTTTGTGGCTGACCACACAGAACTCGTTGCCCTCCGGGTCGGCCATGACCACCCAGGACACATCGCCCTGGCCGATGTCGAGGAACGAGGCGCCCCGCGATTCCAGCCGGGCCACCAGCGCGGCCTGGTGCTCGTCCGAGGTGGATGCCAGGTCCAGGTGGAGGCGGTTCTTGGTCTTCTTGGCCTCGGGAACCGGGACGAAGACCAGCGGGAGCTGCCCGACCTGATCCACAGCCTCCGGCGGCGGCTCCACCACTACCTCTTCGGGGTCCTCGTAGGTGATCGGCCACTCCAACGCCTCGGACCAGAAGCGAGCCAGGCCCGCCGGGTCGGCGGCATCGATGACCATGTGGATGAAGCGGGTGGGCACCCGGCACAGGCTAGGGCAGCCGGACTGCCCTGCTCACTAGGGGAACAGGGCCGCGTCGGCGGAGCTGAACCAGCTGGTGAGGCCGTCGGCTCCGGCGTTGGACAGCGTGAGGTGAGGGTGGTTGTCGTGGTTGGCGATCCCGCAGCCCCGCATGGCCGCGGCCGAGGTGACGAGGCGGTCGTCGTCGCGCTGGCCGCTCCAGCAGCGGCCGTTCCACAGGATCTGCTGGATGCCCATGATCCGCGCGCGGTAGTTGGGCACGCCGTTCTCGATGCCGAGGAGGTAGCTGACGATCTCGTCGCCCAGGGCGACCCCCTCGGGGGTGGGGTCGTTGAGGCCGCCGCCCACCATCAGGTCGATGGCCCGGCCGGCGGCGTGGGTGCTCCAGCAGGTCGAGTAGTCGGGCTCCCACTCCCCTTCGCAGTCCTCCACCCCGGGCTGGTTGATCTCCCGGCAGGCATAGCCGGAGGTCTCCTCGATCGCCGGCCAGGCGTACTTGAAGAACCTCATCAGCCGGACCCGTCCGGGCCGGTACGAGCGGCACACCTCGTCCCGCCAGCCGATCTCCCGGTTCAGGTCTCCGCCGTAGGCATCGGCGAACGGCACAACCGGCACGACTGGAACGACGACCGGCACCACCGGCACGACGGTCTGAGACTGAGGCGGTGTCGGGACCTCCACGGGCGCCGGGACCTGTACCGCGACCTGCGGCTGCACCGCCGTGTCCGGCTGCACCGCCGTGTCCGGCGGCACGGCCGTCTGGGCCACGGTCGGTGCCGGAGCGGACGCCGAGGTCGGGACCTCGGCCGGGGCCTGGGCTGGGCCCGGGGTTTGGGCGTTGGCCGGACAGGCAGCCAAAGCCCCCGCCGTGACCAGGATGAACAGACCGACGATCAGCAGGATCAGGCGACGGCGCACGATGCGGTTTGTTACCGCACCACTGCGCCCGACACGGGGACCCCGGCCTTACGTTGTAGCGAAGGTGAAGCCGACCTCGACCGCAGCGGTGATGGTCATCTCGTCCGGGCTGACGTCGATCACTTCGTCCTCGGCCCCACCGGCGGCGGTGCGGAACAGCGCACCCGGGGGTCCGCCGGCGAACACCGGGCCTCCGTCGCCTGGTCTGCGCAGCCCGGGCTCGGCCACCCAGGCGATGCCGGTCAACCGCAAACCGAGCGTGGCGGCGTAGACCTCGGCCCGCCGGCGGGCATCCTCCGCGGCCAGCCGGCGGATCTCGCCGTGGACCTCGTTGGTGGCGTCGAGCAGCCATTGGGGCCCGACCACGCTGCCGCCCGCCACCGACAGCTCGGCGATCATGTCGCCCAGGTGGGAGAAGTCGACCACCTCGACCACCGAGGTGCGCGACGCCCGCCAACCGGTGCGGACCTGCTCACCCCGCCGCCACCGGGTCTTGGGATGGACCACCAGCGCCGCCGTGCTCGAACGGTCGATCGCGGCCTCGTGGCCGGTGAGCACGTCGTCGACAGCCTTCGCGTTGGGCGCGGTCGCGGCGTACGCGTCTTCGCGGGTGTTGGCGTCCCCGTCCACGGTGATGTGGATCACCGCCCGATCCGGCAGCACGCGGGCCTCCCCCTCACCCCGCACGATCACTTCGGTCTCCATGGCGCCACACCGTACCGGCGGGCCCGCGGACAGCTTCCGCGCCGCGTCAGCCGGTGAAGGTTGGTTGGACCCGGACCGGGGTCGCAGCGGGCGGGTCGGGCGGAGGGTTGTGGCCGGCGCCGATCGACACCGGCTCCTCGGGGGCAGCCGGCGAGTCCGGGGTGGCCGGCGTCGTCGGCGCGGTCGGGATCGTCGGAGGGGTCGGCAACAGCGGATCCTCGGGACCTGCGATTCTCCCGATGAGGGTGAAAGACGCCGGTGCGTACTCCTCATCAAGCGAGCTCTCGGGGTCCTCCGGATCCTGGGCTCGGCAGGTGGCCTGCACCGTGTACTTGCCGAGCGGCTCGCCGTTCACGAACACGTGGGTCCTTTCCCACGCCCCTGACTCCGAGGCCTGAAAGCTGTCCTTCCAGACCGACTCCCCCGTATGGATGAGGGCGAGATCGACCTCGCCCGGCCCGCCGTCGTCGGCGATGCAGGGGCTGACCGAGCTGATCGTCAGTGGGTCGCCGACCTGAACCTCGGTCTTGCTGAGGCTCATCTCCAAGGGCGTCTGTGCTGCCCCGGGCCCGGCCAGGGCAAGGGACCCCGCCATGGCCACACCGAGCGCGACACCACCCGCGACCAAACCCTTCATTGCATCAACTCCACCAGCTCCAGCGCTGTCCGCCGACAACGCTCCTGACCGTAAGCGTAACGGCTGAAACTATCACGCAGAGCGCGAAAACACCCTCGCCGCTCCTCACGCGGCCGACACCACTGCGTGATCCTCGACGATCCAGGCTCGGTGTTGCTGCGGGCGTAGGCGCACCGGCTGGGTGCAGGCGGGGCACACGGCTCGGCCGTGGCCGTTGGTGCAGCTGCGCCGGAGTTGCCATCCCGAGGCCACGCATCGGTCGTGTCGACCGCCCCGGCCGGCCACCCTGCGCAGCGCCGCTGTAGCGGAAGTCAGGGCGTACCTCATACGTGCTACGGAACCACGGGGACCGGGGTGGGGACATCGGGCCGATCCCTTATATCGAGGGAGGGCATAGGGGGCAAAACACCCCGAATTCAGGGGTAATCGGGCCCCCTAGACCGCGAAAGCGGCGGAGGCGACCAGGACTGCGGCGGCAAGGTCCTGGTCGCCCTCGATGGTTGCCCCCAGCTCCGATGCGGCCAGACGGCCGGCGGACAGACGGCAGAACGCCACCGCGTCGGCCACGATCCGGACCTGCGGCCCCGACTCGTCGGCTCCGGCGCCGGACCCGAGGGACTCCTGCCATGCTCCCCCGCCGGGACCGGTGAGCACCACCCGGATCGTCCCCACCGGCGCCTCCGCTCCCCCGGTCAGGGCCAGCCGCAAGGGCAAGGTCCGCACCGCGAGGTCGGTCAGCAACGCCAGCCGCTCCCCGTCCGGTGCCACCAGGTCCCGACCGGTGGCCCGGCGGATGTCGTCGGCGTGGGTCCAGACCTCCAGGGTGCGAGCGGCCAGCAGCGAGCTCCAGCGGTAGTTCACGCCGTGGAACGGCACCCGGGCTTCGAGGTCCACGCCGGCCTCGAGCGCGTCCCGCACCCGGCGGGCGGCCAGGCGCCAGTCGGTCAGCGTTGTGGCGGGGTCGCGTCCGGCCTGGCCGTTGACCGTTTCCAGGCTCACGGCGATGTGGTCGGCCTCGAGATCCGCCGCGGCCTCGAAGTCGTCGACGCCCAGCCTGGTGCCCAGGAGCCGCTCGATCGCCAGCAGGTGGCCGACCAGACCCTGCACCGTCCAGTTGTAAGGCTCGACCAGGGCATCCCAATCGGCCGCGTCGAGGGACGCCAGCAGGTCGTCCAGTTCGGCGCCGGTGCGGAGATAGCCCTCGACCGGCGAGATCGGAGCGGTGTCGGTCGGCCGGCCCGGTGCCCTCTGGGCCTGGGCTGCAGCCAGGACCCGTTGGCGCAATGCCGGCGGCGCCGGTTCGGTCTCGCTGGCGATCAAGGCGTCGACCACGAGATCGGTCAGGCCGTTGCCGTTCGGGGCGGACGCGGTCAGGTCCACTCCGCCGCCCCCTCGGCCGCGAGCAGGTCGCTCAACCGGGTCAATGCCATGCGCAGACGGGATTTGGCGGTGCCTTCGGGGATGTCCAGCACCACGGCCACCGATCGGTAGGTGTGGCCACCGAAGTACGCCAGGCGCAATGCCTCACGCTGGGGCGCCGGGAGACGATCGACCGCCCGACGGACCCGCTGGGCCAGATCCGCGTCCTCCACCGCATCCGGGCGCTCCCACGGTGCGGGTTCGAGCCGGATGGGGTCCGCGGCGTCGGCTTCCTCCCGAGCCCGGCGGCGCCCGTCGCTGCGCACGACGTCGACCGAGCGGGCGTGGGCCATCATCCCCAGGTAGGCCCGCAGCGAGCCGCGTTCGGGATCGAAGCGCTCGGGAGCGGTCCAGAGCTTGACGAAGACGTCCTGGGTGATGTCCTCAGCGGAGCTGGTGCTGCCCGTGACCCGGCGCGCCAATCCATAGACCAACCCGGCATAGAGGTCATAGGCCTCTGCGAGCGCCTGTTCGTCGCCAGCGACGAGACGCTTGGCGATCTCCCGGTCCGCCGTGCTCATGGGCACCAAAAAGACTGTAGTCGTGCGGGTTTTCGTGTGCTCGGAGGCGTCGGCTGACCGTCCGCCGGAGCCGGGCTTGTTATCGATTCGGTGACTGTGGGTAACGACTCACCACTATCCGTGCCAAGACGGCAGGACGGTGTTAGACATCCGAGACCGGACCCGGTGGGCGTGGAAGGTGAAATGGACACGCTCCTCCTGGTGGTCCATGGCCTAGTCGTCCTGGCCTGCATCTACCTAGGTGTGAAGGAGGGCGGACTCGGCCTGGGGATCTATGGGCTGCTCGGCGTCTTCGTCCTGGTCTACGGATTCCACCTCGCCCCAGGGAGTCCACCGACCGACGCAGTGTTCATCGTCATCGCGGTCATCGCCGCGGCGTCGGCCATGCAGGCCGCGGGCGGTGTGGACTGGATGGTCTCGGTGGCCGCCCGGGTCATCAGAGCGCGGCCCCAGTCCGTGACCTACCTGGCCCCGGCGATGTCCTTCCTCTTCACCGTCGGTGCCGGGACCGGCAACATCTACTACCCGCTGCTGCCGGTGATCTACGACGTCTCCTACCGGCAGAAGCTCCGGCCGGAGCGGCCGCTGGCCATCTCGGCCGTGGCCTCCCAGGTCGGGATCCTCTGCAGCCCGGTGTCCGCAGCCACCGCCGCGCTCGTCACGCTGTACGAGGCCAGCAAGGACTCCGATACCGCCAACTTCGACCTCACCAAGGTGCTGATCGTGATGTGGCCGGCCTGCATCGTGGGCCTGGCGGTGGCGGCGTTCTTCCAAGCCCGCCGGGGTGTTCCGCTAGAGGAGGACCCCGTCTACCAGGCCCGACTGGCGGCCGGACAGATCAAGCCGCCCCCCGAAGCCGAGATCGATTCCAAGACCCTCGGGCCCAACGCCAAGCGGTCAGCGCTGATCTTCCTGGCTGGCGTGGGCGTCATCGTCATGCTCGGTCTGTTCGAGAACTTGCGCCCGGAGGTTTCCTTGCCGGGCCAGGACGCCTCCAGGGTCTCCGTGGCCGTCACCATCCAGATAGTCATGGGTGCGGTCGGGGCGCTGATCCTGCTCCTGCCCGGGGTGAAGGGCAGCGACGTGGCCAAGCAGCCCACCTTCACCGCCGGCATGACCGGAGGCATCGCCCTGTTCGGGTTGTCGTGGCTGGCCGGAACCTTCGTCGCCAACCACCAGGACGAGATCAACAACGCCCTGGCCGATGTGGTTCAGGACCACAAGATCCTGTTCGCGGTGGCGCTGTTCATCGTCGGTGCTCTGACCACCAGCCAATCCGGGACCACCAACGCCATCGTGCCGGTCGGCCTCAGCCTGGGTCTGAGCGCGGCCACGGTGACCGCCATGTGGCCGGCGGTCATGGGCATGTACTCGTTGCCCGCCAATGGCTCCCAGGTCGCCACCGTGGCCTTCGACCAGACCGGCACCACCAAGATCGGCAAGTTCGTGATCAACCACTCGTTCCTGATGCCGGTGATGATCTTCATCGTCGTCGCCATACCGGTGGCGTTCCTGCTATCGCCGCTGGTCTGACATGGACGCTGCGCGCCTGGCCCGGCTGGATGAGCTGAGCCCGTTCGAGCTGCAGGTCGAGCTGCAGGTGATGGCCGCCCGGTCGGGCCAACGCCTGCTCGACACCGGCAAGGGCCAGCCCAACTGGGTGGCCAGCACCTCCCGCTACGCCTACCACCTGCTCGGGCGGTTCGCGGTGGGCGAATCGGAGCGCACGGCCACCCATCCCGACGCCGGCTGGCATCCCGACACCACCGGGTCGGCCGAGCGGCTGGCGTCGTTCCTGGCTTCGCACGCTGACGAGCCGGGCGCCGCGCTGTTGTCGGCCACCGTCGACATCGGGGTCAACGACCTGGAACTGCGCCCCGATGTCTGGGTCGGCGAGCTGGTCATGGGGATCCTCGGGAACCGCTATCCCTCACCGCACCGGATGCTGTCCCACATCGAGCAGCTGCTGCACCGCTACCTGCTGCAGACCCACTGCGCGGGGGATCCTCCGGCCGGGAAGTTCCGGCTGTTCGCTACCGAGGGCGGGGCCGCGGCGATGACCTACTGCAGCCAGAGCTTGCGGTACAACGGCCTGCTCAACAAGGGCGACCGGGTGGCCATCGGGACGCCCATCTTCACGCCGTACCTGCAGGTTCCGTCGCTGGAGGAGTTCGGCTGGGAGATGGTGTACCTCCGGGCCGAGCCCGAGCTGGACTGGCGCTACCCCGCCAGCGAGCTGGAACGGCTGCGGGACCGGTCGATCAAGGCGTTCTTCCTGGTCAACCCCGGCAACCCTGGGACCCGGGCGCTGGACGCGGACGAACTGGCGGTTCTGTCCCGCATCGTGCACGAGGATCGGGACGACCTGATCATCATCACGGACACCGCCTACGCCACCTTCGTTCCCTCGTTCCGGTCCTTGTTGGCAGAGCTGCCCAACAACACGATCGGGGTGCACTCGTTCTCCAAGCACTTCGGAGCAACCGGTTCCCGGCTGGCCTTCCTGGCCATGCACGAGGACCACGTGCTCGACCGGTTACTGGCTGAGCAGCCTCCGTCGGACCACCAGGACCAGGCGGATCGGTACCGCAGCGTCACCGACATACCTGGTCAGTTCCGCTTCGCTGACCGGGTCGTGGCCGACAGCCGGGACGTCGCGCTGTACCACATCGCTGGATTGTCGACGCCCCAGCAGGTGCAGATGGCGTTGCACGCGGCGTTCGCCCTCGGTTCCTCCGGACAGGCATATCTGCAGATGACCCGGGACGTAGTGCTGGGTCGGTTGCGTTCGCTGTTGGAGCCGCTCGGGGTGCAGGTTCCGGCCGGCGTCGACACCCACTACTACACGCTGCTGGACGTCATCGAGCTGGCCCGGCTGCGCCACGGCGACGCGCTGGCCCACTGGCTGCTGGCCTACGAGCACCCCTTGTCTTTCCCGATCGCCCTGGCCGAGAAGTGTGGGGTGGTCACGCTGCCGGGACGGGGCTTCGAGGCCGCGTCGTGGAGCGTGCGGGTCTCCCTCGCCAACCAGCCCGAGGACGCCTACCCGGCCATCGCCGCCGCGGTGCACACCGTCCTCGACGACATGTACGCCGCCTACCAGGCATCCGAGAGCCAGAGCTGTAGCCAAAGCCTTAGCCCTAGCCAACCTCGCCCGACGGCGAAGGAGGAAGCCCGATGACCGGTCACATCCTGCCCACCGGGGCCGGACGGGTCGTCATGGACAAGCCCGCCAACCCGCTCCACCGCTACACCCTGGAGCTCACCGGCAAGGAGCGGCCGCGGGTACTGTTCATCGGCACCGCGTCGGGGGACGACCCGACCTACATCGTGTCCTTCTATTCCTCCTACCACGTGGACCGGTGCCTGCCGTCGCACCTGCGGCTGTTCCACATCTCCGAGCCGGACATCCGTGCCTTCATCCTGAAGCACGACGTGATCACGGTGGGTGGAGGCAACACCGCCAACATGCTCGACGTGTGGCGGCGGCACGGGGTCGACTCGGCCCTGCGGGAGGCGTGGGAGCAGGGCGCGGTCATGACCGGCGGCTCGGCCGGCGGCCTGTGCTGGTTCAAGGGCGGGACCACCGACTCGTTCGGACCGGCCATGGAGGTGCTGGTCGATGGGCTCGGGTTCCTCGACGCCAGCTTCTGCCCCCACTTCGACGCCGAGGACCAGCGCCGCCCCCTGTTCAACCAGGCCATCCTCGACGGTGTCCTCCCGGCCGGCTACGCCGCCGACAACGAGGTAGCCCTCCACTTCGAGGGCACCGAATACGTAGGCGCCATCAGCTCCTCCCCCAAGGGCCAAGCCCTCCGCACCTACATAGCCGAAGACGGCAAGATCACCGAGGAACCCCTCGAGGTCGAGGTTCTGACGGCCTAACGCCGGCGCCTGCTACGCGGGCTCAGGACTGATTGACAACGCCGGCTTCGCCGGCTGAATACTTCAAAACGCCAGCTCCGCAGGCTCAAGACAACGACGCCCGCTCCGCGGGCTCTGAAGGGGTTGACGCCCGGCTCCGCCGGCCCTGACATCGGAGTGCCCAAACCCCACTGAATCCAAGGAGTTTGGAGCGCTCTCGCCGTTGGACAGCCACCGCCACTCTTTGCGTTGGTGATCGTCCACTTGACGCTTTAGGTGACGATCTGGTTACAGTGCCGGCCACTTATCGGCGGACTAGCTGGGGAGCTTGCGGGTGCGGAGTTCGGGGCGTTGGCGGCTGTTGTTGGTTGTGGGTGTGGCGTGGGTTGTGCCGGGGCTGCTGGGTTTGGAGATCCTGGCGGCTGAGCCGAGTGCTGCTGCGGCCGGTGGCAAGGCGCCGGAGTTGTCGTTGCCGAAGGTCGATCCGGTGATTCCGACCGATGTGCCGGAGGTGACCGGGCCGTTGCCGGTGACGTCTCGTTCGGTGAAGGAGCTGCCGGAACAGGGCCCGGAGTTGGTCGATCATCGTGATGCGGTGACCGAGGTTTACGCGGCGGCGGATGGGTCCGAGATCGTGAAGGTTCACGGTGAGCCGATCAACTATCAGCCCGATGGTTCGCAGGGCTGGGATCGGATCGACAACACGCTGGTCCCGGACGGGGAGCGTCCAGGGTGGGTGCGCAATGCGGCGAACGCGTGGGCGGTGCGGTTCGGTCCGATCAGCGCCGGTGGGGCTGGCGGCGTGGAGTTGGACACGGACGCGGGTGTGGTGCGTTTCGCGCCGGAGTTGGCGGTGGGGACGGCGACGGTGCACCCGGTCGTTGGTCGGGGCGACGATGCGGACACGGTCACGTACAGCGATGTGTGGCCGGGGGTGGACATCCGGTACACGGTGACTGGTGGCCGGGTGAAGGAAGACATCATTGTCGCTCATGGTGTCCGGGCCGAGTTCCCGTTCGTAGTGGACGGCCTGGGCTTGACCGACTCCACCGCGGTGTCGGCGGAGACTGTGTCGCCATCGGTGTCGGCGGGTGCTGCGGGGGATGCGCAGGCTCCGGCCCGTGATGAGGGACCGACCGCGGTGGCGTCGGGGGTGCCGGAGGTGACCGGCACGCACGCAGAGGATGTGCGGTTCGCTCCGCTGCAGGTGTCCGATGGCGAGGGCCGGGTGACCGCCAAGGCTGACGCGCAGATGCGGGTCGAACCCGTGGACCAACAGCCCACGTCGCCGCAGGTCGACGGCCTGGCCACAGCGCCGGGGGCGCAGCGGGTGGTGGTGTCGGTCGACGAGGATTGGTTGGCAGACCAGAAGGACGGCTCGAAGCCGGTAGTGATCGATCCGTCGACGGTGGTGGGGGCGCCGGTTCAGTCGTGTTCGTACAAGAGCAGCGGCACCGAGATGTGTGACGGCGCCCGTACCGGCACCGATGATCATCTGGGTTCGAAGACGTATTGGCGTGGTGTCCAGCAGTACGACTACCGGTCGCTGATCCAGAACAAGGACGTCATCTACGCGGGGGTGTGGTTCCAGGAGTCCCCGGGAAGCAGCGCCAGCCCGGAGACGGTGAACATCTGGGACGCCACCGACTATTCGTTCGCCGGCGCGGTCGGCGAGACCGGTGACGACATGTGGTGGATCGGTGACGCCGAGGTGAAGCCCGATGGCTGTGGGTCCTTCGGTGACGCCTGCTTCGATGTCACGTACAAGATCGATCAGTGGCAGCTACGCGGTGACTACACAGGGGTGTGGGACGGCAAGTTCGGGTTCTCCGGCGACGAGGACGACCCCGACTATCTGAACCGCGACTCCTACCTGTACTTCGACCCCGCCAACACCCAGCTGGTGATGAACGTGACCGACCGAGCCGCGGCCCCGACGTTGATCGCACCGGGCCTCAAGGCGTTGACCGTCACCTCGACCACCCCGACGTTGGCGTGGAACGCGGTGCCCGACCAGGGTGGAGACATCAAGTACACGGCGTACATCGCCACCGGCGCCGACGGCCACTCCGGCATGGTCGCCACGTCGCCGTCGTCGACCGCGACCACCTGGACGGTGCCGGAGGGGGTGCTGCGCGACGGGGTCACCTACACGTGGAAGGTGTACGCGGTCAACGGAACCACCGGCTCGACCGCGGGTTCGGAGGTCCGCCAGATCACCGTCGACCGCCGGGCCGGGAACGGCAAGATGTCCCCGACCGATCAGTTCGGTGGTGTCACCACCAACCTCGTGACCGGCAACGCGGCGCTGGGTGTGAGCGGCCCGCAGATGCCGACGGTGGGTGGCGGCGTCGGCGTGAACTTCGTCTACAACTCCCAGACTGACACCCACGGTCTGGTCGGCCACTACTACGAAGACGCCAACAAGAACCGGGAGTTCGACACCACCACGAACCCCGACCCCTTGAAGCTGGTCCGCACCGACCCCCAGGTCGGCTTCGTGTGGGGCGACGCGGCCCCCTCACCGGGTGTTTCTGCCGACAACCTCTTGGTGCGCTGGACCGGGTACGTGACATTGCCGGCAGGGAACTGGCAGCTCGGAGAGCTCTCCGATGACGGCGCCCGCGTGTTCGTCGACAACAGCATCGTCGTGCAGCAATGGCTCACGGGACCGACGGGACCGAACTATCAGACCGGCTCGATCAGCGGTGGCAGCCGTCACCCGATTCAGGTCGATTTCAATGAGGTCACCGGTCCCTCGGCGATGCAGCTGTGGGTCCGCAACGCCGACAACCCCGACCAACAGTTTGTTGTCCCTGCTGAGTGGTTGACCCCGGACACCGCGGAGTTGCCCTCTGGTTGGAAGCTGCAGGCCTCCGACCTGAACGTCGAGTACACCAAGGTGGCGGTCACCGACGGTGCCGTCACCCTGTATGAGACGGACGGGTCGACGGTCGCTTACACCCGAGTGCCCGGCAGCCTGCCCGCCACCTATCAGCCACCCGCCGGATACGCCGACTCCGTCGTGGTCAACGCCGACGGCACCACCAACATCGAATCCGAAGACGGACTCTCCTACACGTTCCGCATCGACGGGCAACTGGACCAGGTCACCTCACCGCTCGACGACCGCAAACCTGCGGTCGCGACCCCGACCTACAACACCACGGGTCAGCTCACCGAGCTCACGGAACCGGTCTCCGGGCGCGTCGTCACCCTCGCCTACGCGCCCTCGACCGACTGCCCGACAACGCCCCCCTCACAGGGCGGCACTGACTGGGGTGCCCCGACCGGGATGCTCTGCAAGATCAGCTACTGGGACGGCTCCGCCACCGAGCTGTACTACAAGAACGGCTTGCTGGGCTATGTACGCAACCCCGGCGACGCCTACTGGGGGTTCAGCTACGACACCACCGGCCGGCTCACCGGCTACCACGACCCGTTGATGTACGACGCCGCCACCACCCCTGGTGTCCGCACCGACACCGACAAACTCAAGACGGAGATCGCCTACGACACCTCCGGCAAGGTGCAGACCGTGACGTTGCCGCCCGCGTTGCAGACCGACACCCAGCGAGCGAGTCACACCTACACGTACACGCTCACTGAGACCGCCTATCACGAGCTCCAATCCGGGAACGCCACCGTGATCAGGGCCGGCACCACCGGCGCGGTGCGATCGGTGGACTACGACGCGCGGGCCCGCACCACCGTCGAGACCAACGCGGCCAACGAGAAGACCACCCAGACCTGGAACGACGACGACCAGGTCACCATCACCCAGAGCCCCGACGGGCTCTACACGGCAACGTGGTACGACAACCTCAAACGGCCCACCGACGTGTGGGGTCCCACCCCGGACCTGGGGTTGGTCATCTCCCACCCCGAGCAGGTACCACACAACCAGACCCACTACGACGAAGGCCTCGACGGCCTCCAACGCACATGGTGGAACAACACAGCCCGTCTCGGTTCTCCCATCGCACACGACTTCGCGCCCGGCTGGATCCGCGATGGTTTCCCGCCCGGGTCCGTCCCCTCCAACGTCAACGGGGACTCCATCTCGGCCCGGTATACCGGCAAGATCGTGTTCCCCGCCGCCGGTGACTACAAGCTGCAGGTATGTGTCGGACCCCGAGACTGGGGCTTCATCGCCGTCGATAACACCCCCAAAACCTGGATCGACACCTACACCTCGGATCAGGCCATTACCTGCTCCGCCGGTGGCACCTATCACGCCGCCAACGCAAATGACGCCAAAGCCGTGCGGGTCGAATGGGCCGACTACTCCGGCGACGGACTCCTACACCTCGACTGGACCAAACCCGACGGCACCTTCGAAGCCGTCCCGGCCACCGCCCTCAAACCGGACCTTGGGCTCACGACCTCCACCATCGACGCCGACGGGAAGACCACCAAGACCGAGTACACCGACACCACGACCGGGATCGGCCCCCAACACGGCCTCCCCGTGCGCTCGATCGTGGACCCCGGCGGTCTGAACCTCACCGACACCACCACGTACGAAACCGTCGGCTCCGGCTACCTACGCCGCAAAGCCCACACGCTGCCCGCCGGACCCGACACGAAGACCACCAACACCTACTACGGCAACACCGAACAGGTCGACAATCCCTGCACGACGGCGAGCGACCCCGCGAACCAGGGTGGCATGGTGAAACTCGACACCGCAGCCGACCCCGACGGCACCGGTTCCCAGACCGGGATCGTGCGGGAGTCCATCTACGACAGTTCCGGTCGGGTCGTCGCCACCCACATCGGCTCTGACCCTTGGACCTGCACCACCTACGACGCCCGCGGCCGGGCGCTCACAGTCAAGTACCCGAAATACGGGGGTCAGACCTCAGCTCGGACGGTCACCTACAACTACAAGGTCGACCCCGACGGCGCCGGCGCCCGCGTCGCCAGCCCGCTGGTCACCGCGGTCAAAGACGGCGGCAGCGGCGGTGTCGAGACCGAGGTCGACATGGTGGGCCGCGTCATCTCCTACAAAGACCAGTGGGCCAACAAGACCACCTTTACCTACGACCTCGCCGGCCGCGAGCAGTCCAACACCGGCCCGGTCGGGGCCATCACCAAGACCTATGACAACCTCGACCGGGTCACCTCGATCTCCCGGAACTCAGCGGTGCTGGCCGAAGGGTTCGTCTACAAACCCGGCGGACGCCTCGAGTCCGTCAACTATCCGACCGGCGCGGGAAAGGCCGGCAACGGCACCACCGGCACCTACGGCTACGACACCTTGGGTCGACTCAACCAGATCACCTGGACCGGTCCCGGTGGCACATCCATCACCTCCGATGAAGTCTCCCGCCGGCTCGGTGGCGACATCGTTGGCCAGAAAATCGACGGCGTCGACCACCACGGCGGTGACGACTACATCTACGACAACGCTGGCCGCTTAACCGACGCCTGGATCCCCGGCCAACACGTCAGCTATCGGTTCGACGCCACCGGTGGGTGCGGCTCCCTACTAACTGCCGGAGCCAACACAAACCGCACCCAACAGATCATCGAGGGCGGCGCCACCACCGGCTACTGCTACGACAAAGCCGACCGACTGACCTCCTCCACCGATCCGTCCGTCGGGACGGTCGCCTACGACAGCCACGGCAACACCACCAGCATCTTCGGTGAAACCCACGTCTACGACATGGCCGACCGCCACATCCAAACCAAGAAGGGCACCACCACGGTCGACTACGTGCGTGACGCCACCGACCGGATCGTCGAACGCAAACTCAACGGCACCACGACAGCCCGCTATGGCTACACCGGCTCCGGCGACGCCCCCAGCTTCACCATGGACGGCGCCAACGCACTGGTCGAAGTGACCTACAGCCTCCCCGGCGGCGCAATGCTCACAACCCGAGCAGCCGGCAACGTATGGTCGTATCCCAACATCCACGGCGACGTCGTCGCCGCCACAAACCAAACCGGCGCAAAACAAGGCGCCACGTTGGGCTACGACCCCTACGGCAACCAGATCACCGGCACCACCACTGACAACTCCGCCGGCAACCTCGACTACGGCTGGCTCGGTGGCGCCAAACGCCCCGTCGAACACGAAGCCGGCCTACAACCCACCATCGAAATGGGCGCCCGCCAATACAGCCCCAAACTCGGCCGCTTCCTAGAAGTCGACCCCATAGAAGGCGGCAGCGCCAACGACTACGACTACGTCAACGCCGACCCCATCAACGCCTTCGACCTCAACGGCACTAAATGCACGAAGAGCTGGAAGTGCAAGAACAAGATTACTCAGACCAAGAAGTACAAGAAACGAGCGGCGCTACTTGAATATAGAACTGCCGTTCTTAAGACCACCAAGACCAGCTTTCAACGTATGATGTTGCTAAAGCGGCTTGAAGCTCTCGACTTTAAACTTATACGTGAGTATGGCGTCCGACGCCTGTCTGGTCGTAGCTTCTACTGGGTAAATTCCGCGGCAATGGTGGGTAGAGATCCCCTGTTTGATGCCTCGTGTACAAATAGGGCGGTACTACAGGGGGAGATTGTTGTCTCGCTGGCGTCTGCCCCGTTCGCGGTCGTCGCTGCTGTCCACCAGTCAGCTTGTCTGTGGGGTTAACATGAATCGCACGGCAGTATCGTACGTAGTTCTCCTCTTATCCTTCGTGATCTGGTCATCAACAATCTGGCTCGACCTAAATCGCGTAGTTTCGACCTCGTTTATTATTATTGGAGTTGGTGGCATTTTCTACGGCATGCGACTTCGGTCTCAGTAAGCTCCGGTCAGGTTTGGCTCGGTTGACCGGGTTCGTGCCGGACGCGGGGACGCGTGTCCTTGACCGGAGAAGCCGTCGATTAAGAGAATGCCAGCACCCGGTCTCGCACGAGAGCCGGCGGCCGGATATCGTCATCAACCCTCGCAACTCGGTGAACATCTCGGTGATCAGTTGAAGGCGGCAGCGCCAACGACGACGACTACGACTACGTAAACGCCGACCCCCCGAACGCCTTCGACCTCAACGGCACTAAATGCACGAAGTGCTGGAAGTGTCGGAGGCCGAAGTTCAGCAAGGCGGTCGCCAAGAAGACAGTGGCGCGCAAGGCCGTCCCGGCAGGCAAGAAATGTGGTGCTGGAAAAATCCCGATGACAGGAACGGTAAAAGGATGTATAGTTCCGCCGCCGGGACCGGATCGTCGAACGCAAACTCAACGGCGCAACCGCAGCCCGCTACGGCTACACCGGCTCAGGCGACGCGCCCAGCTTCACCATGGACGGCGCCAACGCCCTCCTCGAAGTCACCTACGGACTCCCCGGCGGTGCCATGCTCACCACCCGATCGGGTGGCAACGTCTGGTCCTATCCCAACATCCACGGCGACATCGTCGCCATAGCCAACCAAGCCGGAGCCAAACAAGGCGCCACCCTCGGCTACGACCCCTACGGCAACCAGATCACCGGCACCACCCCTGACAACTCCGCCGGCAACATGGACTACGGCTGGCTCGGCGGATCCAAACGCCCAGTCGAACACGAAGCCGGCCTCCAACCCACCATCGAAATGGGCGCCCGCCAATACAGCCCCCAACTCGGCCGCTTCCTAGAAGTCGACCCCGTCGAAGGCGGCAGCGCCAACGACTACGACTACGTCGCAGGCGACCCTGTCAACGCCTTCGACCTCAATGGCACTCGTTGCACCAAGTCCTGGAAGTGCAAGGCGTCAAAAACTTTGATCAGGAGCAAGAAGCAATCACAAAGAGCTCGTCAAGAGGCCTTGAATAAGTTGATCGCCAAGAGGAATCGAATCCTTCAGAAGGGTTTCGACAAAGGCTTCTATGGCGGTCACCTTGCGATGAAGCAGGTGTTCGATATGGACAGGTATCTCATGAAGCATTACGGTATTATTCCCGCTGGCCAGAATGTGTTATCTTACCAGGTCGCCAATCAGGACGGTCCCCGACCGGGATGGAAAGAATGCAAGCAAGGGGCCGTCGGCGGAGGAATTTCAGGAATCTGGGGCGGGTACGTAGGGGTTGTCGTCGGCGGAGCATCGGGATGCCTCGGTACTGCCATCGCAAATAAGTTTGAATGATATGGAGAGCATGCCATGACGCTGTACGTGCGCAGTTGGATCGTCGCCTTAGCTATTTTGACAACAATAGCGATTCTCTCCCGTAGCTCATCCAGCTCTCTATGGCGCGCGGTCGCAGTTGGATTGATCGCTGCGTGCCTCTCGCTCGTAGCAGAATTCTGTGCAAGACGGTGGGCTCATAGAAACTCCCCCCCGGGCTAGCGTTGACGGCTGGACTGCACTGCGGGAGGGTCGCCAGGTCCGTATGTGCCGACAGTGCCCCCGTCAGAGCATCTCTACGTGATGCACGGATCAACGGTCCTCAACCAGCACCGCCTGCCGGTGTGTCCCGCAGTCATTTGTAGGGCGTGCCTCGAATCACCCGTCATGCTCGCCAGATCTACCGACGTGACCTGGCTCATTCCTAGTCCAATGATCGGCCGTCAGGCCACCCGCGCGGAGCACAGGGCGTCTACCGACTAGGGGAGGAGTTGGGTTACTAGGGCGTCTACCGCTTCGGGGGGGATTTCGGGGCGGTGGAATAGGGCTCGCAGGAGGATTGGGCCGGTTAGGGCGTCGGCTAGGACGCTGGTGTCCGTCGACTTGGGGAGTTCGCCTGCGGCCTTGGCTTCGTCGAGGATGCCTATGAGGCGGGCCGCGCCTCGCTCGGCTAGTTGGGCGCAGACCGCCGCTACCTCGGCCGATCGGGACGAGGCGTCGATGAGGGCTGGGACGCAGGCGAGGCGCCAGGACGGGTCCTTGACCTTGCTCGCCATCTCGTGGAGCAAGGCTCCCACCCGGTCTCGCACCGGACCAGGGGGCGGAACGTCGTCGCCGAACCCACGCAGCTCGGTGAACGCCTCGGTGACCAGCTGCAGCTTCCCCGACCAGTGCCGGTAGATGGTGCTCTTGGCCACCCCCGAGCGAGCCGACACTGCCTCGATCGTCAACTCCCCGTAGCCCACCTCGGCGAGCAGTTCGAGGGTGGCCGCGAGGACAACCTCCCGCGAGCGCTCGATCCTCGGGTCGGCCGGGGTCTTCGAGCGCTGCTGGAGGGTGTCCATCGTGGTCAGTTTGCCGTACTCCTGCTCAGCGAGCGACTGCGTCGGCCGCAGCCACCGCGGGGTCGAGCTCTACCGGAAGCGTGAGGTCGATCTCGTCGACGTCCACATCTACGGCATCGGCGGTGTCCGCAGACGGCCGGTCCCGACGCAAGGTGGCCAGGACCACGGCGCCGACCGCGATGGTAATGGCCATGGAGATGGCGTTGGTGACCCGGAAGGCGTCCACGAAGGCGCCGTGGGCCTGGGTCAGGAGCGCCCCACCGCCGTCGGGCAGTGAACCGGCCACGTGGACCGCACCGCCGATCGACTCCTTGGCCTCATCGGCCTGCGCCGATGTCAGGTTGCTGGACGACAGGTCCAGGCCCGAGCGGTAGATCGAGCCGATGACCGTGCCCAGCACCGCGACTCCGAGGGCCGCACCCAACTCCCGGGTGGTGTCGTTGACCGCCGACCCGACGCCGGCCTTGTCCAGCGGCACCGCGGCCATGATGTTGCCGGTCGCCGGGGCGAAGACGCAGCCCATGCCGGCACCCATCAAGGCGAAGGCGGCACCGAGGAGGATGTACGGGCTGTCCACGTCCAGCGTGGTCAGCAGCCCGAAAGCCGCGGCGATGATGGCGAACCCGCCGGCGATGACTCGACCGGAGCCCAGCTTCTCCCCCAGCGCCGCACTCCGAGGTGCCACGATGACGATGGCGACGGCCCACGGCAGGGTGGCCAGGCCGGTGGTCAGGGTCGAGTAGCCCAGCACGTACTGCATGTACAGGGTGCTCAGGAAGAACAGGCCGAAGGCGCAGAAGAACCCCAGGGTGATGACCCCGCTCCCCACGCTTAGACGCCGGTCGGCGAACAGGCTGACCGGCAGCATCGGGTGCTCGACCCGGCGCTCCCAGGCGATGAACGCACTGAGGAAGACGACGGCCGAGGCGAATCCGGCGAGGACGAACGGGTCGGTCCAGCCCCGCGAGCCGCCCTCGATGATCCCGTACAGCAGGGAGATCATGCCGGTGATCGACAGCACGGCGCCCACTGGATCCATGCGGGTGAGGTGCGATTCCTTCGACTTGGGCGACAAGAAGTAGATGGCCCCGGCGGTCAGCGCCACGACCGGCAGGTTGATGAGCACCGTCGCGCCCCACCAGAAGTGCTCCAGCAGGAACCCGGACATGATCGGCCCGACGGCGGCACCGGCGCCGGCGAATCCGGTCCACGTGGCGATGGCCTTGGTGCGCTCCTCGGGCGGGAAGATCGTGGTGATGAGCGAGAGGGTGGCGGGCATGACGAAGGCCGCTCCGGCGCCCATGATCCCTCGGCCGATGATCACCTGGCTCGGGGCGTCGGCCAAGCCGGCGACCCCCAATCCGGTGGCGAACACGAGCAACCCCACGAGCAGCGCACCCTTGCGTCCGAAGCGGTCGCCCAGAGCACCGGCGGGCAGGAGCAGACCGGCGAACACGATGGCGTAAGCGTCGATCATCCAGTGAAGCTGGGTGGCACTTGCCCCCATGGCCTGTTGCATGGAGGGGGTGGCAACGTTCAGCGAAGACACCGCCATGACCACGAGCACCAGCGAGAGGCACATGACCCCGAGCAGCGCCCAGCGGCGACGGTGGACATCGGGGTCTTCGTACAGCGCAGGAGGCCGCGGCGCTGTAAGCGTTTCCGGTGCGACAGTCATGGTTGTGCAACGTATCCGTAGCGCAGTGAAACGTCTACGTATCGTTTGTCACATCGGTGCCGTGGCGGCGGTTCAGCGAACGAGCCATATCGGACGGACTCGTCTACCGTCAGCTGGGTGATCGTCGACACCGTTGCGGGGAAGGTCGAGGGGATCGACAGGGGCGGTGTCCTGCAGTTCCGGGGGATTCCCTACGCCTGGGCCGATCGGTTCTGTCCGCCGGAACCGCCGGCGCCGTGGGCCGGGGTCCGTGATGCCACCAAGTTCGGACCGGCCGCGCCTCAGAACCCCTCGCCGCTGGACATGATCCTGGGGTCCTCCCGGGAGCAGGACATGGCCGAGGACTGCCTCGTCCTCAACGTGTTCACCCCCGGCGCCGACGCCGCTCGCCGCCCGGTCCTGGTGTGGATCCACGGGGGCGGCTTCACCAGCGGCAGCGGCCACATGCCGGCCTACAACGGCACCAGCCTGGTCTGCACCGCCGATGTCGTGGTCGTGACCTTCAACTATCGGCTGGGGGTCCTGGGCTTCCTCCAGCTCGACGGATTGCTGGACGACTACGCCGGGTCAGCCAACAACGGCATCCGCGACCAGCTGGCGGCGCTGCGCTGGGTGCGGGACAACATCGCCGACTTCGGTGGCGATCCCCAGCGGGTCACCATCTTCGGGGAATCGGCCGGCGGCGGCAGCGTGACCACCCTCCTGGCCTGCCCCGAGGCCGCCGGGCTGTTCCATGGGGCCATCGTCCAGAGCGGCACCGCCGAGATCCTGTTGCGTCCACCGGCCGCGGCCGACGTGGCCGAGCGGATCCTGCACCAGCTCGAGCTGACCCCGGCCACCGCCGACGAGCTGCTCGACGTCCCGGCCGACGAGGTGCTGGCCGCCCAGACCGCGGTCGAAGCCACGCTGCTGCAGACGCGGCCGCCAACCGACGGGTCCGGACCGGGCTACCTGCAGCTGCCGTTCCAGCCGGTCGTGGACGGGGACCTGATCCCCCAGCGCCCGATCCCCGCCATCCGGGCCGGCAGCGCCGCCGGCATCCCGCTCGTCGTCGGGACCACCAAGGACGAGTGGAACCTGTTCATGCTCTCGGAGCTGGGCCGAGGTCCGCTCAGCGAGGAGCGTCTGCGCCGCCGGGTCGAGCGCCTGGCCGGTCCCGACGCCGTCGACGACGTGATCGCCCTCTACCGGGCGGTCCATCCCGAGGCCAGCTCCAACCGCCTGTGGTGCGCCATGGTCACCGACCGGATGTTCCGCATGCCCGCGATCCAGTTGGCCGAGGCCCAGGTCGGGAACTGTGATGACGTGTCGATGTACCGCTTCGACCATCCGTCGTCGGCCTTCGGCGGACTGCCCGGCGCCTGCCATGCCATCGACGTGCCGTTCGTGTTCGGCAACGTGCACCTGGCCGGCATGGAGGTGCTGCTGGGCGTGGTCGACGAGGGGACGCTGCAGCTGGCCGACCGGTGTGCCCGAGCCTGGTTGGCCATGGCCCAGACCGGGCGGCCGCAGCACGACGACCTGGACTGGCCCAGCTACGACCTCGAGCGCCGGGCCACCTGCATCCTGCACCGCAAGCCCGCGGTCATCGACGATCCCGAGGGCGAGATCCGTTCGTTCTGGAACTCCCGGAACCTCCACTGAAAGAGGACGCGATGTCGAGTCTCGTACCCACCAAGCCGCCGGAGTTCGACTCGGTCGACGAGCACCGCACCCACATCAAGCAGCGGATGGCGGCAGCGTTCCGGCTGTTCGACCGATTCGGCTTCAACGAGGGCGTCGCCGGCCATCTGACCGCCCGTGACCCCGAGAACCCCCAGCTGTTCTGGGTGAACCCGTTCGGGATGTCGTTCGGGCTGATCAAGACCTCCGACCTCATCCTGTGCGACCACGAGGGCAACGTGGTCGAGGGCGACTGGCCGGTGAACCGGGCCGCCTTCGTGATCCACAGCCAGGTGCATCAGGCCCGACCCGACGTCCAGGCCGCGGCGCACACTCACTCTCCGTACGGCCGGGCCTTCTCCACCCTGG
>DASXTK010000159.1:0-4747 GCA_036505485.1 Acidimicrobiales bacterium
ACCCCAATGTCCGCAACGGCCGGCGGTGCCGCTGGACCCGCGTGTTCATCCTGCGCAACTGGGTGACCAACCCGACCTTCGACGTGGACACGTCGGGGTGGGTCGTGGGCGGGTCGGTCCCCCCGGTCTTGACGAGGACGACCAGTACGACCCATTCGGGTGCTGGGGCGGGGCTGATCACCTGGGGGACCGGTGGGACGTTCCCGCAAGTGGCCACCACCCTGAACGATCTGACGATCGGGAAGACCTACACGGCGTCGGCGTGGGTGAATGTGCCGGCCACCAACCCTGCGCTGAAACTGGTCATCGGTGGGATCGGGATCGGCAGCCCCTCCACCATCACCGGGGCGTACCAGCAGATCACGCTCACGTTCGTGGCGACCGCGACCACCCACAGCCTGCAAGTGTGGCCGGATTCGGCGCCGACCAGTGGGCAGACCGGCCGGGTCGACGACGTCCAGGTCGAAGAGGGCCCGGTGGCGACCACCTTCGATCCGACCCCGCCGCTGGTGTCGATCCGTTTCGACGGGCACGTCAACGAGTTCCCGACCACCTGGGACGCCCCCCTCGCGCAGTATGTTCCCGCCACAATCACCGCGACCGACCGGATGAAACGGTTCGGCCGGCCCGGTACGCTCCGCTCCATGCTCGAGGAGGAGATCCTCCGCGACACGGTCGCCGCGTTCGGGACCGCCTCGGCGTACTACCCGCTGTCGGAGCCCACCGGCGCGACCTCGGCGGCCAACATCACCGCGTCGCCGCAGGGACCCGCCGCGCTCGTGCAGGCCGGGTCGGGTGGGACGCTTGAGTTCGCGCAGGGGACCGGGCCGGGCACCGACGACCTGTCCGCGCCGGTGCTCACGCCCGCGTCGCCGACGGCCGGGAAGTACCTGCTGGCGCCGCTTGCCACCCCGGTCGGGTTCTTCGGGATCACCCTTGAGGCGTGGATCCGGACCGCGACGACCTCCACCGTGTCCCGGACGGTCGCGGCGAGCTACGACGGCAGCGGCAACGCGACCATGCTGTCCATCAACGAGTTCGGGGAGGCGGAGGCCGCCGGGGCCCGCGCCGCCGGCAAGGAGATCTACGCGATCGCGTGGGCGTCCAACAACGTCGGCGACGGCCGCACCCACCATCTGGTGGTCACCGAGTCGATCTCGGGGACGACGGTGACGGTGCGCCTGTACGTCGACGGGGTCCAGCGGTCGACGACGACGTTCACGTCGACCGCGCTGCCAGCCTACCGGTCCCTCGGGATCGGCTGGTGGAAATCCAACCCGTCCGGCTACGGGATCTTCAACGGCACGCTCGCCCACGTCGCCGCGCACTCGGGCGCGCTGGCCGCCGGCCGGATCGCCGACCATTTCAACGCCGGCAGCAACGGGCTGGCCGGCGAGCGGACCGACCAGCGGCTCGGCCGGATCGCCGACTGGGCAGGCCTCCCCTCGGCCGACCGTGCGCTGGACGTGGGTGACTCCACCGTCGGGGCGCAATCGACCAGCGGGCAGCAGCCCGCCGACGTGGCACGCCAAGTCGCCGCCACCGAAAGCGGGATCGTGTTCTTCGGCCGTTCCGGGCTGCTCACCTTCCACAACCGGTCCCGCCGCTACAACCAGGCCCCCGTGTTCACCTTGGACGCCGCCGCGGGCCACCTCGCCGACGAGCTCGACTTCCCAGGCGACGACTTCGCCCTCATCAACGATTTCAGCGTGACCCGCGCGGGCGCCGCGACCGCGCGGGCGCTCGATCAGGCCAGCATCGACGAGTACGGCCTGTACCGGGACACAGCAGAGATCGTCGCTGCGACCGACACGCAGGCGCAGGCCGCGGCGGACTGGCGGGCGGGCACCTACGGGCAGCCGCGGGTCCGTGTCCCGCAGGTCACCGTCGACGTGGTCAGCCTCGCCCTGCAGTCCCCGACGCTGGCCGCGGCGGTGATCGCCGCGGACCTGTCCACCAAGCTGCGCCTTGCGAACCTGCCAGCGGCGGCGCCAGCCGCGACGGTGGACCTGTTCGTGGAGGGCTACTCGGAGACAGCCTCGCTCGGGCACTGGCTGATCGGCTTCAACTGCTCCCCCGGCGACGTCGGCGATGTGTGGCAGCTCGGCGTCGCCGGCTACTCGGAGCTTGGCGTGACGACGAGATTGGGACAATAGATGCCGTTCAAGACCGGGAAGGACTATGCGCGACCCGGGGTCGCTGACCGGGGTGCCGCCACGATCATCGACCTGCTCCGCGCCAGAGGCCACCTCGACGACCTCGGCCGGCCCGTGCCCGACCCCACCGCCGGCACGCCAACCGGCCCGCCAGTGCTCGCGCGGCTGAATCATGGCCGCTGGCTCGGCGACTGCAACCTCCAAGACACCATCCGGGGTCGGACCTGTCTGAACGCGCAGCTCCTGGACCCGGACGATCCGCGGTTCTTCTGCGTCGAATGCCACAGCCTCGCCAACGGTGGGCGGTGGCGGCCGGTGACCTGGCCGGCCAACCGCGCCGCGATCGAAGCGCAACTGGAGGCACGCCAGCAGCCTGAGCAGAACTGGGAGCCGTAATGGCTGTTCCGACGCCGAGGACGTACGTCGCCGCTGAGTTCGAAACGGCCACGATCCTGAATGGGGATATTCGGGATACGGCCACTTTTCTGCTCGGGCCGCCGCACTGCTACGCCTACCGCGCCACCGACGTGTCCATCCCGACCAGTGGGGTCTGGGCGCTGGCCAGCCTCACCGGGGAGCTCTACGACTCCACCACCACGATGCACTCCACCGCGTCGAACCAGTCCAGGATCATCGCGGCGGAGACCGGCCTGTACACCATCAAGGCGCACGCCCGGTTCGCTGCCAACGCCACCGGCGCCCGCGGGATCAACATCCGCAAGAACGCCGCCGGAGACCAGACGCTTGGCACCGACCTGTTCTTCACGTTCAGCCTGCCGTCCAGCGGCAACATCGGCTACGTGTTCGGCAGCGTCGACGTGCAGTTGAATGCGACCGACTACGTCGAAATGTTCGTGAACCAGTCAAGCGGTGGGGCGTTGAACCTGCTCGGCGGGGTCACCGAATCGTTCATGAGCGCACGCTGGGTCAGCAAACTGTAGGAGGGCCAATGATCCTTGGGCTACTGCTCATCTGGGGGCTGCTGTGCTGGGTGTGTGCGGAGTGCCTGGATGAGCGGATGGGACGCCGATGATCCGCTACCTCCTCCTCGAGCTCGACCATCGGGTCGCCCTGGTGAGCGAGTGGGTGCGCCGCTTGTTGGGACGCCGATGATCGCCGCGGACCAGCCACTCTCCGACCCGGTCGGATGGCTGGTGAACCTCGGCGTCGCGGGGATCTGGCTGATCGCGTTCATCACCGGGAAGGTCCGCCCCGGGAAGGAAGTCGAGAGTCTCGAAGCACGGCTGGCGGTCAAAGATCAGATCATCGCGCAGAAAGACGCGCAGATCGCGTCACTGTCAGCCGGGATGATGGAACGGGCAATCCCCGTGGTCGAACGTGCCACCCAGGTCATGGAACGGCTCGTACCGTTCCTGAACGGGAAGACGTGATGGCAATGGTGCTGCCCTGGACCCGCCGGCGGCTGCTGCTCCAGACCCAGCGTGAGACGGAGGAACAGCTGGTCAGCGTCGGCGATCAGCTCCTGGAGGTCGGCGCGATCGTCGGCCGGCTGGACGCGGTCGCGTCCCGGTTCGAGGAAACGACGGCGCGGCTCATGGAGCGGCTCGACCAAGAGGAGAACGATGAGCACGGGGACGGGACCACGGCCAGCGGAACGCGATGAGCGGCGATCCGAAGCGATCCAGCTCCGCGACGCGGTCACCCAGCTGGCCGGCAAGGTCGACGTCGCGCAGCGGCAGACGAAACTGCTCCGACGGCTGACGTTGGTGGTCACCGCGCTGGCGCTGGCCGCGATGATCAGCGGGGGGATCCTCGGGATCTTGCTGTTCCAACAGAACCAGCGCACCAACGCGTTCCTGGAGGAGGGCGGGAAGAGCCGCCAGTCCATCGCGCTGGTCCGGGACTGCATCGACCCGAAGGGTGCGTGCTACAAGCGGCAGCAGGCCAACACCGCCAAGGTCATCGGCCAGATCATCGACGCGAACCACAACGGCAAGGCGGACACGCAGGAGATCCTTGACGCGTTGAAGGGCAGCCGCTGATGGCCATCACCCTCGGCATCGACGTCAGCCACTACCAGGGTCCGATTGACTGGGATGCGGTCGGCCGCACCTCGTACGACTTCGCGTTGGCGCGGATGACGATCGGCCGGGGCACCCGCGACGACCTCGGCCACCGCAACCTCTCCGAGATGGTGTTCCGGGTTCCCGTCGCCGGCGCCTACGGCGTCGTCGGCACTTCGGAGCCGGTCACCGACGGGGCGAAGTTCCTCCTCGACGAGATCGCCGCCGACGTCGACCCCCACAAGATCCTGGTCATGCTGGACGCGGAGAACTTCTCGGACGGTTCCCACCCGACCATCGACCAAGTGGATCGGTACGCCACCACCATCCACGACCGGTTGGGCCGCTGGCCCGTCGCCTACTGCCCCGGCTGGTGGCTGAGCCAGCATGGCTACACGGCCACCGGGCGGGGATTGGCGAACTGCCCGTGGGCGCCGAGTCACTACCTGCCCGCCCCGTGGGACGAGTCGGAGCTGCTGGCCAACAAGCCGATGCTGCGGTACGGGTTCAAGTCGCTGGCGTGGCTGCAGTACACCGACAAGGCGAGCGTCGCCGGGATCAGCGGGG
>DASXTK010000160.1:0-20054 GCA_036505485.1 Acidimicrobiales bacterium
CGCCACTCGAAGCCGACGATATGTCCTCCTGCCGAGGCCACGAAACGCTCGGCCGACAGGTCGTAGCCCAAGGCGACCTCCTCACGCTCCTCCGGCTCGAGCTCGAGCGCCGCCCACGTGCACCACCAGACATGTCGTGGAACGGCTGCGGCATCGAATTTCAAGACCAGGGACATCGAATCCACCTCGCGCAGAGCAGCTCGCCTGAAGTTCGGCGGTGGTTGCTCTGGGTACCGGAATCGGGTTTCGTAGATGAGAGTCCGGGTTTCACCAGCGCGTAGCGGTCTCTCGTAGACGATCTCGAGACCGATCAGCGAGGCCGGAAGGTGGAGTGTCCTACGCGCCACGCCACCCTTCTCGATCGTTACGGTCGCGTCCGGGGCGTCATGAAGGTAGAGGTGGCGGTCGGGGCCGTCGACGAGCGCCTCGATCACTTGGCGGGTCCGGTGGTGGGCGGGCTTCCGGTCGGGCCCGACTGCATGTTCCTCGACGAGGAGGACGGTGCGCTGGAATTGGCGGGAGGAGAAGATCTCGGGCGACGTTTCCACGAGGGCGGTCCACACTGCTCCCAGCTCGCCAATCGCTGAGGGGACGGATCGTCGCATCCACAACCATTCCAGGCGGTTGAGGTCGGCCGGGCTCTCGTCTATGGCGAACGACTGGATGACGAGGTCGAGCGTCCTCCGGCTGAGCTGGTCTCCCTGGAAGGCCTTGGCGACGAGCGGCTTCGCACGCTTGAACAGCTCGTCGTCCGTTGCCGTGTCGTCCTCGGTACGGAGCTGCCCCGTGATCACCCGCGCCACCGCGCTGACAGGTGGTTCGATCCTGGACGGACCCTTGAGCTGGTGTTCCCACTTGTTGCGGTAGGCGGGTGTGTCTCGTAGCAGCCGCTTGATCAGGTCGGCCATCGCCAGGCGCCACTGGCAAACGATGAAATGGAAGCCGTTCTTCGCTGCCGCGGCCGCTGTCACCGCGGTTGCCACCGTCGGGCTGGTTGTCGTCACCAACGGCGGCGACGAGACCACCACCAATGTCACCAACGGGAATACCTGCGCGGCGGAAGGCGCGAGCGCCAAGGTCGAATGCCCCTGGAATCAGTACTTCCCGGATCCGGCCAAGGAGAACGCTCAGGACGTCGTCGACAAGGCTCGGGAATTCGCCGACGTTCCCCCGAGCGGCGACGGGCCATGGCCGTTCGCGGTGGCCAACTCGGTCATCGGGCTCAAGGTGCGCAGCAGCAACGTCGTAGAAGGCGAGCAGCTTGGTGGCATCCAGGAGCTGCACGTTGCCTGGGTCGTCTGCAAGGCGAGCTCAGGGTTCGACCCGGATCCCACCACCGGTGTCGGATCGCTCTGGTACAAAGTCAAATGGGACCAGCACACACTGAGCACCGCCTTCTACGAGTCGGCGCCTAGCGCCCAGGGGACCGCCTGGGCTTACGCCGGCTACCTCTTTCCCACCGGCCACAACGGCGACGTCCCTACCTGCTCAGAGGGCTGAGGTCCGGGTAGAACGGCGAACTCTCCGATCGCGGTCCTATCAGGCGCATGATCCGAGCGTCTGGAGGTGTTAGGTCTGGGTTGGTTTCGCACAGGGAGGGACGGGGGACCATGGCTTCGATTCCGGCGACGTTGACATCCGGCCTGCGTGGATCGGAGCGTCCCGTGCTATTGGTTCAGGCTCGCCTGCCGAAGGTGGCAACCGGCTTCCTGACCATCATTCCCGTGGGCCTGATCATCCGGGCGGTCGACTTCGTCCGCAACCGCCGGCTCCTGAATCGCACGCGCCAGCGGGCGGTGGACCTGGGGTTTCCTCTCGACCGTCACATGACGATCCTCGTCAGCACAGAACGCCTTCTCGTGTGGCGGAGGGGTGGAGGCCGAGCGGCGCAGCCGCTTGGCGGTGTGGAGCTTTCCGACGTGTCGACCGCGAGGCTGCCTTTCGTCGGGGGTGGACGTTGGCGCTTCGTGGAGCTGGTTCTCAACAGGGGGCTGGTGGTTCGTTTCCAGGTCGAAGGACACCTGGCTGAGCGGTTCGTCGAGTCCCTCACTCGTTGACTGCCCGTGACGGAACACCTTCCCGAGCACCTCGACGGCAGGTACCTCAGGATCGGGCCCAACCCGGTGGTCGAGCCCGATCCGGATACGTCCCCGCAGTCGGCGGCCCGGCCAGTGCCATCGACCCGACGGACGCCTTGGTGAGGCACGACCTCGTCGAGCCGCACGGACGCCAGGTCGTTCGGACCCGCGGCGGCGGCGAGTTCGTGTTCGTCCCGTCGAGCGCCGACGCGGCGGAGAACGACGGCGTCCTCATGGGTTTCGTCTACGACCAGGAGAGCGACAGGACCGATCTGGTGTTGCTCGACGCCGGCACCCTCGACGACGTAGCCAGAGTCCACCTTCCCGCCCGAGTACCCGCCGGCCTCCACGGCAACAAGGTGTCCTGCCCGCGCTCGGTACGGGGCGTCGAAACCGAGCGCGGGCAGAAGCGATCAGCCGGTGACCAGGGTCAGGCCGTAGCGGGACAAGGTTTCCCGCACCGGTTGGAAGAACGTCGTGCCTCCCGTGGTGCAGTTGCCGGAGCCGCCCGAGGTCATGCCCTGGGCTTGGTTGCCGGAGATGAACGAGCCCCCGGAGTCGCCGCCCTCGGCGCAGGCGTTGGTGCGGGTGAGCCCGAACACCGTGCCCTGCGGGTAGCGCACGGTCTGGTTCTTGGCCTGGATCGTGCCGCAGCGCCACCCGGTGGTGGAACCGGAACGGCAGATGCTCGCGCCCACGGCGGCCTCGGTGCTGCCCCGCACGGTGACATTCCCCCGGCCGTAGCCGTTGACGATCGGGCGCGGCACCCAACTGGAGTTCACCGCCACCCAGGCGTGGTCGTCACCCGGGAACGCGGAGGCCCGGAACGTGCCCTGCGCCACCCGGTTGAACCCGCTGGTCCGCTCGCCGGCTCGGCCACAGTGACCCGCGGTCGTGTAGCCGCCCTGTACCGAGAAGCCGATGGAACAGCGGAACTGCGAGGTGAAGTAGGCGTCGCCACCGCGCACGTCGTAGAACAGCTGCGGCTGCTCGGCCGTCACCTCCACCCGCACGGCGTTGGCGAGACCAGTGCTGGCCACGAACTGCTCGGCGGCGTCGACTCCTGAGGCCGCGGTCTCCACCACCACGCTGTTGGTGGTGACGTCGACGTACCAGCCCGAGACCGACGCCGGGGCCGAGGCCTCGCTGGTGTCGAGCGCGGCATGGACCGCGTCGAGCTCGCTCTGGCTGTGGGTTACGACCACCGGCTGGGCTCCGGCCGCCCGGACCTTGGCCGCTTGGGCCGGGTTGGTGATGGCGACGGTCAGGGTGCCGGTGTCACCGGTGAGCCAGGCCCCGCCGAAGCTGGGGCCGAGGCTGGTCTGCAGTTCGGCGGACGTCGCGGTGGCCGTTGCCTCGTTGGCGAGCCGGGCGTCGAGCTGGGCCGCGGTCAGGTTGAGGTCCTGCTGGAGCTCGCCGCGTACCCCGCTGGGAAGGCTGGTCTGAGGCTGCTGTGCGGGACCCGTCGGTGCCGCGGTGGCGGCAACCGGCAAAACGGCCGACGCGATGAGCGCCAATGAGGCCGCGAAGATTGCGCGCTTCATGCGCATGTCATCCCCCCTATTTCTCTGTCCTCCCCCTGATTCAACGTAACGGCTACGGGCCGTGGCTGACTAGATCATTTGCGTGATTTCCAGCCGTCAATTCTAAGAATTCGGGGAGTGCACGAATCCATTTTCTCGCCAAGTCAGGGCACGGTCCGGAGCCAGTTCTCGACGTCGGCGATGTGGACGGTGGCCCAGGCTCGGGCTACTTCGGGCTGGCGGGCCGCGATCGCCTGGTAGATGGCGGTGTGCTGGTCGCGGGTGCGCTCGACCGCGCCTTGCTGGGTCAGGCCCCGCCAGATCCTCGCCCGGGTCGTTGGCGCCGACAGGGTGTCCAACAGCGAGGCGAGCACCGGGTTGCCTGAGCCTTCGGCGATCCGCTGGTGGAACCGGAGGTCATTGGCGACCAAAGATTCCACGCTGGCGTGGTCGTTCAGCTCGGCGAGGATCGTGGCCAACTCGGCCGTGTCATCGGATGTCATGTGGACCGCGGCCATCGAGGCCGCGGCGGGATCCAGGATCCGCCGAACCTCGAAGAAGTGCAGCACCGTGTCGTCGCGGTGGAAGTCGACGATGAACGACAGTGTCTCCAGGAGCAGCTTGGGCTCGAGGCTGGTGACGTAGGTTCCGTCGCCCTGGCGGACGTCGAGGACGTTGACCAGCGAGAGGGCGCTCACCGCCTCCCGCAGGGAGTTCCGGGAGAGCCCCAGGCGGTCAGCGAGATCGGCTTCCTTGGGCAATCGGTCGCCGGGGCGCAGCTCACCGGAGACGATCATCTCCTTGATCCGGTTGATCGCGCTTTCGGTGACAGCCACTGCACTCCCAACACCATGAAGAACCGAGACGTCCGATGTTCCGCAGCATACGGAACGGGCTCAGCCTTACACTCGACGCATGGGCTCGTCGGGTGGATCGGAGTTCGCGGGGCTCCGAGCTCTGGTCACCGGCGGTGCGTCGGGCATCGGTCTGTCCACTGCCCAGACTCTGGCCGAACGGGGCGCCCAGGTCGTCTGTCTCGACCTGAAGCCCGAGGGCTCGTCCCCGCTTTGGGGCGTACGCACCGATGTGACCGACGACGAGTCGGTGCGAGCCGCGGTCGCCGCCACCGTCGACCGGTTCGGCGGGCTCGACATCGTGGTCAACAACGCCGGGATCGGCGCTCAGGGAACGGTGGCCGACAACGATCTCGACGAGTGGCGTCGGGTCTTCGACGTCAATGTCTATGGCATCGTCCGGGTCAGCCAGGCCGCCCTGCCCCATCTGCGGCGGAGCTCTCGGGCCGCGATCGTCAACACCTGCTCCATCGTGGCGACGGCCGGCCTCCCCCAGCGGGCGCTCTACTCGGCCAGCAAAGGCGCGGTCCTGGCCTTGACCCTGGCCATGGCCGCCGACCACGTGGCCGAGGGGATCCGGGTCAACTGCGTCACTCCGGGCACCGTCGACACCCCGTGGATCGGTCGGCTGCTGGCCGCGGCCGAGGATCCGGAGAGCGAGCGGCTGGCCCTGGAGGCGCGGCAGCCGCTGGGACGTCTGGTGAGCGCCGAGGAGGTCGCCGCCGCCATCGCCTACCTGGCCAGCCCCTTGTCCTCGGCTACGACCGGGACCGTGCTGGCGGTGGACGGAGGCATGTCCGGCCTGAGGGTCCGGCCCCGAACGTGAGCGGGATCGACGCTCATCACCACCTTTGGGACGCCTCCTGGCGGGACTACGTCTGGATGGACGGCCCCTGGGCCGATCCGTTGCGCAGGAGGTTCATCCCAGAGGATCTGGCCCCCTTGGCGGAGGCGCACGGCGTCGATGCCACGGTCGTGGTCCAGGCGATCGGGGACATCGACGAGACCCGGGAGCTGCTGGCCACCGCCTCCACCACGCCGCTGATCGCCGGGGTGGTGGGCTGGGTCGATCTCCTCTCCCCCGACGTGGCGGACCAGCTGGCGGCCCTGATGGTCCGGCGAGGAGGCGAGAAGCTGGTCGGGATCCGGCACCAGGTGCAGGACGAGCCGGACCCGGGCTGGCTGTTGCGTCCCGAGGTGATCCGAGGGCTGTCCGCGGTGGCGTCGGCCGGGATGGCCTTCGATCTCCTGGTCAAGCCGCCGCAGTTGGATGCTGCAGTGGAGGTGGTCGATCGGGTTCCGGAGCTGCTGTTCGTGGTGGACCATCTGGCCAAGCCGGACATCGCGGGCGGGATGGGCGAGCCGTGGACGTCCGGCGTCGCCGCGCTCGCCGCAGCGCCGAACGTCACGGCCAAGCTCTCGGGACTCGTGACCGAGGCCGACTGGCGGTCCTGGTCGGTCGCCGACCTGCGGCCGTACGTCGCGCACGCGGTCGAGCAGTTCGGTTCGGCCCGGCTGCTGTTCGGATCCGACTGGCCGATGTGTCTGCTGGCGGCCGACTACCACCGCGTTTTCGAGGCCGTCGAGCTGTTGCTGGTCGAGGTAGGCCTCAGCACGGACGAGATGGCCGACGTCTTCGGCAACACCGCCCGACGGGTCTACGACCTAGAGAACCCGGGGTTCGGCGGGGGAGAGTAGGCCGGCGGCGATCAGGTCGGGCCAGAGGTCTGAGGGTACGGGTCGGCGGGCCAGAGCCATGTTCTCGGCTACTTCGGCCGCGGAGCGCATCCCGACCAGAACCGAAGCGACGGCCGGATGACGCGGCGGGAACGCCAGGGCGGCCTGCGGCAGGGAAACCCCGTGGCGGGCGCACACCGCGGCGATGGCCCGGGCCCGATCCAGCAGATCGGCCGGCGCCTCCCGATAGTCGAACCTGGCGCCGGCGCCGGGATCGCCATCGGCCAGCAAGCCGGAGTTGAACACACCGCCGGCCACGACGGTCACTCCTCGCTTGGCACACAGCGGCAGCAGCTCAGCGGCCGCCGACTGGTCCAGCAAGGTGTAGCGCCCGGCCACCAGCACCAGGTCCAGATCGACCTCCCGGACGAAGTCGGCCAGCATCTGCCACTGGTTCATCCCCGCACCGATGGCCCGAACCACTCCCTCGGCCCGCAGCTCGGCCAGCGCCGGGTAGCCCTCGGACACCGCGGTCCGCCAATGTTCGTCCGGGTCGTGCAGCAACACGACGTCGACCCGATCCAGACCCAGGCGGTCGAGGCTGGCGGCCAGGGAGCGGCGCACCCCGTCCCGGGTGAAGTCCCACTGCCGTCGAGTGTCCGACACGACGTCGAACCCCTCGGTGTCCCGCTGGGCCTGGCCGGACGCGTTGGGCACGAGCAGGCGCCCGACCTTGGTGGAGAGCACGAGCTCGTCCCGGGGGCGGCCGGCCAGCGCCCGGCCCAGCCGCCGTTCCGCCAGCCCGAGGCCGTAGTGCGGCGCCGTGTCGTAGAACCGGATCCCCGCCCCCCACGCGGCATCGATCGCTGCCAGCGCATCGTCGTCGCCAACGGCTTGGTACAGCCCGCCGATTGGGGCGGTCCCGAAGCCGAGCGAGGGAAGGGTCAGGCCCACGCCGGACCATCGGGGTAGGCGAATCGGACCAGTGATTCCGGCCGCATCGTGGCGCTGAAGCCCGGAGCGCTCGGCGCGAGGTAGCGCCCACCTCGCACGACGACCGGGTCGACGAAGTGCTCGTGCAGGTGGTCGACGTACTCGATCACCCGGTCGTCCAGCGACCCGCTGACCGCCACGAAGTCGAACATAGCGAGGTGTTGCACCAGCTCGCACAGCCCGACCCCGCCGGCGTGGGGACAGACGGGCACGCCGAACTTGGCCGCCAGCAACAGGATGGCCAGGTTCTCGTTGACGCCGGCCACCCGGGTGGCGTCGATCTGGACGTAGGCGATGGCCTGGCTCTGCAACAGCTGCTTGAACACCACTCGGTTGTGGACGTGCTCGCCGGCGGCCAAGCGCATGGGAGCAACGTTCTGGGCGATGTAGGCGTAGCCGAGCACGTCGTCGGGGCTGGTCGGTTCCTCCACCCACCAGAGGCCGAACGACTCCAGGGCCCGGATCCACGAGATCGCCTCGTCGACGTCGAAGCGCTGGTTGGCGTCGACTGCGATGCGCATCCCGGGACCGCACACCTCCCGGGCCGCGGTCAACCGGCGGCGGTCGTCGTCGAGGCGGTGCCCGATCTTGAGCTTGATCTGCCCGAAGCCCTCGTCGGTCGCCTGCTTGCACAGCCGGCGGAGCTTGTCGTCGTCGTAGCCCAGCCAGCCCGGGGTCGAGGTGTAGGCGGGGTAGCCGTCGGCCAGGAGACGCTCGATCCGCTCGGCCCGCGTTCCCTCGGCCCGCCGGAGGATGGCCAGCGCCTCGTCGGGGGTGAGCGCATCGGTCAGGTAGCGGAAGTCGACGAGCGCCACCAGCTCCTCGGGGCTCATCTCGGCGAGCAGACGCCACAACGGCTGGCCGGCCCGCTTGGCCTTCAGGTCCCACAGGGCGTTGACCACCGCGGCCACGGCCATGTGGATGATCCCCTTCTCCGGTCCGAGCCAGCGCAGCTGGGAGTCATGGACCAGGTCCCGGCACAGGCCGCCCAGGTCGTCCAGCGTCCGGTCCAGGGGCCGGCCCACGACCAGCGGGACCAGGGCCTGGATGGCCGCGGTCTGGACCTCGTTGCCCCGCCCGATGGTGAAGGCGAAGCCATGGCCCGCGTGGCCATCGGGCGCGTCGGTCCGCACCACCACGTACGCCGCGGAGTAGTCGGGATCGGGGTGCATGGCATCCGATCCGTCCAGCTCCAGCGACGTCGGGAAGCGCACATCGTGGATCTCCAGCGTCCTCACGCGTGCCTCGGTCATCCGCCCCCAGAAGACAGCCGACCTCTGGGTCCTGTCAAGCCATACATCCCACGAATCCAGGTCAACTGGGGATGAGACGGCCCGAACAGCCCTTGACCGACCCCCACACATCGGATGTAATGGCCGCCAAAGGGGGGAAGCATGAAGAAAACCGTGGCACTCGCGCTCGCAGGCGTTCTGGTGGCTGGGATCAGTGCCTGTGGGGTCGGCGACGATGACGACAGCTCGGGCGACGGCAAGCAGAAGATCAGCTTCCTGGTCTTCGAGACCCCGAACCTGACGTCGGAGTTCTGGGACGAGCAGATCGCACAGGTCACCGACAAGCATCCTGACATCACGGTCGAGAAGCTGGTCTCGCCCACCGACGACCGCACCGACTATGCCCGACAGCTCCTGGCGTCGGATCAGTTCCCGGATGTGCTGATCGGGATCTCGCCGGCCGGGTTCGCCGAGGCCGGCAACCTCTACGCGTGGACCGACGAGGAGCTCTCCGACTTCGTCTATCCGCACAACGGCGCGGTCGACGGCAAGGTGTACCAACTGCCGGCCAACACCCAGACGATCCCGCTCGTCTACTACAACAAGGCCTACTTCCAGCAGGCCGGGGTCGCCGCTCCGCCCACGACGTACGCCGAGCTGTTGGCGGCGGCCGAGAAGCTCAAGGCGGCCGGCATCAAGCCGTTCGTGGCCGGGGGTCAGCACGACTCACTCGGCCCGCTGTTCGCCGGGATCCTCGGGACGGACCTCTACGCCGACAACCCGGAGTGGATGCACGACCGCCGCGCCGGAGACGCCTCGTTCTGCGACGCCGGCTTCAAGGCCGGTGCGGCCAAGCTGGCCGACCTGGCGGCCAAGGGCTACATCGACCGGGCCGACGTGTCCCGCGACCACGCCGCGGTCCAGGAGGCGTTCCTGGCCGGCGACGGCGCCATGTACCCGATGGGCAACTGGTTCGCCTCCGGGGTCGACAACGCCGACGAACCGCCGGACTTCGAGATCGGCCAGTTCCCCTGGCCCTCCGACGACGGCTCCGTGGTGGTTCCGGCCTTCACCGGCGGCGGCCTGCTGGTCAGCTCGTCGGCCAAGCACCTCGATGCCGCCCGAACCTTCGCCCTCGAGTTCCAGACCAACCAGGCCTATCTCGACAACTCGGCCAAGGCCGATGGGCTGTTCCCGGCCATCAAGGGTTGGGAGCCACCCAATGCCGTCGGTGACACCTACCGTGCCGGCTTCGACCTGTACCAGCAGGCCCTGCAGGACGACGCGGTGGTCCCGGCGTTCGGGTTCGAGGCCGGCGACGATGGCATGCTGCCCGGCGTGGTGGAGAGCTGGGACGCATCCGCGGTCGACCTGGTGACCGGTCAACGCTCGGTCGACGACGTCTGCGGGTTCCTCGACGACGAATGGGAGGCAGCCTCCTGACTCCCAAGCGGTCCGCCCGGCGCCGGCGTCAGCGGCGGGCGGACTTCGCGCTCTTCGCCGCTCCGGGGATCCTGGTCTACGTCTGCTTCGTGCTGGCGCCGATCGTGCTGAGCTTCAGCTACAGCCTCACCGACTACAACCCGTTCAGTCCGCCCACCGAGAACGTCGGGGCTCGGAACTACCAGGACCTGTTCAGCGATCAGGAGTTCCTGCAGTCGTTGCGGGTGACCACGACGCTCACGTTGATCGTGGTCATCGTGCCCAACGTGTTGGGGCTGGCTGTGGCGCTGCTGCTCGATCGTCGGGGGTGGCTCTACAACGGGTTGCGCAGTGTCTTCTTCGTGCCGATGGTGCTCAGCTCGGTGGTGGTGAGCGTGATCTGGACCCGGCTGCTGGACCACGACGGGCCGGTCAACCACGTGCTGCGCAGCCTCGGGGTCTCCCACCCGCCGGGCTGGTTGTCCGACCCCGACCTGGCCCTGTACACGCTCAGCTCGATCGTGGCCTGGCAGATGCTGGGCTTCTGCGTGGTGGTGTGGCTGGCCGGTCTGCAGTCGGTACCCCGGGACCTGCTCGAGGCGGCCGAGCTCGATGGGGCCACGGCGTTCCAGCGGTTCCGGGACGTGACCTGGCGCCTGCTCGCGCCGGCCCTGACCATCAACACCGTGGTCCTGCTGATCTCGGCGTTCAAGCTGTTCGACCACGTCCAGGTCATCACCCGTGGGGGTCCGGGCCGGGGCACGACCAACACCATCGCCTTCAACATCCTCGACACCGGGTTCACCGAGAACCGGCAGGGCTATGCGTCGGCCATGGCGGTCACCATGCTGGTGATCATCGCCTGCGCCTCCGCGGTGGCGTTGAAGCTGCTGCAACGGCGGGAGATCTCGCTGTGAGCCGGCGGCCCGGGCCGAGGCGCTGGGTTCGGCCGGTCCTGGCGCTCACGGTCGGTGCCGTCTTCTTCCTGCCGCTCTACGTCGCCCTGGTCAACGTGTTCAAACCGGGGTCGGAGATCGGCTCGAATCCGCTGGCGTTGCCGATCCCGCCCACGCTCGGCCACATCACCAAGGTGCTCACCCGATCGGACCGGCTCTACTGGGTCAGCCTGACCAACAGCCTCATCGTCACCTCGCTGTCGGTCGTCGTCCTCATCGTGCTGTCGGCCATGTTGGGCCACTACCTGGCCCGTTCGAAGGGCTGGTGGGTGCGGGCGCTGACGCTGGTGCTGCTGAGCGGGCTGATGATCCCGCCCCAGGTCATCCTGCTGCCGATCACCCGGGTGCTGCGGAGCCTGGCCCTGATGGGCACGGTGCAGGGCCTCGTGCTGTTCAACGTGGGCTACTACGTGCCGTTCGGGGTGTTCGTGTTCGCCGGGTTCGCCCGGACCATCCCGGTCGAGCTGGAGGAGGCGGCGGCCATCGACGGAGCCAGCCGGTTCAAGATCTTCTGGCAGGTGGTGTTCCCGCTGCTGCGGCCGGCCACAGCCAGCGTGATGATCTTCCTCGAGGTCTGGATCTGGAACGACTTCCTCAACCCGCTGATCATCCTGGGTCCGGGGCGGGGGACCACGATCACCACCGGTGTGTACCGCTCGATAGGTCCCTACCAATCGGACTTCGGGGCCATGTTCGCCATGATGTTCCTGGCCAGCCTGCCGATGCTGATCTTCTACCTCGCCCTCCAGCGGCACTTCATCAAGGGCCTCACCGGCGGGGCTCTGAAAGGATGAGGGACCCCCGACCGTTCTGTGACCTGCATGCCGCGCCCAGGCGCGGCATGCAGGTCACAGAACCGATGGCGGTGGTGGCGGAGGTGGCGGTCGACCCCAGGCGGGGGCGGGTGTTCGAGCACGGGTGGCAGAGCTGGAGCCCGGCCACCACCTATCCCGTGGCCGGCACCAGCCACCGTCCCACCGGGCCGGTGCTGCAGACGATGTGCTGGCGTCCGGACCGTCCCGGTCCCGAGAACGGCTTCCAGGGAGAGGGTCTGCTGGCCGTCGATCCGGGCGACGACGGTCCGGTGCGGGTGTTCGGGGCCCGGAAGCTGCAGGACGACGTTCCCTCCATCCGGGCCGAGCTGCATGGCGATCGGTTGGTCGTCAGCACCGACCAGCCCGAGGGCGTGGAGGACCTGATCCTTCCGGCCACGTCGCTGGAGGGGGCGCTGGCGGCCTGGGCCGACGGGTTCGCCCGGGAGATGGGTGTCGCCCGACTCCGGCCCGCGCCCTCGGTCTGGTGCACCTGGTACTCGTACTTCACCAAGGTCAGCCCGGCCGATGTGGTGGAGAACCTCGAGGCCATCGAGCGGCACGACCTCCCGGTCGAGGTGATCCAGATCGACGACGGCTGGCAGGCCGGCATCGGCGACTGGCGCACTCCGGGCCCCGGGTTCGACTCGCTCCCAGACCTGGTCGGTCGCATCCGGGACACCGGACGACGGGCGGGGATCTGGGTGGCGCCGTTCCTGGTCGGGGCGGACAGCCGGCTCGTAGCCGATCATCCCGACTGGCTGGTGCCCGAGGCCGACGCCGGCCACAACTGGGACCAGCGGCTGTACGCCCTCGACGTCACCCATCCCGGAGTTGCCGACCACCTGATCGAGACCTTCGCCCAGCTGCGCTCGTGGGGGATCGACTACGTGAAGCTCGACTTCCTCTACGCCGGGGCGATGCCCGGCCGGCGCCACACCGACGTGCCGGCGCTGGCCGCCTTTCGCCAGGGGCTGGACCTCATCGGCGACGTCGTCGGGCCCGACACGTTCGTCCTCGGATCGGGGGCGCCGATCCTGCCCAGCGTCGGGCTGGTGGACGCCATGCGGGTCTCGCCCGACATCGACGTCCGGGTCGACCCGGCCGGCGGGGACATGTCCCGGCCGTCGCTGGAGGCCGCGGCGCTGTCGGTCGAGGGCCGGGCCTGGCAGCACGGCCGCTTCTGGGTGAACGACCCCGACTGCCTGCTGGCCCGGCCGGCCATGCCCCAGCGCCGCCGTTGGGCCGACCTGGTCGACCGCTGGGGCGGGCTGCGGGCGTCCGGCGACCGGATCCTCGATCTCGACGCCTGGGGTCTCGATACCACCCGCCGCCTCCTGTCGACCGTCCCACCGCCGACCCCCTGGATCTAGAGGCTGGCGGCACCCCGCAGGAGCGCGGCGGCGTGGTCCGGGTCGACGTCGTTGAGGAACACGCCCATGGCGGCTTCGGTGCCGGCGGGATGCTTCAGCTTCTCCGCAGCACGGCGGTTGCTGAACAGCTGGAGATGCAGGTGGAGCTGGTCCTGGCCAGTGGCGACCGGGGCCTGGTGCCAGGCCGCGACGTACGGCATCTTCATTTCGTAGACCCCGTCGAGGCGTCGGAGGACGTCTAGGTACACCGGCCCGAAGGCGTCCCGTTCCGTCTCGGAGAGCTCCACGATGCTTGTCGTCCGCCGATGGGGGTAGACGTGGACCTCGAAGGGCCAGCGGGCGAAGGGCGGGACGAAGGCGGTCCACTGCTCGTTGGCCGCCACCACCCGGGTTCCGGCGCTGCGTTCGGCCGCCAGGACGTCTTCGAACACGTTCCGGCCGGTCCGCTCCTCATACCTCTCCGCCGCTTGCACCATCTGGCGGGTGCGGGGAGCGACGAACGGGAAGGCGTGGATCTGGCCGTGCGGGTGGTGCAGGGTCACCCCGATCTCCTCGCCCCGATTCTCGAAGCAGAAGACCTGCTCGACGCCGGGGAGGCGGGACAGTTCGTCGGTCCGGTCGGCCCAGGTGTCCACGATCAGCCGGACCCGGCCCGGTGTCAGGTCGGCGAACGAGGCGCGATGCTCCGAGGTGAAGCACACCACCTCGCAGCGCCCGTGTTGGTGGCTGAAGGCCGGCGAGCGGTTCTCGAACACCACCACCTCGTAGTCCTCGGCCGGGATCTCGGTGGCCCGGTCGGCGGTCGAGGGACAGAGCGGGCATTCGTCCGACGGGGGAAGCACGGCACGGGACTGCCGGTGGGTGGCGATCGCCACCCATTCGTCCAGTACCGGGTCGTGGCGGATCTCCGATCCCGGAGGGCGCGGCGGCAGTGTCCTGCTGTCGACCGGGAACGGCCCAGGCTCCTCGTCCCCCCTGCTGTAGTAGATCAACTCACGGCCGTCAGCGAGCTTGGTGACGGCGCGCCTCACTGGACGCTGTGTCGACTGGTCACCCGGTCGTAGTTGATCCGGAGCAGCTCGATGACCTCATCGGCGTCGGCCTCGGTGTGGATGTAACGGGTCGTCCAACCGGAGTCCGGGTGGACGTGGTGCGGACCGGTGCGGCCCTCGGCAACGAGCTGGTCGCGGATCTTTCGGGGGAAGGGGATGTCGGCCTGATGGTCCCCATGCACATGACCGATCATGCGCCCGCTGACGTAGAACTCCGTCTCCCCGAACCCGCCAACCTGGGTCGTGATCCCAGACCACCCGGTAACGACTCCAACGATGTCCATGGAACCCAACGTATCGTCGGGCGGCTAGATGCGTTCTAGGTCGTTGCCGTCGAAGAGGGACTCGACCGCGTGCTGGGTCAGGTCGTTGTGCATCTCGGCGTCGGTGGGGGTGGGCGTAGGTTGTTCTGCGGCTTCGATGGTGGGGGCGAGGAGGCGAGCGTCGCTGGAGCTGTTGAGGAACACCTGGGGGTTGGACAGCACCCAGTGCACCGCTCTGGCCACCGCCGCCGGGTCGAGCAGGGGCTCGTACCAGCTGAAGCGACGGCCGGAGTAGTCGGGAGGCCAGCGACGCCGGGCCACCGACTTGATGGTCTGGACCGCCACCTGCTGGTCGGCGCACACGGCCAGCAGCTCCTCGACGTCGGCCCGGTAGGCGTCGTCCTGCAGGGCCACGAAGCTGTAGGGCAGCAGCACGGCATCGAACCGGTGGCGTTCGAGGCTGCGCAGGTGCATCCGGGCGATGCGGGTGCCGTGACCGGTCACGCCGACGAACCGCACCAGGCCCTCGTCACGGGCTTGCAGCAAAGCCTCCACCGCACCGCCGGGTCCGTGGGCGACCTCCCACTCACCGGGTTCGACCAGGTTGTGGAGCTGGATCATGTCCACCGCGTCGACCTGCAGCCGGGTGAGGGAACGCTCGAGCTCGGCCCGGGCCCGGTCGCCTGTGCGCTCGCCGGTCTTGGTGGCGAGGAAGAACCGGGCACGGTGCTCGGCCATCCACGGGCCGATTCGCAGCTCCGAGTCGCCGTAGCTGGCCGCGGTGTCGATGTGATTCACGCCGTGGTCGAGCAGCAGGCCGAGGATCTCGTCGGCCCGGTCCTGGCGCATCGCCCCCAGCGCGGCTGCCCCAAAGATCACTCGGCTGCTGGCATGTCCGGTCCGGCCAAACGGCGACTGCGGAACTTCCACGCCGACGACGCTACCGGGGTCGGATGCCCGTTCACAGAACGATTGGCTCAGGGTTTCCAGCGGCGGGTTCGGGGTTCGGGGGGTTTGTCGACCTTCTTGCCGAGGGCTTTGTCCAGGGCCTTGGCGAACTTCTTGGCCAACTTGCCCGGGGCTCGGGGCGGTGGGGGCTTGTCGAGAGGCCCCCACGGGGGGATCGGCCGGTAGGGGCCGCCGCCGGAGGGGTTGCCGGGCTCCCGCGGGGTCCAGATGTCGTGGCCGCCGCCACGTCCGCCGCGACCGCCACCGCCACCCCCTCCACCCCCTCCACCCCCTCCTCCTCCACCACCACCCGGGCGGGCGGCGAAGGACTGGACCGGGCTGCCCCCTCCGCCGAACCCGCCCAGGGACCGGCCGGCGGCCCGGATGCCGGGCACGTCGGCCGAGGCGACGATCTCCGCGGCCGCCCACATCCGGTCGCTGTTCGACTCCGCCCGGATCATCGACTCTGTGCCGTCGATGATGCCTACCACGGACATCGCGGCCCGGCCCTGGGGAGTGACGATCGAGACCACCATCATCGCCTTGTCCAGGAACCGCCCCAGAGCCTCGACCCCGCCGAACGCCTGGTCCAACTGCTCGGGCGTGAGGCCCTCCAGATAAGAGCTCCAGTACTTGGCGTTGTCGTAAGCCTCCTTGGAGAGGGTCCGAGCGTTGGCCTCCCCCTGGAGCAGCACCGCGTACTGCCCGTCCTCGGCCGAGAAGACGTTCCCGTTGATGGTGTCGGTCCGTCCCTGGATCTCGATCACCTCGTCGCTGCCGGCGTAGACGGTCTCCCAATCGAAGGACCCGCTGGTCCACCAGCTCTCGACGCCGAGGAGCTGGGTCTCGGCGTCGACCCGTTCGAAGCCGTCCGCAACGCTGCCCTCGAAGGACTGGCCGCTGGCGGTCGTGACCACGACGGTGTCGGTGTCCGGCTGGAGACCGGTCGAGTCCGTGAGGTTGACCGGGTTCGATGCGGTGTAGGTGTAGGCGTTCATGCCGCCGGACAATCCCGCCGGGTCGGCGGCCACCCACCGGCCGAGCCCCGGCGCGTAGTACCGGGCCGCCACGTAGTAGAGCCCGCTCTCGGCATCTCGCTCGTTGCCGCAGAACCGGTAGCGCTTGCGCCCGAACGCCCCGAAGCAGGTCTCGCCGTACGGGCTGTACTCCTCCCGGTCGACAAGCTCGCCGGAACCGTCCAGCGTGATGGTGGAGCTGCCGAGGTGATCGCCGAGGTTGTACTGCACCGCCGGGCTGTGGTCGTCGGGCCCCGCCGGTCCGATCCGCAGGCTGGCCACCCGCTGCTCCCCGTCGAGGACGTGGACCCGGTCGTTCTCGCCCGAACCCGACCCCGCGCCAGCACCAGCGCCCGACCCCTGCCGCCACCGGTGGCGCTCGAACACGCCGCCGATGTAGCTGACGCTCTCCACGTTGCCGCCGGCCGTCACGACCAGCTTCTTCACCCGTCGACCGCCGGCGTCGTACAGGTAGATGGCCCGCAGCGACGCCGCCGCAGCGCCGGACTGGACCGCGAATCCAGCCAGCCGGTCGGCATGGTCCCAGGTGAAGTGGCGCGAGTTCGTCTCACGGACGATGTTGCCGTCGGCGTCGTAGGTGTAGGCGAAGGCGGCGCTGCCCGTCGTCAGCTGTTGCAGGCGGTTCGTGCCGGTCCGGTGGCTGAACTGTCGGTTGAACTGGGCCGTGCCCGTGGTGTTGTGCAGCCGGATCAGGTTCCCAGCGGTGTCGTAGCTGTAAGTCTCCTGGTAGGGCGCGGTGAGATCCGCGGCATTGCCCGGGTTGGGCGTGGCCAGACCGCAGCGGCGGGCGTCGGCCCACGGCTCGGGCGAAGCGTTCTGTGTGCAGCCCCGTCCCGAAGCCGACGTCACCCGGTAGAGCGAGTCGTAGGCGAACCGCCGGACCAAGGCGTTGCCCGCCGCGACCCGCGCCCGCAGGCCCGGTTCACGCACCGCAGCCGCCTCGGGGTTGGCCCGCACCCCGGACCCCGGGGTGTGTTCGACCAGCTCGAGCAGGTTGCCGGCGAGGTCGTGGCGGTACTGGAGGTCCAGGAACGGCGTCGCTTGCGGCCGGTAGCGCCCAGCGTCCGCGCTCGGCTTGGTGTACCGCTCGGCCCGCAACCGAACCAGCGACGAGGTGCCCGGGTCGTAGGCATATCGGGCCAGCAGGCCGTTCCCCAAAGCGAGCAGGCTGCGTTGTCCCTTGGCGTCGTAGGCGATCCGATCGACGATGGTCTCGCCCGCGACGCTGACCTGCTCCAGCGAGCCGGCCTGGTCGTAGCCGGCGCGGATCTCCCGGCGCTGACCGTCGACGCCCTGTGGACAGGTGGTCAGGATGGCTCGGTTCAAGGCGTCGTAGGCGAGGTCGGTCTGGTGGGCTGCGGGCTCCAGCAGCGCCCGGACGTGGCTGGTCAGATCGCCTCCGGCCGGCGGTTCCCAGTCCATCTGCCACCGACCAGCTCCGGCGGTGCGAGCCAGAAGGACATCGTCGGACACGACCTGCCGCGAGCTCTCGACACAGTTGCCCTTGAAGTCATACCGCCCGCAGCGGACCAGTCCGGCCTCGTCGTAGTGCTCGCTCAGCGCCCCCAGACGGTTCGTCGCCCGAGCGAGCGCACGAGCGTCGGCAGGCTGCACCGGATCACCGGCGTCGCCATAGTCCAGCCGTTCCCGCAACGTGACCGGACCCGCAGCGTCGTCCCGAGCCCACAGGCGGCTCCGCCGGTCCAGCACGTCGCGGCTCTCCAGGGTCAGGCAGCCCCGGCTGCTGCGCCGCTCGACCTCGTTCCCGACTGCGTCGAAGACGGAAAGGTGCATCCCCGCGTCGATGCTCTCCGTCCGCAGGGCCCCGTCGGCCAGGTCGTAGGCGTAGGCGAAAGCCACCCGGCCGAGCGGGTCGGTCACCTCCACCAGGCGATCGCGGCCGTCGTAGGCGTAGCGGGTGACGAGCTCCTCGATCGCCGGCTCCGGGCCGTCCGCGATGGGCGGCGGACGGTGACGTTCCACCACCGCGACCGCGCGCCCGAGGGCGTCGACCAGGCCGGACGTGGGCGTGTCCCAGTGATGCCGGTAGCTGGTGGCCGCCTCCGGGTGGGTGCGGCCGGCGTTGTCGTTGGCGTCGTAGACGTACGACTCCCACGGTGTCGGTTCGAACTGGTCGGGCTTGGCCAGGTCAGCCGGGACGCCCATCACGACCCGCTGCTCGGACCCGTCGGCGCCCGCAGTGCGCACGACCCGCCCGATCGAGTCGTAGGAGATCGTCACCCGGCTGCCCCGGTCCGCCTCGACCGGCGGGACGTAGTCCCAGCCCCGGGCGAAGAAGGGTTCGTACTTCTCGACCGTGCGGCCTTTGTTGTCATAGACCTGCGCGCCGCTCACCACCACGTTGGGCTGGGCGGCGGCCTCGGTCCGACCGACCACCTCCTCGGCGTCGTGCGGCCCCGGTGCCGGGGAAACGACATCCCGCCCGAACCGGGCGTCCCCGAAGCAGGTGCGCTCGGCCCGGGTGCGGGTCTGCACCAGCCGGCCGAACCCGTCGGAGTACTCGACGGTGTCGATGGTGTCGTCCCGGCCGGGGACGCCGGCGGAACCGTTGACGTGATGCACCCGCCGGGTCGTGCGGACCGAGATCGGACCGTCCGAGCGGCCGAAGTCGTAGCGATGCAGCGTGCCGGGACGCTCGAGCGTGTCCCCGACGGCCTGCCCCTTCTTGCCTTGCTGAGCCACCCGCTCCAGCAGGCCCAACGGCGTGTATCCGAACGCCTGGCGGTTGCCGTTGGCATCGGTGACGACCCGGGGCTGGAGGACCCGAGGGTCGTACTCGGCCTGGGTCACGAGCCCTACCGGGTCCCGAACCTGGACGGGCAGCAACGAGAAGCGGTCGTAGCGGACGGTGGTGTCCCGGCCGAGCGGGTCCCGCGACGCGACCGCCAGGCCCCGAGCGTCGAAGCGGGTGCGTTCCGTGTGGGCGTAGTAGCCGCGGAGGTGGGACTCGTCGCCGGGCTCGAAGACGTACCCGGCCAGCTCCGGCACCCGCTGGCGGAACTCGGCCGGATACTCGTCGGTCCAGTTGGGTCCCCCCGGGTCGAGGTAGGGCGGCACTGGAGCCAGCCGCTCTTCGGTGAGGATCAGGGTGGCCCGCCGGGTCAGGACACCGGCCGAACCGACCTGCCCCGCCGGCAATCCGACGAACGGCGCACCGTCGTAGTGGTTCACGGTGTGGGCGATCGGTTCGAGGGAGAGCTGGTCGTCTCGCCGGCTCACCAAGTCCAGCAACCGCAGCCCGCCGGTTCCACGGATGTCGAACGTCGTCGTCCGGGCCACCCGGTCGTGGATCGTGGAGCGGGGATCGGCCGGTGCCGCCAACACGCTACGGATGCGGGTCGCGAGGTACGGCTCAGCGGGCCGGTCGGCCAGCCGTCGCCAGCCGCGAGGGCAGGCCACCTCGGTCTGCGCACGGGCATGGCCGAACTGATCGTGGTCGGCCGAGAACGTGAACCGGGACAAGGGATCGTCACCTCGGTCCCAGCGGGTGGTGCGGTCCACCAGGGTGTGGGGGAAGAAGACCCGCCGCCGCTGGTTCCCGGCGCCGCCGCCGATGGGGCTCTCTTCCCGGACCTCGTGCTGGGCTTCGGTGACGGTGAAGGGCCGGTCCGAGCGCGGGTCGTCGTCCAGGGCGAACAGCTCGGTGCGCAGGACCCGCCCCCGCAACGACCGCAGCGCGTCGGCCCGGTCCGCCAGAGGCAGCGAGGCCAGCAACCGCTCCAGCCCAGGTGCCCGTCCGAACAGCTGGGGATCGCCCGGCCAGTAGTCCCTGGACAGGTCGGCCTCCTGGCGCGGTGCGAACTCGTCCCCCAC
>DASXTK010000161.1:0-8614 GCA_036505485.1 Acidimicrobiales bacterium
CCGAAGAACCTCATCGGTGAGCCCCCTAGTCACTGTCGCATCGGATTGGGTGTGTCTGTCTGGGAACGTTCACACCCGGCCTCCGATTGTCGAAGCATCAGCCACATGTGTCAAGGTTCTTTCGCCCGTTAACGTTCACAATACGATGACGAACCGTCCCACGATGAAGGACGTCGCCCGCGCTGCTGGGGTGAGCCACATGACGGTGTCGCGCGTGGTGAACGGTGACCCGGGCGTGCTCCCCGACAAGGTGTCGCGAGTGGAGCGGGCCATCCGCAAGCTGGGATATCAGCGCAACGACATGGCCCGGCAGCTGCGCCGGCAGGGTCAGACCACCGGGACGATCGGGCTCGTCGTCGACGACGTCGCCAACACCTTCTGGTCGTCGCTGGCTCGAGCGGTCGAGGACGTGGCCATGCGCCAGGGCTTCCTGGTGCTCGTCGGCAGCACCAACGACGACCGCCGCCGGGAGCAGGAGGTGGTGTCGGCGTTCTGCTCGCGGCGGGTGGACGGCCTGGTGGTGGTACCGGTCGCCGGCAGCCAACGCTTCCTCCAGACCCAGATGGCCATGGGCACCCGGGTGGTGTGTGTCGACCGGCCGGCCGACGGGCTCGATGTCGACACCGTGGTCGTCGACAACCGCGTGGCCACCCGCGACGCCATCGCCCACCTGCTCGGACAGGGCCACGAGCGCGTCGGGTTCCTTGGCGACCGGGACGACATCTGGACCGCCGAGGAGCGCTATGCGGGCTACATCGACGCCTTGGCCGACGCCGGGATCGACGTCGACCCCTCCTACGTGCGCCGGGGGGTCCGGACCGCAACGCTCGCGACCGACGCGGCCCGTGAGCTGATGGAGTCCCCCCGCCCGCCGACGGCCATCTTCGGCGGGAACAACATGATCACGATCGGGGTCATCGCCGCGCTGTCCCGCGATCACGCGCCGGGGACCACGGCGCTCATCGGCTTCGACGACTTCCCGCTCGCCGACCGCCTGGCCCCTCCGGTGACGGTGGTGCAACAGGATCCCGCGGCCCTGGGGACCACCGCGGCCCAGATGCTGCTCGCCCGCATCGAGGGCGACGAGGCGCCGGCGCGCACGGTCGTGTTGCAGACCCGTCTGCTGCAGCGGGGCTCGGGCGAGATCCCGCCGGCGGTCAGTCGGTCAGGGCGGCGTAGGTGAGGGTCTTCAGTTGGGCCCGGAAGTTGAACGTGCCAGAGGGGATCAGCTGGGTCATGAAGATGGCCAGGAGATCCTCGGCGGGATCTATCCAGAACAGGGTGGATGCGGCGCCGCCCCACATGTACTCGCCGGCCGAGCCGACCACGTGGGTGGCGACGGGTCCGAGGCTCACCGCCACGGTCAGCCCGAAGCCCATGCCGTCGAAGCCGACCTCGCCGTAGCCGCCGTGCAGGGCAACGTCGGCCAACTGTCCTCCGTTGGGCAGGTGGTTGCTCCGCATCAGCTCCACCGTCTTGCGGCCGAGGATCCGGACCCCGTCGAGCTCGCCGTCGTTGAGCAACATCTGGCAGAACCGCAGGTAGTCGGCCGTGGTCGCGACCAGGCCCCCACCACCGGACAGGAACGTGGCCGGCCGCCGATAGCGGCTCCGCTGCGGGTCGTCGAGCAGGACCAGGCGCTTGTCGTCGTCCCGCGTGTAGCAGGCGGCGAACCGGTCGATCTCGGAGTCGGGCACCGTGAAGCCGGTGTCGACCATCCCCAGCGGTTCGAAGATGGTGGTACGCAGGTACTCGTCGAAGCGCTGGCCGGAGATGATCTCGACCAGACGTCCGCAGATGTCGGTCGACCACGAGTAGAGCCAGCGCGTGCCCGGGTGGAAGCGCAGCGGCGCCTCGGCCAGACGCTCGGTCAGCGTCTCGAGGGTGGCATCGGCCCCGAAGCGGTCGGCGGGTGGCCGGCGCAGAATCTCGACAGTGATGTCGCTGTTGTCCAGGGCGTAGCCGAGCCCGGACATGTGCATCAGCAGGTCGCGCATCCGCATCGGCCGCTGCGGCTCGACCAGGCGTCGCGTTCCGTCGGCGTTGCGCGCCCGCACCTTGAGGTCCCGCCAGGCCGGGATGAACCGGTGCACCGGATCGTCGAGGTGGAACAGACCCCGCTCGTACAGCGTCAGCAGGGCCACCCCGGTCACCGGTTTGGTCATCGAGTAGAGGCGCCAGATGGTGTCGTCCTCCACCGGCTTGGCCCGCTCCCGGTCCATCGAGCCCAGCGAGGAGAAGTGGGCGACCTGCCCGCGCCGGGCGATCAGCACCTGGCAGCCGGCGATCTTGCCCGGCTCGACGAACCGACCGAGCAGGTGCTCGTCGATGCGCCGCAGCCGCGCCGCGTCCATCCCGGCGGCGTCCGAGTCGACCTTCATGCTCCCCCCTCTCGCCCGGCCCACGCAGGAGCTCCAGGCAGCTCCACTATGCCCTTCCCGGAGCGCCTGTGCACGTGACGTGCAAACTCCTTACGGCTGGTAGGAACCGGGCTCCCAGGTTCGGGTGCTGACCCCCACGGTGTTCCAGGCGTTGATGACCATGATCAGGCCGACCAGGGCAGCGACCTCGTCGGGACTGAACTCGGCGGCCACCTCGTCGTACGCCGAGGCCGGGACGTGGGTCTCAGCCAGCCGGGTGACGCACTCGGTGAAGCCCAGAGCAGCACGCTCGCTGTTGGTGAAGAACGGCGTCTCCCGCCAGGCCGGCAGGGCATAGATGCGTTGCGGGGTCTCGCCGATGGCCCGGGCGTCCTTGGTGTGCATGTCGACGCAGTAGGCGCAGCCGTTGAGCTGCGAAGCCCGGATCCGCACCAGCTCCCGAAGGCGAGGGTCGATGCCGGCCGCATCCAGCTGCTTCGTGACCGCCTTGTCGAGATGGGAGATGGCCCGGTCCACGTGGGGCGCGAGCGCCTCGAAGTCGAGGCGGGCTGGGATCGAGGTCATGGTCGTGTCGCTCATGACGGCACTGTAAGAGCGAAATGGCCTGCGAGTATGGTCCACTTCCATGGTGGGATCGCGGGCCACATTTGGTGCCGAGCTCCAGGTTGACCTGGTGGGCCGGCGTGTGCGGTCAGGCCTCGAGGATGAGCTCCGGGCCGCGGTGCGACAGGGTCGGCTCACGCCCGGAAGCCGGCTGCCGTCGTCGCGCACCTTCGCCAAGGACCTCGGGATCGGACGCAACAGCGTCGCCGATGCCTACGCCCAGCTGGTCGCCGAGGGCTGGTTCGTGGCCCGGCATGGCGCGGGGACGTGGGTGGCCGAGCGGCCCGATGGCGGTCCCGACGCGCCGGCCGACGACCCCGACGAGCCCGGTCGGGTGCGGTTCGACCTCCGTCCCGGGGTGCCGGACCTCGGAGCCTTCCCCCGCACGGCGTGGCTGGCCGCGGCGCGGCGGGCATTGACGGTCGCCGCTGACGACTCCTTCGGCTACGGCGACCCTCGTGGACTCAGGGTGCTGCGCGAGGCGCTCGCCGAGTACCTCGTGCGGGCCCGTCGGGTCGCGGTGAGCCCGGGCCGGATCGTCGTGTGCGCCGGCTTCACCCAGGGCCTGGAGCTGATCTGCGGGGTGCTGCGAGGCCGAGGTGCGAGGACGGTCGCGGTGGAGGCCTTCGGGCATCAACTGCACCGGGACATCATCCACGCCAGCGGTCTCACCACGACCGCTCTGGCCGTGGACGGCGCCGGCGCGGTCGTCGGCGACCTGGGCGACGCCGGGGCCGCGCTCCTCACCCCGGCCCACCAGTTCCCTCTCGGTGTCGCCCTCGCTCCCGAACGGAGACGGCAGGCGATCGAATGGGCGGCCGACACCGGGTCGATCGTGGTGGAGGACGACTACGACGGCGAGTTCCGCTACGACCGTCAGGCCATCGGCGCCATGCAGTCCTTGGTCCCGGACCAGGTCATCTATGCGGGAACCGCGGCCAAGAGCCTGGCCCCCGGCCTCCGGCTCGGCTGGCTGGTGCTCCCGTCCGCCCTGGTCGACGAGGTGGTCGAGATCAAGCGGGCCCGGGGCATGTTCCCCGGCACGCTGGACCAGCTCACGTTCGCCGAGCTCCTCGCCAGCGGCGGGTTCGATCGACAGGTGCGTCGGGCCCGCCTCGCCTACCGCCGCCGCCGTGACCGGCTCGTGGCCGCGCTGGCCAAGGAAGCGCCGGGCGTCGAGATCAGCGGTATCGCCGCCGGACTCCACGCCTTGGCCCACCTGCCCGATCGAGACGAGAGCGAGGTGGTGGCCTGGGCCGCGGCCCAGCACGGTCTGGCCCTCCAAGGTCTCGGCGACTTCACCGAGCCGGGTTACCAGCGGGGGCCGGCGCTGGTCATCGGCTACGCCACCCCGCCGGACCACGCCTACACGTCGACCCTGGCCCGGCTGACAACTGCGCTGACCGGCTGACCCCGGGCTGGTGATACTTGGGCCGATGACCGAACCGTTTCCGGACTACGTACGGGGGAACGTCGACGCCTGGGAGGCTCGGCACGACGACCAGATGGAGCTGGCGCGCCGGGCGTGGTCGGCGGAGGAGCCGAGCTGGGGGGTGTTCGGGATTCCCGAGAGCGTCGCCGGGGTGCTGCCCGACCCAGCCGAGCTGGACGGGTGCCGTGCGGTGGAGCTCGGGTGCGGCACCGGCTATGTGTCGGCCTGGCTGGCCGAGCGGGGAGCGCGGCCGATCGGCGTGGATCCCACCGGCGGGCAGCTCCGCATCGCCCAGCGCTATCAAGCCGAGCTCGGCCCGCGTTTCCCGCTGGTTCGAGCCGTCGGCGAACAGGTTCCGCTCCGAGACCAGAGCGTCGACCTGGTCATCAGCGAATACGGCGCGGCGATCTGGGCCGACCCCTACCGCTGGATCCCCGAGGCGGCCCGGCTGCTGCGCTCCGGTGGTCAGCTGGTGTTCCTCGGCAACAGCACGCTGCTGATGCTGTGCGTCCCCGACGAGGACGGGTCGCCGGCCGGCGAGCGGCTGCTCCGGGCCCAGCGGGGCATGCACCGGTTCGAGTGGCCGGACGATCCGACCGTGGAGTTCCACCTGAGCCACGGCGATTGGATCCGCCTCCTCCGCACCAACGGGTTCGAGGTCGAGGACCTGATCGAGCTGCATCCTCCGGCCGACGCACCCACCAACAGTACGTACCCGTTCGTCACCGCCGAGTGGGCCAGTCGTTGGCCCTGCGAGGAGGTGTGGCGGGCTCGCCGGCGCTGAAAGAGCCCAGCCCGGCCACTGGGCGCCCCTGCGGGAAACTACGGTCAGGTGGGTCGGAGCATTGGAGCGCTTCCGACACGAGGTTCGCTGGGGGATTCTGTGGTCCGAACGCTCACGCTGCTCGCAGCGGCGGCTCTCCTCGTTGTCGCGGCCGCCTGTAGCGGCGACGATGACGATTCCGGCAACGCACCCTCGTCGCGCGAAGGCGGCGAGACCACCTCGACCAGCGGGGACCAGCCGGCGGACATCAATGCCGCTGCGTACGACGAGGAGATCCGTTCCAACTTCGTCGGCTCCTGTACGGCGGGGGGTTCCACGGAGGATTTCTGCCGCTGCGCGATCGACCAGATCGCCGCCAACGTGCCACTCGAGGACTTCGTCGCCTACGAGAACCGCCTCCAAGACGACCCGGCTGCCGAGCTCCCGCAGCCCATCAAAACCGCCCTGCAAGACTGCGCGAACCCCTGACGGACGAGCCATGAGCGAGTGGGACCAGGAGTGGCACCGCCGGTTCTATGGGCTCGATTACTACGAGTCGGTGCGGGACAAGCTGTCCGAGGAGCGCACCGTGGCCGAGGTCGAGTGGCTCACCCGGGTGACCAACAGCCAGCCTCCCAACCGGATCGTCGACGTGCCCTGCGGTTTCGGCCGCCATGTCGCCGTCTTCGGCTCGCTCGGCTATCTGGTCACCGGCGTGGACCTCAACCCCGAGTTCATCGCCGCGGCGAGGGCTCGATGCCAACGGATGTACGGCGTCGAGCTCCACGTAGGCGACATGCGCCGAGCCCTCCCCGGCCCGTACGAACTGTGCCTGTCGCTGTACCACTCGTTCGGCTACTTCGACGATCGGGAGAACGCCGCACAGCTCCGCGACTGGACCAGTCAGCTGACCCGGGGCGGGCACATGGTGGTGGACGTGTGGAACGCCGATCTGATCCACGCCGCGTTCCGGCCGGACCACTCCTGGAAGACACCTGGCGGTCTCCGCATCGACGAGCACCGCACCCTGGACCGCTCGACCAGCCGTCTGCGGATCGACTACGTGTACACCTATCCCGACGGGCGGACATCGTCGCAGGTGGCCTGGTTCCGCCTCTACCGCGCCGCCGAGCTGGAGGATCTGGCATGGCAGGCCGGGCTGATCGTCGACGGCATCTACGGCTCGTTGCGAGGCGAGCCCCACGCCCCGACCTCGACGTCGACGGTCGTGGTCTGCCGGCGCCCGTAGCCGCCGGTCACCACAACCCCCGCTGGCGGGCCCATTCGAGGGTGTCGCCGCCCAGCACCGGGGGGCGGCGGGTCAGGTCCCGGGGCATCCGGGCGCCGCACAGCACCAGGGCCATGCGCAGCTCGGCCAACAGTCGTTCCAGCCGGGCCAGGAGAACCTCCGGTCCGGCCACCGCGGCCTCACCAGCGACCCGCCCCAGACCCACGCACGTCGCTCCCAGGGCCAGGGCGCGGGCCGCGTCGAGTCCGTTGCGGATCCCCCCGGTGGCGATGACCGGCAGCCCGGCCCCACCGGCCTCCAGCACCGATGCTGCGGCCGGGATCCCCCATCCGGCGAAGAGCCGGCCCAGCTCGGCCTGCTCGCGGTCGCCGGCTTCGGCGGCCCGCTGGGCCTCGATGCGCACGAAGCTGGTCCCGCCGGCTCCGCCCACGTCGAGCGCGGCCACGCCGCAGTCGGCCAGCAGGCTGGCGCTCTCCTGGTCGATGCCGGAGCCGGTCTCCTTGGCGATGACCGGAACCGGGCACCGGGCGACCAGCGCGCGCAGCGCCGGCGCCGCCGGACCCAGCGAACGGTCGCCTTCGGGCTGGGCCATCTCTTGCAGGACATTGAAGTGGACGGTGAGGGCGTCGGCTCCCACCATGTCCACGATGGCCTGGACCTCGGCTGGCGTCAGCGCTCCCCGGTCGGCCTGATCGAGCAGCTGGCTCATGCCGATGTTGGCCAGCACCATCGCGGTCGGGGCTCGATCGCGCACCGCGCTGTAGGTGGAGCTGAGCGACGGTTCGACCAGGGCGGCCCGCTGGCTACCCACACCCACGGCGAGGCCCAGGGCCTCGGCCGCCCAGCCCAGCGTGCGGTTGACCTCGGCGCTGATGGGATCGCCACCGGTCATAGGTGCCAGCACCACCGGTGCGGCCAGGCGATGGCCCAGCAACATGGTGGTCAGATCGACGTCGTCGGGGTCGACGTTGGGGACCGCGGCCGGCACCAGCTTGACGTCGCCCCAGCCGGGATCGACCGGGCTCTGTCCCTCAGCAGAGAGCGCGATGCGGAGATGGTCCCGCTTGCGAGCGGAGATCGCCGCGACCCGGTCGGGGGGCTGAGGGGGCGTCGTCTCCTTCACGGCAGGCCGTGAGTTTACGCGTCATCTTCAGCCGCTCAGTCCGAAACGACGCCGTCGCACACTGCCACAATGAGGAAATGGGTCGGGGCCGGGCACCAGGAAGGCTTTTCCACGCACTCCTGGTCGCGCTGGTAGGGCTTGGACTGGTCGCTTGTGGGGGTGGTGGGGACGACGATGCGCTGGCGGACCCGGTAGCCGATCCGGTGCGGACGACCGTGCCGACGACTCCGACCGTGCCGGGTGACCCGGCGCCGAACGGGTTTGCAGACGGCTTCTACCCGGTGCTGACCCGGCTCCCGCAGGAGGGCGGACCCTGTCCCACCGGCACCAACGCCACCACCGATCCCGACGGGGAGTTCTGCTACCGGCTCGGGGCCGAGCTGGTCGGGTTGGACGCCGTCGAGCGGGCCGATGCCAAGTTCACGTCGGACATGTGGGCGATCGCGCTGCGCTTCACCGACGACGGCATCGACGGCTTCAACCGGGCTGCGGCGCTCTGCTACGCCGCGGATCCCCAGTGCCCCACCGGCACCCTCGCCATGGTCGTCGGCGGTTTCGTGCAGTCGGCCCCGGCCATCCACGCCGCGGAGTTCGAGCCCGACCAGGTCAGCATCTCGGGCAACTTCACCGAGTCCGAGGCTCGGTACCTCGCCGCCGCCATCACCGGATAGTCGTCTTTCTCGTTCCCCTGTAAGAGATCTCCGGCTCGTTGGTCAGGACGGTTGACCCCAGCTCCCTGGGGTCCAACCGAACTACAGGAGCGAGACGATGAACCTGACCAAACGGGCTTCCCGGGTGCTCTTGGGCGCCCTGCTGATGGGGGCGGTGCTGGCTCCGGCCAGCGCGGCCTCGGCCCAACCCCCCGGGACCGCCGACCTGCAGCCCTGTCTGCCGCAGAACGGGTGCTATCCACCTCCGGGTCCGTGCACCGATGACGATCCGGCGGACTGCCCGCCGCCCCCGTGCGACACGGACCACCCGGAGTGCCCGCCACCGCCGTGTGACGAGGACGACGACGAGTGCCCCCCGCCGCCGTGCGATGACCCGGACGACCCCAACGAGG
>DASXTK010000162.1:0-2381 GCA_036505485.1 Acidimicrobiales bacterium
CGCTCGTGCTGACCACCGGCAACAAGAGCGAGCTGGCCACCGGCTACTCGACGCTGTACGGGGACATGGCCGGGGGGTTCGCCCCGATCAAGGATGTCCCGAAGACGCTGGTCTACGAGCTGGCGCGGTGGCGGAACGGCCGGTCCGATCCCGCCCCCATCCCCGACCGCGTGATCACGAAGCCTCCCAGCGCCGAGCTTCGTCCGGGCCAGAGGGACACCGATTCCCTGCCCGCCTACGAAGATCTGGACCCGGTGCTGGAGGCCTACGTCGAGCAGGACCGCTCACCTGAGGAGATGGTCGAAGACGGGATGGACCCTGAGCTCGTCCGGAAGGTGGTGGGGATGGTGGATCGAGCGGAATACAAGCGCCGCCAGGCCCCTCCCGGCGTGAAGATCACACCGAAGGCCTTCGGCCGGGATCGCCGGCTCCCCATCACCAACGCCTACCGGCGAGGCCGACCGCCCATGGGCCCCGAGGGCCCCACCTCGCCCAGAGCCGAACGCGACCAGGGTTGAGGCCGGGCCGACTCCGCCGCCGCTGCGGCTCCCCTACCGGATCAGCGGCGGGAGCGGGATGCGGCCGCTCGAGGGGGTGACGACGACGCGCTCGCTCGGGTTCACCGGCGCCACGTCCGGGCCGAGCAGCAGCCCGTTGGTCGGCGCCACCATGAACTCGTGGCACGAGCCCACCTGGTTCGTGCTGCAGCTCGGGGTGGTGGTGGCGTTGGCGATGACCGGGTAGGCCTTGCCGTTGTCGCCGAAGGACGTCGAGATGTAGTCCCCCACCATGTAGCCCAGCGTGGTGAACGGCAGCCACGTCAGCCGGATCGGCCCGACCAGCTTCACAGGCCTCGACCACGTCGACCCGCCGTCCTGTGATGAGACGAAGCCCGCCTGCAGCTTGCACGTGCTCGAGTTGCAGCTGGCCTTGGGGTAGAAATAGAAGGTCACTCCGAGGTGCGCCGTCGATCCCTGCGTGCTCTTGTCCGCGGCGATGCCGGGGATGAAGTGGTCCACGGTGCTGGTGACGGCGTCGATCGGGATCCGCACCACGGGCGTCCACGTGTCCCCATCGGCTGACGTGGTCATGACGATGTCGTTCGAGGGGCAGCCGCTCCTGAACCGGCAGTCCGGCCACGCCAGATAGACGGTTCCCGCCCCATCGACCTCGGCCGAAGGCAGGAGCGGGGCGCGCAGCGAGCCGGCCGGGGTGTGGGTGCTGACCGAGGCCACCGAGTGCGGACCCGAGTAGGACACGCCCCCGTTCGTCGACACGATCGTCTGCATCCCGCTCCCGGCGAACGGCACCACCACCTTGCCGTCGTTCTGCACGACCGGCTGGCCCCCGCTGCCGAAGGTTCCCGGCGTCTGCGACTCCTGCCAGGTCAGGCCCCCGTCGGTGGACCGGGTCATGTCGATGCCGCCGATGCCGCTCCACTCCACGTAGCAGTTCCCGTAGAAGGGGCTGCTGGCGGTGTTGTCGCAGGTCATCCACTGCTTGTCGTACGAGCCCTGGTTCATGGACACGTCGACCGGGTTCTGCCAGGTGAGGCCGCCGTCGGTGGAGCGGTTGACCACCAGGCCGTGCGCGGAGACGTGGCTGTCCAGCACCAGGCCCACCACCATCCAGACGTCGTGCTCCGCGTCGTAGGTGACCGACGGGTCGCTGATCCGAGCCCAGGGGCCGGGAGGATCGGCGTAGATCGTCGTGCCGGGCATGAAGCCGTTCGTCCACGTGGCGCCGTCGTCGGTGGACGCTGCCCAGCCCAGGTCCGACGAACCGCCGTCGGAGAACCGGCCCACCTGGAAGGCGGCCACGATGGTCGACCCGAACGAATAGGTGTCCGGCTCGACCTCCGTCTGGTGATAGCTGGTCTGGTTCGTGTAGGGATCGGTGCTGACGGTCGTGAGGGGGACCACCGCCGACGCCACCCCCGCTGCGGACAGGGCCAGGGTCGTAGCGCCCAGCAGGAACACCGCTCTGAACACGCGCCTAGATCTCATCGCTGCCACGAGCCTCTCCTCTCGACCGGCCGAAGCGCACAAGGGTACGTCGTGCGCGGCGAAAAGGGGAGGCCCATCGAGCATCGCCCGTACAATCGATCGGGCCGTTAGCTCAGTGGCAGAGCAGGGGGCTTTTAACCCTCGTGTCGCAGGTTCGATCCCTGCACGGCCCACGGGGGAGAATCGGGAGCATGACACAGACCGAAGACGATCCGCTGATCTTCGCCGGCTCGGCGAGCAGGGCGCTGGGTGCACAGATCGCCGAGTACCTCCAGCTTTCGCTCGGCCAGGGCGAGGTCGTTCAGTTCTCCGAAGGAAACCTGTTCGTCCGCGTGCTGGAGAACGTGCGGGGTCGCCACGTCTACCTGGTCCAGG
>DASXTK010000163.1:0-2216 GCA_036505485.1 Acidimicrobiales bacterium
GGGTGGCCTCGGGAGGCGCCACGTTCAGCCCGACGCCGGTCAACGCCCCTGCCGTCGCCGATCCCTTCGCCAACGAGCCGGTCCCGACCACGAATGGCGGGTTCTACGGCTCGGTCGTGGCCGGCAGCGGGCAGACCATCGAAGCCTCGCCGGGCACCTACACCACCCTCGGGGCCAGCGGGGGCGGAGTGCTGACCCTCGACCCGGGCGTCTACGTGATCACCACCTCGTTCACCAATTCCGGGTCCGGGCAGATCACCGGCGACGGGGTCACGCTGTACTTCCCGGTGGGAAGCTCGCTGCACCTCTCCGGGACCAGCGTCACCAACCTGACCTCGCCGAACGGGATGTTCGGGATCACCGTTTTCTACGACCGCGCCAACACCAATTCGATCGCCACCGACATCGGCGTGTCGGCGACGATCCAGGGCGCGATCTACGGGAAGGCTTCCCAGCTGAAGATCGACCAGCTCGTGGCGGGTGGCCTCGTCGTGGTCGATACCGTGAGCGTCGCCAGCGGCGGCACCTTCATCCTGAACTGCCAGCAGTAGCTCTGCCGTCGGAGCGGCTCGGGTGGACCGAGGGCCGTCAGCCGACGGCCGGTTCGGTCTTGGCCAGGACCAGCAGACGGTCCCCGGCCTGCAGCACGTAGTCGGCGGGAGGGTTCGTCGTGTAGCCGCTGTCGCGGCTGACCGCGAGGGGGAGGCAGTCGAACCTCCCCTTCATGTCGGCCAGCACGTCGGCGAACCGGCGACCTCCCCACCTGGGCGGGACCGGCACCCAGTAGAACTCGTCCCCCTCCGGATAGGTGAGCAGATCGTCCAGAACCCTGGAGAGCCCTCTGGCCATGGCCGAGTGGGCCAGCAGGGCTCCGGTGAGGTGCGCGCTGACCACCAGCTCGTCCGCCTTCGTCCTGGCGAAGTGCTCCCGGTTGGACGACCGCACCACCTCGACGCAGGTATAGCAGGCGGGGTTGAGCGACTCGACGGCCAGCGTGGTGAGGAGCGTCCGCGAGTCCACGTCCTCGGCGTCGATGTCCGGGTAGGAGTTGTCGGCCAGCACCAGGGCCACGTCGGCCCCTTCGATCCCGGCCCGCTTCAGGTCCGCCGCCGAGGTCGGGTCGCCGGCGATGAAGGTGGTGTAGTCGTCGTTGGTCGGGCTGGTGTCCAGATGCGCCAGGATCACCACTGGCCGGCGCCGCCCCTCCAGCCCGCGGCTCCGGATCTCCCGCAGGATCTCCGCCCCCTTGCTGCTCCATCCGCAGATCACGATGTGATTCTTCATCCTCGTTCTCCCCATGCCGGAACCTCGCCGGACGATCATCTGGAACAGATGTGAGGTGAGCGCCGCGGTGACCACCGCGATCGAGATCGGTTTCAGCAGGCCCACCGTGTAGTCCATCACCTTGCCCAGCGTGGTCTGGACGTCCCACGGAGCAGAGTCGATCACCTTGATGAACACCCAGTACAGCGCCGAGCGGAAATTCGCGAAGTCCGCGTTCCGGCCGTGCTCGGCGAAGTAGATGACGAACGTGGAGATCCAGTACAACGCCGAGAGAACCAGCAGCCCGGCGAACACCGCCGGCCCCAGGGCCCGCTGGACCTTGCGGAGGGCCAGCAGGACCATGGAGGTGCCCCATCGGGCTCCCCGGCGTTCCTTCCGCCGCCCGGGCGGCTTCCCGCCGGCGGACGCGCCCCGGTCCCGGGGCTCGGCCGAGGTGGGAGCCGGGGCGGGGGCCGGGGCGGGGTCCGTCTTCACAGCCCGGGGAACTGCCGGTTGCGGAAGGCGTCGACGAAGCGCTCGTAATCGTCCCGAACCACCGCGCCGTATTCCTGTCCGAACGCCCGCATCTGCTCGACGAACTCGTCCTCCCTGCCGCTCACGGCCTCGCTGATGGCCTGGTCGATGGAGAACGGAACCAGGGTGTGGTCGCTGTCCTCGTCGGAGACGCAATGGATCTTGGCCACCGCCTGGCCCAGGTAACCCAGGAGCTGGACGATGTCATCAGGATCGTTGACGTCGTCCCATTCGAGGTCGGTCACGTACGGGGAAGCCTCGGCCACGAGCTGCCCGATCCCGTCCAGCGTGGTGTAGCCGAGCCAGGGGTCGGAGTACGCCTGCAACGCGCGTTGCGAGATGACGGTTCGATGGCCGTCGTGCTCGAAGAAGGCGGCGATCTCCGGATCGGTGTTCGTCCGGCTGGGGGCGGCCGGCGC
>DASXTK010000164.1:0-15184 GCA_036505485.1 Acidimicrobiales bacterium
GCTGATCTAGCGGCGAATCTTAGGTTTTGAGGGAACGAAATCCCAGATGCTGGACGGGTTGACCAAGTCGGAGCGTGAGGCGCTCAAGGCCATCTATCGCTTCACCCGCGATGGATCGGAGGCACACACCGGCGCTCTGGCCGACTCGCTCGGACTGTCCCCCGGCACCGTCACCACCCTCGTGAAGCGGCTGGCCGACCGAGGACTGGTCGACCATCGTCCGTACCAGGGCGTGAGCTTCACCGACGAGGGCCGGCGCACTGCCATCGCCGCGATCCGCCGCCACCGCATCGTCGAACGGTTCCTCGCCGACATGCTCGGCTATGCCTGGAACCAGGCCGATGCCCTGGCGGTCAGCTTCGAGCACGAGCTGCCGGAGGAGGTGGTGGACCGGCTCTACGTGGCCCTCCACCGTCCGGCCACGTGCCCCCACGGGTTCCCGATCCCCGATGTCGCCGACCAGGATCTGCCGGCGACCCCCCAGCTCTACTCGCTGCAGCCCGGTGACGTGGCCCGCGTCGCGGTCTCGGGCAGCACCGAGGGCGACATCGTCACCTTCCTCCAAGACCTGGGCGTGGTCCCGGGGGCGGAGGTTCGGGTGATAGAGAAACACCCCTTCGACGGACCGCTCGTAGTCGAGGTTGCCGGCCAAACCCGCACCTTGGGGGAGCGGGTGGCCCGTCAGGTCTACGTAACTCGAACTCTCCGCGGGCGCACTGGCGCCTCCTCCGGTCGGACCGGCGCGTAGAGCAGGAATAGAGACAGAAAGAAGAGTTCCCATGCCAACTCTGCTTGCCGGCGAAGGCGGTTATCAGAACTTCACGCTGCACGGCGGGGAGTGGTTCGTGCTGATCGGCTCGGCCCTCACCGCCCTACTCGCCCTCGGGGTGGGGCTCATCCTCATGCAGGGTGTGCTCAAGGAGGACGAGGGCACGCCCACGATGATCGCCATCGCCCGGGCCATCCAAGAGGGTGCCATGGCGTACCTGAAGCGCCAGTTCCGCACGATCGGGTACATCCTCGTGCCGCTGGCCTTCATCGTGTTCATCACCTCGGTGGCGGTGGACAAGCCCAACGGCTCCGAGGCCCTCTCGTTCGTCCAGTCCGGCACGTTCCGGACCCTGGCCTTCCTGGCCGGCTGCACCATGTCCGGTCTCACCGGGTTCATCGGCATGGGCCTGGCGGTACGGGGCAACGTCCGCACCGCGGCTGCAGCCCGTGAGGGGAAGATGGCGCCGGCGCTGTCGGTTGCGTTCCGCACCGGTGGAGTCGCCGGCATGTTCTGCGTGGGTCTGGGCCTCATCGGCGCCACCACGATCATGATGCTGTTCCAGAACACCAGCTCGGCCATCCTGATCGGGTTCGGGTTCGGCGGCTCGCTGCTGGCGCTGTTCCTGCGGGTCGGCGGCGGCATCTTCACCAAGGCCGCCGACGTGGGTGCCGACCTGGTGGGCAAGGTCGAAGCCGGCATCCCCGAGGACGACCCGCGCAACCCCGCCACCATCGCCGACAACGTGGGCGACAACGTGGGCGACTGCGCCGGCATGGCCTCGGACCTGTTCGAGTCCTACGAGGTCACCCTGGTGGCGTCGATCATCCTGGGCGTCCCGGCGTTCCAGCGGATCTTCCCCGACAACCCGGCCTTGTGGGCCGCCGGGGCGATCTTCCCCCTGGCCGCCCGGGCCATCGGTGTGCTGGCCTCGATCGTCGGTGTGTTCATGGTCAAGGCCCGGGACAACGACAAGTCGGCCATGGCCCCCATCAACCGGGGCTTCCTGACCGCCGGGCTGCTCACCGTGGCTGGCACGCTGGGCCTGGCTGTGGTCTACATCGGCGCCGACCCCGATGGTGAGATCAGCAACGTCGGCCTGCGCATGTTCGGTGCGGTGGTCATCGGCCTGGTCCTGGCCCAGGTGGCCAGTCGCATCACCGAGTACTTCACCTCCACCGAGACCACCCCGGTGCGGGAAATCGCTGACGCCGCTGAGACCGGCCCGGCCACCACCGTGCTGGCCGGCACCGCCTCCGGCCTCGAGTCGTCGGTGTGGGCCATCATCGCCATCGCCGTGGCCATCGGTGTGGCCATCGCCCTGGGCGCCGGCGACACCCAGTTCTCGCTCTATCTGGTGGCTCTGACCGGCATGGGCATGCTGGCCACGACCGGCGTGGTGGTGTCCGAGGACACCTTCGGGCCGGTGGCCGACAACGCCGCCGGCATCGCGGAGATGTCCGGGGAGTTCCACGGCGAAGCCGAGCGGGTCATGGTGTCGCTCGACGCAGTGGGCAACACCACCAAGGCCGTGACCAAGGGCTTCGCCATCGGTTCGGCGGTCATCGCCGCGGTGGCGCTGTTCGCCAGCTTCATCGAGACCTCGGCCACCGAGATCCTGCCTACCGGCATGATCGATGCGGCCAAGCAGACGTCTGCGGGCGTCTTCGGGCTGATCCCCATCAATGTGGCCGATCCCAAGGTGTTCATCGGTCTGCTGATCGGCGGCGCGGTTCCGTTCCTGTTCTCTTCGCTGGCCATCCGGGCCGTCGGCCGCACCGCCGGTGTGGTGGTGCAGGAGGTTCGCAGCCAGTTCGCCGACGGCAAGATCATGTCGGGTGAGAAGAAGCCGGACTACGGCCCGGTCATCGACATCTGCACCACGGCCTCCCTGCGGGAGCTGGCCACGCCGGCCCTGCTGGCGGTGCTCACCCCGGTGATCATCGGCTTCGGCATCGGCTACGTGGCGCTCGGTGCGTTCCTGGCTGCAGTGATCCTGGTGGGCCAGCTCATGGCCAACTACCTGTCCAACGCCGGTGGGGCGTGGGACAACGCCAAGAAGTTCATCGAGGACGGCAACCACGGCGGCAAGGGTTCCGAGGCCCACACGGCCGCAGTCATCGGCGACACCGTGGGCGACCCGTTCAAGGACACCGCCGGACCCGCGCTCAACCCGCTCATCAAGGTGATGAACCTGGTCTCGCTGCTGATCCTGCCCGCGGTCATCAACCTGTCGGACATCGAGACCAGGGTTGGCGACAACGGTCCTATGCCGTGGCTCGATCCGTCGCCCAAGCCGGCCAGCCTGGCCATCGCCGGTGCCGCGTTGGTTGTGCTGCTCAGCGCAATAGCATTCTCAAAACGCAAGGGCGCGGGAATCGCCTCTGGAACCTCGGCGGGGACCACAGGCGGTGCTGTTACGAACGGTGGTGGTGGTGCCCGGCCCGCTGTTGCTGCAGCGAGCGTGTCGGCAGACTAAAACCAAGGTTTGCGCTGGTCGGGTGGAGCAGGACCGCCTCCCTGTGGCCACTCGACCAGCGCAATTTCTTCCCGGGGACCGGGGACGGATGGGGACCTGGGGTCGCCGCAACCGGATTCGCCCGGTTGCGGCTGAGGCGGACGAGGCGGGTGCTGGAACGGGTGGGGTTGGGCCGAGCCCAGTCCGGGGAGTAAGGGGCGCATGAACGGTCGACTGAACGCCTCGTTCGATCTGGCCGGCAAGGTTGCGCTCGTCACCGGCGGGACCCGCGGTGTCGGACGAACCATCGCCGAGGCGTTCCTGGGCGCCGGCGCCAACGTGGTGATCTGCGCCCGCAACGGACCGGAGACCCTTCCCTCCGTCGGCGGGCGGACCGCAGTGTTCATCTCGGCCGATGTGCGGGACTGGGACTCGGTCGGCGAGCTGGTGGGATCCACGGTGTCCCAGTTCGGCGGGCTCGATGTCGTGGTCAACAACGCCGGCGGCTCACCTCCGGCAGCGGCCGCCACCGCCTCGCCCCGGTTCTCCACCGCCATCATCACCCTCAACCTGACGGCGCCGTTGCTGGTGACCCAGCGGGCCAACGAGGTCATGCAGACCCAGTCCGGGGGTGGGTCGGTGATCAACATCTCGTCGCTGTCGGGGATGCGTCCCTCGCCTGGCACGGCGGCCTATGGCGCGGCGAAGGCCGGGTTGATCAACCTGACCCAGAGCCTGGCCGTGGAGTTCGCGCCCCTGGTGCGGGTCAACTGCGTGACCGCCGGGGCGCTGGACACCCCGGAGCTGCACCACCAGTACGGCGGCGACGCCTACTTCTCCGCCGTGGCGGCCACGGTTCCGCTGGGCCGGATGGGCCGGCCGGACGACATCGCCCAGGCCTGCCTGTTCCTGGCCTCCGATGCCGCCGCCTTCGTCACCGGCGCCAACCTCGTCGTCCACGGCGGGGGCGACTCCCCTCCGCCAGTCGCCCCCTGACGTCCCAGGACGTCTGAAAGAACACAGGAAACCGGCATATCGGTCCGGGGTGGGTTGCTACCGTGGCATCCTCGTCACTGTGAGAGGTGACACGACGACAGCCAGTGGAGGGCGGGCCATGTACGGGCGATGGTTGGCCGCAACCGCAGTAGTTCTGCTCCTCGGAGCAACATCCTGCAGCGACGACGATGACGACACCGCCGAGTCCTCGTCCACGTCCTCCACAACCACCCCCACCACGGTCTCCCCCGAAGCCGAGGTAAAGACCGCCTACAAGGCCTTCGCCGACATGGGAGCGCGCCTCCTGCAGGCGCCGAACCCCGAGGATCCGGAGATAGCCCAACGGACTTCAGGCGAGGCCCAGGCCGACCTGATCACCGGCCTCACCCAACTCCGGGACGCCGGCCAGCACTACGAGCTAGGCCCCCAGTACGGACAAGAGGTCCTCTCGGTGGCACTCACCGACACAGGAGCGACGGGAAAGGTCTGCGTCGTCGAGGACTCCCAACTGGTGGCGTCAAGTGGTGAGGTCCTAGCGCAAGGCGTCACGACGGTGGTTTGGACGGTCGACCTCGTAGAACCCGCTGGAACCTGGTTCGTCGACCGAATCGTCGAAGGCGAGGTGCAGGAGGGCGCTGTTCCATGCAACTAGTCCGAAAGATCACTGCCGGGCTTTTCCTCTCGGCTTGCGTCCTGACTGGGTCGGCCTCCGTCTCAGAGGCCGACACTCCCCCATCCCACAGATTCAGCTCCGTCTTCACCGGGGGTGATTCGCAGAGGCCGGGGGCGGGGGTTGTGGCTGTGGAGCACGTCACATCTGGCGGTGGGCGGGCGCCGGGAGGGCAGGGGCAGGTGGGGCGGCCGCGGAGGTGCTCGGTTTATGCGCCGGTAGTTAGCTCGGTGCCCGGGCCGGATCGGGCGAGCCAGGCTTTGGGGCCTGCGCAGGCCGTTGGTGCGGGACCGGCGCCGGCTACTCCGCCTGCGCTGAGCAACGACGCCATGGTTGCCGGGCAGCAGTACGTCCTCGACTGCCGCTACCTGGACGACGGCAGCAGGGCCTACGAGGAGACCTTCTTCTACCAACCGGGAGGAGCATCCGGGCCCAGCGCTGCGGCGATCGCTCAGCAGGTGTACGAGGAAGTCCCGCTGGTGTTCCCGGAACCGCACACCTCGCCGCCTCCCGATGCGCCCCAGTTCGTAGGGTTCCCCGTCTGGCTCTGGGTGGACGACACGGTCTGGCGCAGCTTCGAGGCCCACGCCTCGCTGGCCGGGATCTCGGTGTCGGTGACCGCTCAGCCCAAGATCGTGCAGTGGAACATGGGTGACGGCGCCTCGGTGTCCTGCGCCGGGCCGGGGACCGCCTGGGCGTCCGGCCAGTCGGGCCGGGCCTCCGACTGCAGCCACGTGTACCAGTTCGTCTCCGATCGCCGACCGGGCGGCGTGTATGCCACCCAGGTCACCGTGGTGTGGTCCGTCGCCTGGTCGGCCAGCACCGGGGAGGGTGGCGGCTTGCCTGACGCCTCCCGCACCACCGACTTCAGTCTCGACGTCGGCGAACGCCAGGCCGTCGTTACCTACGGCGGCTGACGTGGCGAGGGGGTTGGTCTTGCCAACCCCCTCGACCTGCTTGCCGTGCTGTCAGCCGATCACCTGGGTGATCCAACCTGACAATCCGACAAGCTCGAGGCCGACAACCACGACCACTCCGAGCAGCACCCGGCGAACATCGACCGGAATCGCTTCCCAAGGTGCGAACGTTGCCCGCACCAATTTGGCGACCCGTTCCATGCGCTGGACATAGCTGAGAGAGCGACGCTGATTGCGTCCCGCCCCATGAGATTTGATGCAAGTTGCCATCGGAGTCCCCTCCGGCGAAATCGCACCTAGCCCATGGAACAGGGAGTCACCCCCATCCCACGGCACCGGCTAAGGCGCATTGTGGGAGGGGGATGCACACCCTCGTTGTGTGAGATCGAGATCGAGGGTACCCCTGGTAGTGGCCCTCGGATAGCCTCAGATTCGTGGCTCCCGTCGGGGCGGAGCTAGTCACTCCGAACCCCGGCCGCGGCTCCTCGCCGTGTTGTAGGGGTCGCCGCCGCGGCCGGGCCTAGCTTGCAAGTTGCCAAGGCCCGGCCCCGGCAGTTTTGGCCGGAAGTAGCCTCGAATCTGCGACTCCCGCCGGGGCGGCCTTATCACCCGAACCCCGGCCTTGTAGTTGGGGCCGCCGCCGCGGCCGGGTCCCAGTTGTGAGATGCCAGGGCCCGGCCCCGGCAGTTTTGGGGGTGGAAACTGGGTCGGGGCGGAGAGGTGTTCACCCCTAGCCTCCCGACATGGCTTCACCCAGTCCACCGCCGCCGTCGGAGCGGGCCACGGTCCGACGGGTGGCTTACCGGGCCTCCTACGACCGTGACGTGGCCCACGCCATCCTGGACGAGGGGTTCGTGGCCCATGTCGGCATCACCACCGACGACGGGCCGGTGGTCATCCCCACGCTCTACGTCCGTGATGGCGACCGTCTCCTGATCCACGGATCGGCCGCCAGCCGGCTCCTGCGCAGCGCCGCCGCGGGAACCCCGGTGTGCGTAACCGTCACCCTGATCGACGGACTGGTGCTGGCCCGGTCGGCCTTCCACCACTCGGTCAACTACCGCTCGGTTGTGATCTTCGGGCAGGCCCAGAAGATCGACGACGTCGACGAGCGCCGGGCCGCGTTGGACGTGATCGTCGAAGGACTCGTCCCCGGACGCATCTCCCAGCCCCGAGCACCCCGCCGACCCAGCGAGAAGGAGCTCAAGGCCACCACCGTGCTCGCCCTCCCCCTCGACGAGCTGTCGGTCAAGGTCCGGGACGGCAACGCCATCGACGAGCAGGAGGACTACGACCTCGACGTCTGGGCCGGAGTCATCCCCCTCACCCTCGCCCCCGGAGAACCGATCCCCGACCCGTTGGTCACAGAGCTCCCCCCAATCCCCAGCTACGCCCGCAACTACAGCCGAGTTTGAGGGCCCGGGAGGACACTGGGGGACGTCTCATAGACCAGCGTGACCGGCCTTGCACCCCCGCAGCCGGCTCTTCGGTCAAGTCACTTCCCGGACCCACTCTCTACCCTACGCCCCCCAAAACCTGGCTCGTTCATCCATCTGGGTCCGACACCGGCCCGCGCTAGCTGCGGCCCGACGGGTCATGGCGGCGGGAACCACCCCCGGCGGTGGTTCGTCGTTGGGGTGTGTCGGGGGTGCTTGCATCGACGTTGGGATTCGACGGCCTGGGCCGTGCCGCCGGTAGACAGACCCGTGCTCAGACGACGGTGGCCGTGACCTCTCCCGGCTTCGACGAGGTCTTCGTCCGCGAATACCTGCCCATGGTGCGTCTGGCCACGTTGCTCCTGGGAACCGAGGCCGAGGCCGAGGAGGTGGTGCAGGACGCCTTCGCCATCGTCCACGAGCGCTGGGACCGCCTGACCCGACCGGGCGGCTACCTGCGCAGCTGCGTGGTCAACCGCTGCGGGGACATCCTGCGCCGGCGGACCCTGGCCCGACGGCTCCTGCGGGCCACCCCGGTCGAGAACGCCGAGCTCGGCGCCGACCACCTGCTGGACGCCCTCGCCACCCTGCCACCCAAGCGCCGGGCCGCGATCGTGCTGCCTTCTACGAGGGCTGCTCCGAGGCCGAGATCGCCGAGGTGCTCGGGATCCGGCCCGGGACGGTCAAGTCGACGCTGCACCGGGCGCTGGCCCCGCTCCGTGAGGTCATCGAGCCATGAACGACGACGAACGCGAACCTGATCGGCTGGCGGAGGCGCTCACCGCTGCGCTGTCCCGGCGGGCGGCGGAGATCCGGTCCAGGCTCGACATCCAGGCCCGGGCCGCCGTCGACCAGCGCCTCCGCCAGCGGGCCCGCAATCGCAACGTGCGGCGCGGCACCCTCGCTGCGGTGGTGCTCGTGGCCGCCGCGCTGGCCGGCTCGCTCATCGTGGCTCGGCGGGACAACGCCCCCGAGATCGCCGTCGACCAGGGCGACGACGCCCCGCTGGAAGCCGGGCTGATGAGCGATGACCCCGCCAGGTTCGACCTTCCCCGCATCGTGGTCGACCCGGTCCTGGGTTTGGCGCCGGCCGCAGGCGACCAGCCGGTGGCGGTCACCAGGACCGACATGCCGGAGCCGCTCGGATTCGCCCAGATGCAGGTGTTCCGCTCGACGGATGGGCGAGTTCCGGTCATCTTCGCCCCCTGGGACCCGACCGGCGCTGACGACCCCCTACCAGTCCCCGGCGTCGATGGCACGGTGGTGGACATCAACGGCGTCCAGGCCGCCCTGCAGGGGCAGGAGGGCGGTTGGGAATCGCTGTCGTGGCTCATGGATGACGGCACCAAAGCCCGCCTCTATGCCTTCGGGGTCCCCGACGACCAGCTGCTCCAGGTCGCAAAGGGGCTGCGGCGCCCGGAATCCGGGGCTGATGGCTACGAGATCGACACCGAGAACATCCCGGCCGGGCTGGTTGAGCAGACCTCCGTCGCTCCGGCCGTCGGCGACGTCCGGGCCATGTACTCACTCAGCTACTCCCAAACCGGTGCTGACGAGCCCCAAGCCGGGCTGATCGTCGGCGGAGGAACCCGGGAGCGATCGGAGGAACGGCTCTTCTCCCTCCTGCTCCCCGCCCAAGAGGTGGAGCCGATCGGGATCATGGACGGGACGGGGATCCTCATCACCAACGCCGGCCCGGACTCCTGGACGGTTCTGTGGAGCCCCGGCGCCCACCTCGGCGCGGAGCTGCGCATCGATCACGCCACGCGGGCCGACGTCGACACCCTGATCGCCGCCCTCCGCACCGTGGACCGGACGGAGTGGTTGCAGCTGCTGTCCGACGCGAGAGCCAACGGCTGAGCTACAGCCGCCAGTGAGAAGGGGGAACCATGTCGCTAAGAGCCATCAGCGCGACCAAGTTGTGGGTCACGATCATCGCGAGCGCACTGGCCATCACAGCCGCGTGCGGGAGCGGGGACGACGACGGCGAAGCCGCCAACACGACTACCACCCACGACATGAGCGCAATGTCATCGGGCTCCCACGAGGACACCCCGGTGCAGGTGGACGACGCGGGCCATTGCGATCTCGGGTTCAACACCGCCGACTTCAACGAGCACACCACGCTCGTGGATCACATCCACCAGCACAACAACGGCTTCATGACCGGGGACATGCAAGTGGGTTTCACCGTCGAGGAGTGGGCCGAGGTCTTCACCAACGTGTCCAGCGGGGTTGCCGTGGCCGACGTCGTGAACGGGATGGATCCGGAGCCGGTGCTCAACGGAACGTTCACCCACACGCTGGACCCGGATCCGTGGGTGCCGATGACCGACGCCGACGAGTGCGCCACGCTCGGCCACCAGCTGCAGACGGCCCGCGACGCCGCGGCCCGCTACCCCACCGTCGCCGAGGCCATGGCCGATGGCTACCAGCTCAGCAGCCTGTACGTCCCCGGGCAGGGCGCGCACTTCTCGAAGATGCCGGCCATGGATGGCGACTTCGATCCAGCCGAGCCCGAGATGCTGATGTTCGACGGCACGGTGCCCGAATCGCGGCTGATGGGCATGAGCTACTTCATCATCTCCCGTGATGCCCTGCCCGACGGGGTTGGCTTCGCCGGCGACAACGACCAGTGGCACAAGCACGACTTCGTGTGCCAGAACGCCGACGGTGTTGCGGTCTCCCGGCGCGAATGCGACCCGGGAGGCACAGGCACGCTGGTGCCGGTCGGCGGCTGGATGCTGCATACGTGGGTCGTCCCCGGCTGTGAGAGCGATTGGGGCCTGTTCTCGGGCGCCAATGCCCGTCTCAAGCTCCCACCTTCGGTGGTCTCCGGCTGCAGCTCGGGCAAGACCGTGAGCGATCCCCCGGACTTCGACGACGCCGGCGACGGCCCCAAGATCCGCTAGCAACCCCGAAATTGAGGCGTTTCTCGCGCCATAAGCGCGCCAAACGCCTCAATTTCGGGGTTAGTCGTCGAGTTGGTCGAAGCCGAGGCGGGACGTCTCCGAGACGACGTTGCAGTTGAGGTTCTCCCGGAGGCAGGTCTCGACCTCGCCGGCGATGTGGTCCTCGTCCCAGGCCACCAGGGCATCGCCGTGGCCGCCGGTCAGTGGCCCGGACGCCAGTGTCAGGTCACCCTCCACTGCGCTGGTCGGGTATCGCACCTCGACGGTCAGCTCCGGGATCAACACCGGATGCGACTCCGGACACGACCCATCATCCCCGAGCGGCGCCAGATGCGAACGGTGGTCCTCCGAGCCAAGGTCGTCCCCGTTCCAGCACGGGTCGAAGTGAAGCTGCAGCCGCAGGTCCATCCCCGTCGGACAATGCAGCGGCACCGGTGAGATCTCCGGAGTGAAGCCGCACTGCCACGACACCACCTCAGAGTCCTGGGGCGCCTCCGAGGTGAAGTCGCCGGCGATCATCTCCAGACCGTTGGGCGGCGCCTGGACCTTGGTGGCATCGGCGCCGATCGGCACCTGGTAGTACGCCAGCATCTCGGTCGGCTGGACCGGAATCCCGGCGGCCAACAGCGCCGGCGCCCAGTAGCCCGTATGGTCGGCCACCGAGCGACAGTTGGTTCCGCCCGCCATCAGCGAGGTGGCATCGGAGGAAGCGTCGGTCGTCGTCGCCCCGAAGAAGTCGTGCCGGTGGGACATCCCGGCCATGCCGGCGTGGACGATGGGGTCATCGGGCAGCGAGTGGCTGTACCCGCACGGGGTGTTGAAGGATCCCTGCTCCTCGATCGTGGCGATCCGAGGAGCCGACCCCGAGGCGCCGCCCGCTCCACCGCCAGAACCGGAACCGGAGCAGGCGGCCGCGATCACCAGGACCGCGGCCGCCAACCCCGTACGGATCACGATGGCTTGGCGGGGACTTCGATGGCGTCCAGGTCGATCTGCGGAGGATCGCCGGCCTTGTCCCAAGGAGCCGAGTCGGCGTCAGGCATGGTGTCCTGCTCGGGCGGCTCGGGCTGAGTCTTGTAGTCCCCGGCGGCGTGCTTGGTCGCCATGTCCGCCAACTTGCCGATGTCAAGGGCGCCGGCGTTGCGGTCGCCGGTTCCGGTCCCCTCGCACGGCATCAGCGTCTCGAGGTCGGCCGGAGCGGTGGTGGTGAAGGTGTTGTCGGCGAAGCAGTTCCCGGCGTTGACGTCCTTGTCGACGATCCCCAGGTCGGCCAGCCGCGAGTCCTCCACCACGTTGCCCTGCACCGCGTTGCCGCTAGGCCAGTAGGCCCCGCCCTCCACGCCGTCGTCGGGCGAGATCACGATGCCGACGCCGGTGAGGTCGTGGTCCCACACCCGGTTGTTCTTGACGTTGTTCTCGTTCCCGCCGGCCACGAGGATGCCGTTGCCCTCGGCCAGCCGGGCCGCATCGATCGCCGGCGACTCGTAGTTGTTGTTCGAGTAGACGAGGTTGCCGACGATGTCGTTGTTGCCCTGCGGGGACAGCTTCTCGTAGCTGCCGCTGTTGGGGACGATGCCGGCCCGGTTGTTGCGGAACGTCGAGTTGACGATCGACAGGTTGCCGCTGGCGTTGGTCCCTGAGTAGCCGAGGCCGTTGTTCTCCGACACCACGTCGTCGATCACCGCGTCGCACGGGCTGCACTGGCCGATGTAGAAGCCGGCGTCGGGGCTGCCGCCGCCGTAGGAGTGCTCGAACAGTCCGGTGGTCGAGTCGAACGCATAGACCCCGTAGTCACCGTTGGCGTAGGCGGTGAGGTACGAGCCGCGGTAGCGGTCGACGCCGTTCCAGAAGAAGCCGTTGGTGGTGTAGTTCCTGGCGGTCATGTTCTCGATGGCCACACCGTCGGCACCCAGCACCCGGATCCCGTTGTCCTTCTCGAACTCGCCGTCGAGGATCACCTTGTTGCGGTCGAGACCCCGGATCACGATGTCGTCAGTCTTGACCGTGACGGCTTCCTTGTAGACGCCGGGGGACACCAGCACCAGATCTCCGGCCTGGGCGTCGTCTACCGCGGCCTGGATGGTGTCGTACTCGTCGGGGACAGCCCGGATCTCTTCCTTGCCCGGGTCGAGCTTGCCGCCACCGCTATCTCCGCCAGAGGTGCTGGAGCTGTCGTCGTCGTCACCGCAGGCCGCTGCGATGAGCAGGACCACCACGGCGACGAGCAGCGCCAGAGTGCCGCGACGGTGCGGGCGTCGCGGGCGTCGGATGCGGGCAGATGTCATCGTCCCCTCCACTGAATCGTGTGACGGAGAGCCCAAAGGCTCGAAGGTTGAGCCCGCCTACTCCTTGACGACGATGGCGCCGATCATGCCGGCGTCTTCGGTGCCATGGAGCGAGCAGTAGTAGCGGTAGGTCCCCGGCTTGTCGAAGGTGTACTCGTAGACCGCGTCGGGGTTGAAGTCACCGGGCTCGACCCCGAGCCCGTCGGGGCCGTCGACCGGCACGATGTCGTGGTCCTGCCGGCCGTCGTTGGTCCAGACGACCTTGGTGCCCGGAGCGATCTGGATGTTCTCGGTGTTGAAGGTGTTGTCGAGCACCGTCACGTCGGCCTCGGCGCCGTCGATGACCTCGACATCCTCGAGCTGATCACCACCGTGAGCGTCCGATCCGCCGCCGCCCGCCTTCTTGTCGTCGCTGCCACAGGCACCCAAACCGAGGGCTAGCACCAGTCCAGCGGCGCTGAGAGATACGGAGAGGGATCCGAACGGTCGTCGCATGCCCGCGGAGACTACCGGGACGCGGATCAGCTGGCGTAATCATCGTTATCAGCGGACCAGGTTTGCCCTGGTCACAACCGCCGCCTAGCTTCCCAAGGACCTGACGCACCGTCAGGAACCCCACCCACGAGGACGCCATGGGCATCACACAGCACATCGACGAGACCGGTGTGGCCGAGGTCGTGATGGACAACCCTCCCGTCAACGCGCTCAGCGTGGCCGGCTGGTTCGATCTGGCGCGGATCGTGCGGGCGCTGGGCGAGGACCCGGCGGTCCGGGTGGTGGTCCTGCGGGCCGAGGGAGGCGGGTTCAACGCCGGTGTGGACATCAAGGAGATGCAGGCGTCGGAGGGGTTCGACGCCCTGATCGGCGCCAACCGCGGCTGCTACGAGGCGTTCGCCGCGGTCTACGAGTGCAAGGTGCCGGTGATCGCCGCAGTCCACGGCTACTGCCTCGGCGGTGGCATCGGGCTGGTCGGCAACGCCGACATCGTGGTGGCCAGCGACGACGCCACCTTCGGTCTCCCCGAGGTCGACCGGGGGGCGCTGGGTGCAGCCACCCACCTGGCCCGACTGGTTCCCCAGCACAAGATGCGGGCCATGGTCCTCACCGCCGCCACCGCCACCGCAGCCGAGCTCCACGCTTACGGCTCGGTGCTGCAGGTGGTTCCGGCAGAGGAGCTCCGGGCCACCGCGCTGGCGGTAGCAGCCCAGATCGCAGCCAAGTCACCCACAGTGATCCGGGCGGCCAAGGAGTCCCTCAACGGCATCGACCTGTGGGACGTCAAGCGCAGCTACCGCTTCGAGCAGGGCTTCACCTTCGAGCTCAACCTTTCCGGCGTGGCCGACGAACACCGCGACGCGTTCGTCCAGAAGAGGGACACAGATACCGAACGATGACGACCGCGACCCTGCTCGACAAGCGGATCACCGAGGAGGAGGTCGTGGCCGGGCTGGCCTCGGGCATGACCATCGCCATCGGCGGATGGGCCAGCCGCCGCAAGCCCATGTCCATCGTGCGGGCCATCGCCCGCAGCGACCTCTCCGACCTGACGATCGTGGCCCATGGCGGTGCCGACCTGGGCCTGCTGTGCGCCGCGGGCAAGGTGCGCAAGGCGATCTACACCTTCGTCACCCTCGATTCGATCGCCCTGGAACCGCACTTCCGCCGGGCCCGGGAGTCTGGCGCCATCGAGAGCGAACCGCTCGACGAGGGTCTGCTGCACTTGGGATTGCAGGCCGCAGCGTGGCGGGTGCCGTTCCTGCCCAGCCGGGTGGGTCTGGGTTCGGATCTCCTGCGGGACAACCACTCGCTGCGCACGATGGCGTCGCCGTTCGATCCGGCCGACGAGCTGGTGGCCATGCCGGCGCTGCAGCTGGACGCCGCGGTGGTCCATCTCAATCGGTCCGACCCCCGCGGCAACGCCATGTTCCTCGGTCCCGATCTGTATTGGGACGACCTGATGCTGCAGGCCGCGCCCACCGGACGGCGCTTCGTGTCGACCGAGCGGGTGGTGCCCACCGAGGACCTGCGGTCCGAAGGTTGCATCCACCAGCTGCGGATCAGCCGGATGATGGTCGACGGTGTCGTGTCGGCCCCGGGCGGCGCCCACTTCACCCAGTGCGAACCCGACTATCCCCGGGACGAGGCGGTGCAGCGGGCCTACGCGGCGTCAGCTCGCTCCCCCGAGGCGTGGGCGGCATTTCGCGCCGAGTGGATCGACGTCCCCGAGGCCGAGTACCAGCGCAGGGTCAGGGAAGCAACCGCATGAGACCACACGTCACTCGAGCCGAGGTGTGCGTGGTGGGGGTCGCCGAATGCTTCCGAGGCGACGGCGAGCTGCTCGCCAACCCGATCGGCACCATCCCCATGATCGGCGGGCGCCTGGCGCGGGCGACGTTCGAGCCAGACCTGGCCATGACCGACGGCGAGGCCACGCTCGTCGCCAACGACCGAGCGGTGGTCCCGCCCGACGAGCGCGTTATCGAGTACTGGAACCCCTACCGGTCGATGTTCGACTGGGTGTGGTCGGGGCGGCGGCACGTGGTGATGGGGGCCACGCAGATCGACCGCTACGGCAACCAGAACTTCGCCGCCATCGGCTCCTACAGCCAGCCCAAGGTGCAGTTGCTGGGCTATCGGGGGGCGCCGGGCAACACCATCAACTGCACGACGAGCTATTGGGTGCCCAAGCAGGGGCCCCGGGTGTTCGTCGAGGCGGTCGACACGGTCACGGGTGTGGGGTG
>DASXTK010000165.1:0-2934 GCA_036505485.1 Acidimicrobiales bacterium
AAGATCGACCTCTCGATCAAGGCTCTGCAGGACCCCGCTCCTCGCATCGACCGGCGGTCGGGTCGCGACCCCGAGTTCGAGCAGAAGCTGAAGCGCTTCATGCGACAGTCCGAGGAGCGCCAGGTCGAGTTCAAGCGCTCCGTCGAGAACAAGCGGAAGTAAGAAAGTAGGTTCGGCGGGGTCGGTGAGGTCCCGTCACGAGTCCCAACTCTGGAGACCGAAGGCGAAGAGCCAGCGGCCGGCGGCCGCGTACACCATCCCGTTCACCACTACGGGCATGGTTCGGGCACCGACCGGCACGGCGTAGCGCCAGAGCTTCTCTCCGGTTGTCGCGTCGATGGCCAGGACGGCCCCTGCCAGCGAGGTGGTGTACACGACTCCGTTGGCGATGGACGCGCCATCGCAGAAGCTGTACACGCGGGGTGACCCCAGATCCTGCTGCCACACGCGATCGCCGGTGGCGTCGTCCAGTGCCATGAGCCTGATCTCCGAGTCCTTGCGCCGCTGGATGTAGGCCAGGCCGTTGGCCACACTCGGCTGGGAGCCTGCGTAGATCTGCTCCCGCCAGAGCACATGGCCATCGGTGGGATCGAGCGCGAACAACGCCCTTCCTCCCGGAGCCACCAGCAGCCGGTCGCCGTCGACGACGACGTAGCTGGGCGCCGTGATCTCGGGCGCCAGAGGACGGCTGGCCCACAGCTCGGTCCCCGTCGTCGCGTCGTAGGCGTGCACCACCGGGTGGTCATCGGCGACGTAGACGACGCCATCGGCCACTGCCGGGGTGGCCTGGATGGCGAAGGGCTCGTACGGACTCTGCTGCCACAGGACCGTTCCGTCGCTCCCATCCACCGCGTAGACGGTTCCCCCCCCGCTCGCGTAGACCGACGTGGTGTCACCATCAACCACCACGGCGGGAGGCGCTGAGCTCGAGTTCTCCATCTGAGTGGTCCAGTCCAGCGCGCCCGTCGCCTGGTCGAGCGCGTAGAGCTTCGCGGTGGTGTCCGCGGAGACGAAGACCCGCCCGCCGGCAACCGCCGGGGTTTGCACCAAGCTGTTCGGGGCGATCCGATAGGTCCAGAGGGGAGTTCCGGTGGACGCGTCGAAGGCGTGGACGGTCCCGTTTTCGTACGAGGTCTGGAAGACCATGCCTCCGGCGACGACCGCCGAGAAGAGCCCCTCGCCGCCTAGTTCGGCCTGCCATGCCAGGCCCAAGTCCGCCACGGTGTTCGGGTCGAGGATGGACTCGAACGGGTTGGTCGCCGTGTGGGTGGGGTCGAACCCGATCTGGGGCCAATCGGTGAGCGTGGTCGCCCCCCCGGATGGTGCGGCGATCAGCACGACCAGGCTAACGCACAGCGTTGCGACCCAACGAGCCCAGCGACGCATCGCGCACCTCCTGGTGGCAGGCGCCCGGAACGGCTCGAGCGATGTCCGACGAACGCTACTACGAGCGCATCAAGCTTCGCTTGCCCGGGTGAGCAGCCAGCTTGGCAACCTGGCACAATCCGCAGGGCATGGGCCCTCTCGTCGAGAACAAGCGGAAATAGCCAGCCTCGCCGACCGCCGGGCGGTGGCCGCTCAGCTCGGGCGGGAGCCCTCGATCCCCTTTACCGTGGTGGCTCGGTGCGGGCCGGGCCATCCGATGGTCATCCGCAACCGCCCCGTCGACCCCGAAGGCCGCCCCTTCCCCACCCTGTATTGGCTGACCTGCCCCGAGACGGTGGCCGCAGTGTCGCGCGTGGAATCCGATGGCTGGATCAAGCGGCTGAACGAACGGGCCGAGGTCGACCCCAGGTTGCGGACGGACCTCCGCCGGGCCCACGAGGAGTACGCGCGGGAGCGTGGGCGGCTGGTTCCCGGCGCGGAGCGGTGGGGCGGGGTCGGCGGGACGGCGGTCGGCGTGAAGTGTCTGCACGCCCACTACGCGTATCACCTCGCCGGCGGGATCGATCCCATCGGCAAGTGGGTCGCCGAGCGGCTGGCCGACGGCGAGGGGCTGCATTACGAGAAGCCGGGCCGGCGGGTGGCCGCCATCGACCTGGGCACCAACTCGATCCGGCTGCTGGTGGCCCGGTTCGCGGAGGGAGAGGACGAGCTGCGCGACGTGGCCCGGGACATGGTGATCACCCGGATCGGGCAAGGTGTGGACAGGACCGGCGCCATCTCGCCGCTAGCCCTCCGCCGGACGCTGGCCGTCCTGGTCCGCTACTGCCGCCGGGCACGGGCCCTGGGGGCCGAACGCATCCACCTGGCCGCCACCAGCGCCGTCCGGGACGCCTCGAACCGCGAGGAGCTGGCCGCGCAGGTGGAGCGACTCACGGGCGAGCCCATGGAGGTCCTCACGGGGAAGCAGGAGGCCGAGCTGTCGTTCCTGGGCGCCACCAAGGGCCTGGCCGCCCCCGTTCCGTTCCTGGTCCTGGACATCGGCGGGGGGAGTACGGAGTTCGTGGTGGGGGACGGCGGGCCCTCCGGTGCGGTGTCAGCCCAGATCGGAAGCGTCCGCCTCACCGAGCGATACATCCACACCGATCCGCCCTCGTACGAGGAGCTGGATCGGATGGACCTGGCCATCACCTCGGTGCTGCACCAGGTGGAGGACCGGATCCCCGTGCACGAGGCCGCCACCCTGGTAGCCGTGGCCGGGACCGCCACCACCGTGCAGGCCATCTCCCTGGGCCTGGATGAGTACGACCCCGTCGTCCTGCATCGCTCGATGCTCTCCCGCGAGGACGCCGAGCGGGTGTTCCGGCTGCTGGCGGACCTGACCACCGAGGAGCGGCGGCAGATCCCGGTGATGGCCCCCGGCCGGGAGGACGTGATCCCGGCAGGAGCGGCCATCCTGGTCCGGGTGATGCAGCGGTGGGGCTTCACCGAGGCCCTGGTCTCGGAGACCGACATCCTCGACGGCATCGCCTACCGCATGGTCGAACCCAC
>DASXTK010000166.1:0-9584 GCA_036505485.1 Acidimicrobiales bacterium
GTCGGCCCGCATCCGGGCCCTGCTGCGTCGGGCCCGGACCAGCGATGCCACCAGCGCCCACCTGCGCTTCGGCGAACTGGAGATCATCCCGGACGAGGGCGTGGTGCGACGCTCGGGCCAGGAGATCCATCTGACCAAGACCGAGTTCAAGCTGCTGGTCGAGCTGGCCTCCAGCCCCGGGCGGGTGTTCTCCCGCGAAGTCCTGTTGGAACGGGTCTGGGGCTACGGCTACTTCGGCGACGGTCGGCTCGTGGATGTGCACGTGCGCCGGTTGCGCACCAAGGTCGAGGCCGACCCGGCCAACCCCCATCATGTGGTCACGGTGCGGGGTTTGGGCTACAAGCTGCAGGCGTGAAGCGCCCGCGCTTCCTTCCTCGGCTGGGCCTGCGCGCCCGCATCACCATCGCGTTCGCGGTCGGCGCTTTCATCCTCTCGACCGTGCTGGCCGCCACCACCTGGGGGCTCACCCGCCAGAACCTGCTCGACCAGCGGGAGTCGGCGGCCATCACCCTGGTGTTCAGCAACGCCAAGAAGGTCAACCAGGCCCTCACCCCCGACGGGGAGGATCCCGCCGGCAGCCTGGTCGACCTGCCCACACCGGGCGACTCCCACCCGATCCTGCGCATCGGTGAGATCTGGTACCCCCGGGACCAGCTCTTCGGCGAGGACTCGCTGCCACCCGAGCTGGTGGACCTGGTCACACAGAACCAGCCCGCGTCGATGCGGTTCCGCTACCGGGACGAGACCCATCTGGCCGTGGGCATCCCCTTGCCGTCGGCCAACGGCGCCTACTTCGAGGTCGTCTCGCTGAAGGAACTGGAGGACACCCTGGAGTCATTGGGCGTCTCGCTGGTCGGTGCGGCCCTGGCCACCACCTTGGCCGGCGCGGCACTGGGCTGGTGGGCGGCCCGGCGGGTGCTCCGGCCCCTGGCCGGCATCGGGGGTGCGGCCCAGGCCATCGCCCACGGTCGGCTCGACACCCGGGTCGAGGCCAGCAACGACCCGGACCTGAGACCGCTGGCTGATTCGTTCAACGAGATGGCCTCTGCGCTCGAGGAGCAGATCCAGCGCGACACGCGGTTCGCGTCCAACGTCAGCCACGAGCTCCGCTCCCCGCTGACCACGCTGTCGGCGTCGATCACCGTGTTGGAGAACCACCGCGAGGACATGCCCAAACGGGCCCAGGCCGCGCTGGACCTCATGGTGGCGGACGTCAACCGGTTCCGGCAGCTCATCGAGGACCTGTTGGAGATCTCCCGGTTCGACGCCGGCGTCATGCACCTCGACCTGGACGATCTGCGCATCGCCGAGCTGGTGATGCAGGCGGTCAACATCTCCACCGACGCCGAGATCCCGCTCGACATCGACGCCGAGCTGGCCGGGGTGGTGCTCCAGGCCGACAAGCGCCGGCTGGTGCGCGTGATCGCCAACCTGCTCGACAACGCCGCGAAGTACGCAGGCGGCGCCAGCCGCGTAGAGCTTCGCCAGGTCGACGGCCACATCCAGATCGCGGTCGAGGACGAGGGACCCGGGGTTCCACCCGATGATCGGCTCCGGATCTTCGATCGCTTCAGCCGTGGACTCGTCGCGGGTGATCGGCGCAGCACCGGCGACGGGGTGGGCCTGGGCCTCTCGCTCGTCGCCGAGCACATACGACTACACGGCGGGGAGGTCTGGGTGGAGGATCGCCCGGACGAGAAGCAGGGAGCGCGGTTCGTCGTTTCGCTCCCGACCCCTTGCCCCGACGACGATGTGGACGAGGGACAAGAACCATGAGCGGGAAACCTTGGAGAGGTCCGGTGGCGGTGTTGTCCGCCGTGGTGGCGATGGTGCTGGCGGCCGGTTGCGGCGTGAGCACCAATGACAAGCCCGAGCCGATCTCAGGCGAGAACCTCGACGAGGTGCTCGCCAACGGCTCCCCTGGGGCCACGCTGCCCGTGAACCCCCAGGACACCGTGCCGGTGACCATCTGGCTGCTCAAATCCGATCCCGACGCCGGACCGCGGCTCACCGACGTGCCCCGCCGGGCTCCGCTCAACGGCGCCGACCCCGTCGACCCCACCCTGTGGCTGGAGACGCTGTTGGGCCAAACTCCGACCGAGGCCGAGAACGCCCAGGGGTTCTCGACGGCCATCCCCCTCGACGCCCACCTGACCGACACACCCATCCGGTCGGGTTCGGTCCTGGTGGTCAGCCTCTCCACGGACTTCTACTCGTTGCGGGGCGACACCGGCCGGGCCGCTCTGGGCCAGCTGGTGTACACGGCCACCGAGATCCCGGGGATCACCGCGGTGAGCTTCGAGGTCGAGGGCGATCCCGTTCCGGTGCTGGACGGCAACGGTGAATCGGTCGACGACCGCCCGGTGCGGCGCGCCGACTACGTCGCGCTGGTTCCAGGGGGATAGCCACCGGGGCCCGCTAGGCCTGAATTCTCGGCGTTCCCTGCCGTGACTACGATCGCCAACCGAACGGGCGCACCCTGGCGCGGGCACGACACAGCGGGACGGTCAATGAGCTACCACCTCGGTATCGACCTGGGGACCACCTACACAGCGGCGGCGATCCACGAAGCGGGCCGGGTTGAAGTCATCCCGCTGGGTGACCGTGGGCCCTCGATCCCTTCGGTTCTCTACCTCAAGGCCGACGGCAGCATCGTGGCCGGGGACGCCGCCAACCGTCATGCGGTCACCGACCCCGAGCGGATCGCCCGGGAGTTCAAGCGCCGGCTGGGTGACCCCACACCGGTGTCGTGGGGTGGATCTTCGACTCCGCCGGAGCTGCTGACCAGCCACCTGTTGCGCTGGGTCTACGACTCGGTGGTGCGAGCCAAGGGCGCGGCGCCGGCCACGGTGGTGCTGACTCACCCGGCCAACTGGGGGCCCTACAAGCGCGACCTGCTGACTCAGGCCGCCCACGCCGCCGGGCTGTCGCAGGTCACCCTGATCACCGAGCCCCAGGCCGCGGCCATCTCCTATGCCAGCCAGGAGCGGGTCGATCCCGGCACTGTGATCGCCGTGTACGACCTCGGTGGCGGCACGTTCGACGCGGCGGTGCTGCGCAAGGAGGCCAGCGGCACCTTCAGCATCCTGGGCACCCCCGAGGGCATCGAGCGCCTAGGCGGCATCGACTTCGACGCCGCGGTGTTCAACCACGTCACCCAGTCCCTCGAGGGGGTGTTCGAAGATCTCGACCCGGAGGACGAGGCCGCGGTGGCCGCGGTGGCCCGGCTCCGCCAGGAGTGCACCCAGGCCAAGGAGGCCTTGTCGCTAGACAGCGAGGCCACGATCCCGGTGCTGCTGCCCAACACCCAGACCGAGGTGCGCACCACTCGCTCCGAGCTGGAGAACATGATCCGCCCGCCGCTGGCCGAGACGGTCACCGCGCTGGAACGAGCCCTTCGCTCCGCCGACCTGACCGCCGCGGACGTGAGCCACGTCTTGCTGGTGGGTGGCTCGTCCCGCATCCCGATGGTGTCCGGGCTCGTCTCGGCCCAGCTGGGCCGGCCGGTCGCAGTCGATGCCCACCCCAAGCACGCCATCGCCCTGGGGGCCGCCATCGTGGCCGCCCGCGAGGCCGGGGTCATGGTCGGCGATGCCGCCATGCAGGCTCCCCCGACGCAGCAGGCTCCGGCCGCGCCCACGGCGCCACCCCCTCCGACCACTGTCTCGTCCCCGCCCGGGCCGGGAGCGGCCTACGTTCCTGCACCACAGGCCCCGGCGCCGGCACCGCCGCCTCCGGTTGGCGTCCCACAGGCCTCGTCCGCTCCCCCGCCGCCTCCGGGCGCGGCTGCGCAGAGGCCCGCCCCGCCCGGCCAGGCTGCTCCGGTGGCCTTCGCGCCGTCGCCTCCGGGTACCCCGGCGGCCGGCCCCTCGGGGTATCCGCCCAACTATCCGCCCACGCCGCCGCCTGGATCCCCGCCTGGCCGCGGCTGGGACCCAACCTTCGACGCGGCGAACTCCGAGACGCCGGCGCCGTCGTTGGGCTATCGCTCGGCTTCGCTGCCGCCGCCTCCCGGGGTGTCCAACGACCTGCCGCCGGGCTACGCCAGCCGCGAGGAGCGGGCCCATCAACGGCAGCGAGACAAGACCAAGAGCCGCATCTGGATGGCGGTCGGCGGAGTGGTTCTCGTGATCGCCGTGCTCGCGGCGATCGCCCTGACCGCGAGCCAGAACAAGAAAGACTCGTTGGCCATTGTGAAGCCCGGCGAGTGCTTCCTGGGGGTCCAGCTCAACGACGTCAAGGTCGTCGACTGCGCCGACGCCCACCACGGCGAGCTGGTGGCCATCAACCCCACGACCGATCCCAACCTGGCCTATCCCGGGGTCGAGGCCCTGCACGCCTCCGAGGACGAGAAGTGCATCGTGGCGGTCGAGGGCTACTACGGCGCCGCCCGCGATGTGGCCAAGGGGGCCGGTGTGGAGATCTACCCCATCGTGCCTTCCGAGGATCAGTGGGCCGACAACCACAAGGACACGTTCTGCTACGTCGGATCCCCGGACGTCGAGAAGACCGTCTCGGGTTCGATCAAGGGCCAGGGCGCCGCGGCGACCACCGCCACGACCGCCCCCGGCGGCTAGCGGTCTCTAGCTGCCGAAGAACACCTCGGCCACGTCGTAGATGGCCGGGTCCACCAGCTTGAGCTCTGCGGTCGCCTCCGAGAGGGGCACGCGCACGATGTCGCCGGCGCGCAGGGCCACCATCGTCCCGAAGGCGCCGGCGTGCACTGCGTCCACCGCGGCGATCCCGAAACGGGTGGCCAACACCCGGTCGAAGGCCGTGGGCGTGCCACCCCGCTGGACGTGGCCCAGCACGATGGCCCGGGTCTCGTAGCCGGTGCGCTCCTCGATGGCCTTGGCCAGCTGGTCGCCGATGCCACCCAGCCGCACGTGCCCGAAGGCGTCGACCTCGCCCGAGGTCACCGCCAGCGTGCCCTCCTGGGGTGTCGCCCCCTCGGCCACCACCACGATCGAGGCGTACCGGCCCCGCTCGTGCCGGGCCCGGATCACCGCGCACACCTCCTCGATGTGGAAGGGCTTCTCCGGGATCAGCACCAGGGTCGCACCGCCGGCGATGGCGGCCCAGGTGGCGATGTGCCCGGCGTGCCGGCCCATGACCTCGAGCACCATCACCCGGTCGTGGGACTCCGCGGTGGTGTGCAGCCGGTCGATGGCGTCGACGCAGATCTGGACCGCGGTGGTGAAGCCGAAGGTCAGCTCGGTGGCGGAGAGGTCGTTGTCGATGGTCTTGGGTACGCCGACCACCGCGACGCCTTCCGCGGCCAGCCGCGACGCCACCCCCAACGTGTCCTCGCCGCCGATGGCCACCAACGCATCGACCTGTCGGGCGGCGAGCGTTTCCTGCACCCGCTCGGGGCCGCCTTCGACCTTGTAGGGGTTGGTGCGTGACGAGCCAAGGATGGTGCCGCCTCGGGGCAACGTGCCCCGAAACGATGCCACTGAGAGCTCGATCGCGTCGTCTTCGAGGACCCCGCGCCAGCCGTCCCGGAACCCCAGGAGCTGGTCGCCATGAGTTCGCTCGCCCTTACGAGCCACCGCACGCATCACGGCGTTGAGACCCGGGCAGTCACCGCCTCCGGTGAGCATGGCAATGCGCATGGACGCGAACGTTACCGACGTCGCCTAGCGTCCTCGGACCATGGCTGTGGTCATTGCCATCGATGCGGGGACGACCGGGGTGCGCAGCTTCGCGCTGGACGAAAACGCCCAGCCTGTGGGGTTCTCGTACCGTGAGTTCCCGCAGCACTTCCCCCGGGCCGGGTGGGTCGAGCACGACGCCGACGACATCTGGGCCGCGGTCACCACCACGCTGGCGGAGCTGATGGAGAAGTTGGGCCAGCCCGCGATCGCCGCGATCGGGATCACCAACCAGCGCGAGACCGCCGTGGTGTGGGATCGCCGCACCGGCAAGCCGCTGCACCGAGCCATCGTCTGGCAGGACCGACGCACCGCCGATCGCTGCCGGCAGCTCCAGGACGAGGGCTATCTCGATCTCATCCGCCGGTCGACCGGTCTGGTCCTCGACCCCTACTTCTCGGCGACCAAGTTGGAGTGGCTGCTCGGACCGGGGCGTGTTCCCGTCGGACCGGGCCTGGCCTTTGGCACCGTGGACAGCTGGGTGTTGTGGAACCTCACCGGAGGACCGGCCGGCGGAGTGCATGTCACGGAGCCCTCCAACGCCAGCCGCACCTTGCTGTTCGACATCGAGACCCTGGCGTGGTCGGAGCAACTGGCCGAGCTGTTCAGCGCTCCCCTGTCAGCGCTGGCCGAGGTGCAGCCGACCCAAGGGCGTTTCGGCGTCACCGCCGGGGGCCTGCCCCTGCCGGCCGGGGTCCCGATCTCGGGCATGGCCGGCGACCAGCAGGCCGCCCTGTTCGGCCAGGCCTGCCTGGAGCCGGGCATGGCCAAGAACACCTACGGCACCGGCAGCTTCGTCCTGATGAACGTGGGCCAGACCCTGCCGGCACCGGTCGAGGGGTTGCTGACCACGGTGGCGTGGACCACGACCGGACGGCCCGGTGCCACCTACGCCCTGGAAGGGGCGATCTTCGTGACCGGCGCCGCGGTCCAGTGGCTGCGAGACGGGCTGGGGCTGATCCAGGACGCCGCTGAGATCGGACCGCTGGCCGAGGCCTGCCCCGATCCCGAAGGGGTGTACGTGGTGCCGGCCTTCACCGGATTGGGCAGCCCCTGGTGGGATCCCTACGCCCGAGGCACGATCGTCGGCATCACCCGCGGGACCGGCCGGAACCAGTTGGCCCGGGCTGTGGTCGAGGCCATGGCGTACCAGACCCGGGATGTCATCGAGGCCATGACCGCGGCGTCCGGGCAGCCGCCCGCCGAGCTGCGAGTCGACGGCGGGGCTTCGGCTATGGACGTGCTGCTGCAGATCCAAGCCGACCAGCTCGGAGTCCCGGTAGCCCGACCAGTGGTCCAAGAGACCACGGTGGCCGGCGCGGCCTATCTGGCGGGACTGGCCGAGGGCGTGTGGTCGAGCCCCGAGGAGCTGGCCGACCTGTGGCAGTTGGACCGCCGCTTCATCCCGACGAGCAACCGCAGCGACGCGGACGCCCGCTTCACCCAGTGGCGCCGGGCCGTAGCCCGCTCCCGCGCCTGGGCCTGACTCCGCCGGAACGATCAGTTGCGGGGCGAGAGCGAGGGGTGGCGGGATCGGGAGGCTTCGCGGGTCAGCTCGCGGCGGCGGGTATCGGCGACCCGGGCGAAGGCGGCGATCTCACGGCGCTCGCGGGTCCGGAAGTCCATGTCCTCGCGGCCGACGACCAGAGCCAGGCCGGCCGACGGCAGCGGCGACCATGCGGTGTCGCTGGGCTGGGCCCCGCCATCGGCAGTTCCGTTGATGAAGGCGCGCAACCAGCCGCCCGACGGTGCGTCGCCCAAACGGGCCACAACTTCCTGACCGTGGGGCTCGAGGTCCACGACCGCGGCCCAGCTGGCACCGACCACCCGGCAAAGGTGGCTCACCAGACCGTCGAGCAGGTCGACCTCGTCGGCCGCCGCCACCAACTGGGCCATGGCCTCCAGGGCGTCCAGCCGGGGATCGTGATGCCGGCCATCGGCCAACGGCCGGACCTCTTCCACGCGAACACCGTCGACCTGACGGATCTCACGCACCAACATGTCCAACAGGTCGGCGTCGGGCAGCTCGACCACGAGCTCGTCCACTGCCTGTCCGCCACCTCGTTCCAGGATGTCGATGCCGACGACATCACCGCGCACGGCACCGATCCGGCTGGCGACCTGACCCAGCGCACCGGGCCGGTCGGGCAACCACAGTCGCACCACGAACGTCATCACAGCCACGAACCTAGGCCGGAGCTGTGAACGGTTGGTTTCGGCCCCACGACTTCCCTGCGACAGCGGAGTGTCATCGGCTTCGTCCCGCCATATGTCACTAGGACGACCAGGGACATCGAGGGGCCGGACTACCATCCTCGAATCGACATTGCGAGCATCCAGCACCACCTATGCGCGAGAATCAACTTCGTAACGCAATTGTCGTGAGGAGGGCGGTTACCAATCGGGGTCGCTGCTGGTTCTGCTTCGAGGCACGAAGCCGAGCCTGTATCGATGTAGGGGTCCGTACGGTTGCTGCTTGCCGCCGCCATCGTGAACGCGTCCGATCGTCACCACATCGCCATGGGGCTAGCGGGTCTGCACCCGAGATTGACGGTGCTTTCCGCCGGTGCCCGTGAGCGATCGTCGCTGACCGAGCATCTGGCTCGGCTGCTGTCCGGCGCGTCCGGGATCGACCTGCCCGACATGATCGAGCCGATCGACCCGCTGGGCGAGAACGAGCTCCAGGCCGCGGCCCGGGAGGTCGCCGGTGAGCGGGTCGAGGAGCACCAGCGGGCCCGCAACCGCATGACCGCCCAGCTGCGCCAGATCCGCGAGCAGCAGGCGGTCATCGCCAGCCGCCGCGACGAAGCCGCAGCTCGGGCTCGCCGGCTGGCGGCCCACCTGACCGAGTCCGAGACCCTGATCGAGCTGTCGACCGAGCTGACCACCACCGCGGAGACCGCGCAGCGCACGCTCGACGAGCGCCGCCTGGAGTTGGAAGGTGCCCGTGACCGGCTGGCGCTGGTCGAGGACCAGCGGGTGGCGGCGGCCCGAGCCATCGAGGACGCCCAGTCCCAGCTCCAGGACCTCGAGTCGGCCGAGCTGGACGAGAACACCCTGCGGCGCGAGCTGGAGAAGTCGGGCCACTCGCTGCGCGAGGCCGAGGCGGCCCACGCCGAGGCCAACGCCGCCCTCGAGGCCATCCAGACCCGCGCCGCCGAGCGGGCCGCCATCCGCGAGCAGATCGCCCACGAACGGGCCGCGCTGGTGGCTCAGGTGGAAGCGCCGCTGTTCGATCCCCAGCCGATCCAGCACGCCCTGGCCGCCCTCGACGCCGAGACCTCGGCCGACACCGATCTGGTGGCCCAGGACCTGGCCCGGGAGTGGGCCGAGGTCGACGACGAGCTGGCCCGCATCGAGACGGCCCTGCCCAACCCGCCGTCGGAGGACCAGCTCAGCACAGCCGAGCACAACCTCACCGAGCTGCAGGGCCTGGTGGCCGAACTGGAGGCCACGAGCCAGCACTCCCGGCTCCATCCCGCCATCCGGGAACAGATCGACGCCGCCCACGAAGCGGTGTTGGCGGCCGAGGAGTACCTCGACCAATCAGGCGGCCATCCTCAGGCCGACGCCCAGCTCGAGGCGGCCCGGGTCGCCGAGCAGCAGATCCTGGCCAGCTACGGCTACGAGACCTATCTCGACCTGGTGATGTCCGAGCCGGAGCCGGGCGAGGCCCAGTCCGAGCTGCTCGATGCCCTGCGGTCCCGGCGCCAGGCCGAGGAGACGCTGGCGTCGCTGTGGGCGGCCACCGAGCCCCCGCAGATCGTGCTCACCCTGCGGGCCCGGCGGGAGCGCATCTTCGGCGAATCCGCGGACCTGCTGTGCTGCGATCCGGGCGAGAACATCTCCGAACTGCTCTACGCCCATCCGCTGGTCCCGCCCAACCGCACCCGCGATCTGGCCAACGCCCTGGCCAGCTATGGCATCTAC
>DASXTK010000167.1:0-21908 GCA_036505485.1 Acidimicrobiales bacterium
AGGTCAAGGCCTATGTCGACGGTGTGGCCGACCGCTACGACCTACACCCCCATGTGCGCCTCAGCCACGAGGTCGTCCAGCGCGCCTGGGACGACGAGCTCCACCTGTGGCGGTTGGAGATCACGACAGGAGCGGAGATCACCGCCCGCTATGTGGTCAGCGCCATCGGGGCCTTCGTCGATCCCAAGCCCGTGGACATCGCCGGCGTCGACGACTTCCAGGGCAAGGTCCTCCGCTCCGCCTACTGGGACCACGACTACGACCTCGCTGGGAAACGGGTGGCGATCGTGGGCACCGGCGCCAGCGCGGTGCAGATCATCCCCGAGATCGCCCCCGAGGTCCGGCACCTCGACGTGTACCAGCGGACCCCGATCTGGGTCGGACCCAAGCTCGACCCGACCACGCCCCGAGCGCTCCACTGGCTGTACCGGCGGTTCCCCGCGACCCAGCAGGTGGTGCGCCGCATCGCCACCCGGGCCACCGAGGCCGTGCTCATCGACCTGGTGGTCAACCACCGGCGGGTGCCGTTCATCGCTGGCGGAATCGGGTTCCTGAGCCGCCGCCTGTGGTATCGCACCCAGGTCCGGAACCCCGAGGTGCGCCGCAAGCTGACGCCCAGCTACGGCGTGGGCTGCAAGCGGCCCTCGGTCTCCAGCACCTACCTGCGGACCTTCAACCGGCCCAACGTCGAGCTGGTCACGGAATCGATCGAGCGGTTCACCGCCGACGGGATCCGCACAACGGACGCACAGGAACGTCCAGTGGACGTGGTGATCCTGGCCACCGGGTTCCGCATGTCCAGCGATCCTGAGAACTTCCGCCGTACGCCGGTGCGAGGCCGGGACGGGTTCGATCTCGCCACCTTCTACGCCAACCACCGGCTGCTCTCGTACGAGGGGGTCAGCCTCCCCAAGCTGCCCAACCACTTCATGATCTTCGGGCCGTACGGCTGGGTCGGCGGGACGTGGCACCAGATGGTCGAGACCTCGGCCGACCACGTCGTCCGGGTCATCACCGAGGCCCGGCGCCGCAACACCACCGCAGTCGAGGTCACCCAGGAAGCCGCCGACCGTTGGACCGAGGAGATGCGCGACCGCCTCTCCACCTCCCTGTTCAACACCAACAACTGCGCGACCGCCCACAGCTACTACTTCGACCATCACGGCGACACGCCGTTCCTCCGCCCCACCAGCTCGGCCCAGGCCCGCCGGGCCAGCCGCACCTTCCCCCTCGACGACTACGCCTTCTGGCGCCCCACGCCGCGAGATGCCGCGCCGCAGGACGCCGGGACCGAAGGAGCCGCATGACCAGGATCCGTCGTCGGGTGGTGCGCACCCGGCGCATCGACTTCGTCTATCCCACCGAGGACCTGCCCCGGCACTTCATGAACGACGACCTGATGATGAGCCACATCGTCAACGTGCTGTCGGCCAGCTTCCCCCGGGGTGAGGAGTTCTTCGTCACCAGCCTGCGCAACTACCGGGACCAGATCGCCGACCCCGAGCTCAAGACCCAAGTGGCCGGGTTCATCGGGCAGGAGGCGGTGCACCGCCGGGAGCACCGCACCTTCAACGAGCGCCTCGACGCCCTGGGCTACCCGGCCAGCGAGATCGACCAGACCATCGGGCGGATGTTCGACTTCGTGGAGCGGCGGTTGTCCAAGCGCGCCCACCTGGCCATGACCGCCGCGTTCGAGCACTACACCGCGGTGATCGGCGAGGCGCTGCTGCGGACACCGGCGGCCCAGGCCCAGTTCGGGGTGGAGGAGATCCGCTCGCTGTTCCTGTGGCACGCCATGGAGGAGACCGAGCACAAGGCGGTCGCCTTCGACGCCTTCCAGGAGATCAGCGGCAGCTACCTGCTGCGGGTCGGGACCATGCACGCCATCACTCTGGTGTGGGGCGCCTACGTGATCCGGTCGATCCGACGATCGCTTCGGTCCGACCCGGCCAGCCGGGACCGTCGCCGCCTGCGCCGCAGCCTCCTGGCCCTGCTGCGCTCGCCGTTCGCCACCCCGACCGTGGCCGGCCACCTGCTGGCCTACAACCGTCCGGGGTTCCACCCCGACGACCGGGACGCCAGCGATCTGCTGGAGGAGTGGAAGCAACGGCTGTTCGCCGAAGGCGGTCCGCTGGTGGGCCGGATGCGCACCGCCGAGGCCGTCTAACGCTCGCTTCTGCCCGCGCGTCTCCCTTCATCCCCAACTGCCGCGCGGGCAGAAGCGTTCTAGTCCACGTTCTTGGTCTGCCACTGGGCGGCCAGGCCGGACGCGGCCACGGTGTCGGGCATGGCGTCCAACGCCGCCGGTTGGTCCTTGAGCTCGGCGTCGAGGAAGGCGATCACGGCCTCAGCGGTGAGGGCGCTGTTCTCGTTCACCGCGAACCCGAAGTGGTCGGCCTGGTCGTAGCGCAGGTAGTAGGCGGGTCCGGTGGCGGCCTCGAACAGGTCGTCGCCGCCGCTCACCGGCACGATGTTGTCCTTGGCGCCGTGGAGGAGCAGGAGCGGGGTCGGCGGGCGGTCGTCCAGAGTGCCGTCGTTCGACGGCACCCCGACACCGGCCATGACCACCGCAGCCTTGACCCGTTCGTCGATGCAACAGCTGTCATAGACCAGGCCCACGGTCGTGACCGCGCCCAACGAGTGCCCGGCGGCGCCGATGTGGGCGGGGTCGATGTGTCCGGCCAGCCAGCTGTCGCCTCCCCCGGACAGGTCGAGCAGCTGGTCGATGACGAAGCTCACGTCGGCGGGCTGGTTGCGAGCATCGTCCACCTCGGCTCCGGGCAGGCTGGTCAGCGGGAAGGTCGGCAACGCCACGATGTAGCCCTTGCGGGCCAGCGGCTCGAGGAACGGCGCGTAGACGCCGGCGTTGACCCCGGTGCCGTGCGAGAAGACGACCAGCGGAAACGCCCCCTCGGCCGGCTCCTGGGCGCCGTCCACCTCGGTGGGGAACAGGATGATCGTCGGCAGCGACCGCTTGTCCTGGGCCGGCAGGGCCCGATCGGGCAGGGCAGCGGTGCCGCGGGACTCGTCGACGAACGTCTCGGCCCGTTGACCGACCCCGTAGGTCTGGTCGGGGTCATACGGGACGGTCGACGCCGCGGTCTCGGCGCCGGCTGTGGTCGTCGTGGTGGTCCGGGAGGCGGTGTCCGTGTCCGAGGACGAGCACGCCACCAGCCCGGCGCCGACCAGCGCCACGGCCAGCGCGGCCAGAGCCCAGCGCCCTCGTCGAGTGGTTCCATCCCGGTCCATGAGCCGACAGTTAACTGTGCTCCGCCGGGCTCAGCGTGATCGGGAGACGAACGCCCAGTGACTCCCACCCGAAATTGAGACAGATAGTGGGGCCGGCGGTCTCGGCCCCGCCGGCCCCACTCCGGGTAGTTCACCGCGATTGGTTCCGGCCCGCCATCACCCTCGAAGGGTGATGGCGCGGCGGCGGGCGGAAGCCAGCCTGGCTCCGTGAAGCGATCCAAGAGAGTCTCGGTCGGTGCCACGGCGGCCGGTTTGGTCGCAGTGGTGGCGTTCACCGCGGCCTGCGGCGATGACGACGACACCCACGCCGCGGTGTGCGACGCCAAGGACGACCTCGATCAGGAGATCGACGACATCACCAACGTCGACCTGACCGACACCAGCATCGACGACATGGCGGCCGAGCTCGGCGACCTGCGGGAGAGTCTCGACGACCTCTCCGGAGCGGCCAAGGACGACCTGTCGCCTGAAGTCGACAAGCTGGACACCGCGATCGACAACCTACGCACGTCGTTCGAGAACCTCAGCTCGGCTGATTCCCTCAGCGATGCCGGCGCCGAGATTCGCGACGCCTTCGACGAGGTCCGCACCGCCTCCACCGACCTGAAGACCGCCGCCACCAAAGCCTGCGACGAGTAAAGGTCAGTCGGTGAGGCCGGCGAGGCCGCCGCCGAAGAGCTTGGCCGCGAACACCAGGCAGATGACCATCATGATCGTGGGGTTGTTGGCCGCCATCCACTCCCGGAGGGTGGTCAGCGCGCCCTCGGCCCGCTCGCCCAGCACCAGGTAGGCGACCACTGGGGCGGCGATCGTCAGCGACCCCAGCACCACGAAGATGGTCACCGCCACGACGTCGCCGCCCGAGGAAAGGCCGGCCTGGGCCACCGAACCCATCGCCGCCACGGTGAGCGCCAGGTTCTTGGGATTGATCCCGCTGAGCGCGGCGCCGATGGCGAAGGACCGTGCGGTGGTGAAGGTCTCCAGGGTGTCCATCCACTTGGGCAGCTGGGGCGGCCCAACGACGGACCGCTTGTCCCAGTTGTCCTTGGCCAGCTTGAGCAGGAGCCCGGCCAAGCCGATCTTGACGAGGGCCATCACGGTGCTGGTCCCGCTGTCGGGATCGTCGGCACCCCCGGCCACCAGCAGGACCACCACGCTGACCACGATCAGCCCCACCACCCATCCCGCGGCGAAGGCCGGACCATTGGTGCGGCCGCGTGGCGTAGCCAGCAGGAGGACGACCGCCACGATCGGGAACGGGCTCAGGGCGAGACCGACGCACGACGGCAGCAGGTCACCGATGACGGGCCCAAGCATGGTCGGACCGTATTACTCGAGTCCACAGCTGGCGTCACCCCAGCGGGGTGACTGCAGGGCCGTGCTGGGCCAGCACACTGCGACAGGTGAGCGTGGTTCCGGACTCCCCGGACCCTCCGGAGGACCAACCCAAGACCGGCAGTGTCCTGTCTCGGGCCCAGGCCCGGGTCACCGATGCGGTCGAGCGGGGGACCGCGCAGGCCGAGGCGGCCCGGCAGCGCTGGGCCACGGTCGACGCGCTGTTCGCCACCCGCGAGCGCGATCAGCGAGCGGTGGGCAGCGTGCTGGCCGGGGCCATCGCCTTCCGGCTGTTCGTGTACCTCTTGCCGCTGTTCCTGGCGGTTGTCGTCATCATGGGGATCGCGTCCACGCTGAACGGCGACGTGGCCGACGATGTCGGCGGGCGGCTGGGCCTCAGTCGCTATGTGGCCGACTCGGTGGCGACCGCCACCCGTGAGTCGAAGCGCAGCCTTTGGATCCTGGTCCCGCTCACCCTGTGGGCCATCTACTCGGGCGGGTTGGGAACGGCGAAGGTGCTCCGTTCCATCCATGCCCTGGCCTGGGAGCAACCGATCGACCGCATGCGCAAGGGCTGGCTGCACGCAGTCGTCACCTTCGGCGTGGCGCTGGCCATCGGTGGCAGCATCGCCGGGCTGCAGGCCATCAGGCAGAGCTCGGAACGGGCCGGGCTCGTGTTCATCGGGGCCGAGATCGTGGTGTTGGTGGCGGTGTGGCTGGGCGCCAGCCTGCTGCTCCCGCATGACCCCGCCGCGTCCTGGACCCACCTGCTGCCCGGGGCGGTGCTGGTCGGGTCCGGCATCTGGATCCTGCACGCCGTCAGCGTGTACTTCCTGGCGAACCGGATCGTGTCCGCTTCGGAGATGTATGGCTCGCTGGGGGTGGCCGCGGCTCTGCTGGCCTGGCTGTACATCCTGGGCCGGCTGCTGGTGGGATCGGCGATGCTCAACTCGACCCTCTGGCATCGCAACCACCCGGCGAGGGTGAGGTCAGACCAGCCCTGACGTCTGCACGCTGGGGCTCATGTCGAACGACCCCGCGCCCGCTGTCGGTCCGGTCGAGATGATGTTGATCGGCTTCCCCGGCAACCGTTTCGACGGATCGATCATGCCCGCACTGGGCGAGCTGGTTGACGCCGGCACCGTCCGGGTCATCGACCTGGTCATGGTGCGCAAGGACGCCGACGGCAACTTCACCGCGGCCGAGATCTCCCAGCTCGACGCCGACGAGGCCGATCCGTTCAAGGACCTCGACGGGGAGATCGGCGAGCTGTTCAGCGACGAGGACCTGGCCATCGCCGGCGAGGCGTTGGCGCCCGACAGCTCGGCCGCGCTGGTCCTGTGGGAGAACAGCTGGGCCACCAAGTTGGCGGCCGCGGTCTCAGCCAGCGGGGGCCAGATCCTCATGCAGGACCGCATCCCCGCCGACGCCATGGCCGAAGCCCTCGCCGCCCGGCCCAGCGCCTGACCACCTCGAACCTCAGCGCAGGAGGAAAGCCATGCTCGCACGACGTGGATTTGGGCGGGTCGGTCGCCCTGGACTTATCGGCACGATGGCCCGGACCGCAGTGGTCGCCGGTACCGCCACTGCCGTCGTCGGCGGCGTCCGTGGCCACCAGCAGAACAAGGCGGCACAGGCCCAGCAGGCCCAGGCTTACCGGCAGGAGCAGGCCGCCGCGGCCGCGACCGCTCCAGCCCCGGCTGCGGAGGACCAGTCCATGCAGGAGCTCGAGAAGCTGGCGGATATGCACGGCCAAGGCCTCCTCAGCGACGAGGAGTTCGCGGCCGCGAAGTCCAAGCTCCTCGGCCTCTGAGCGTTCCGCGGCACGCCGAGGCTCCGGTGGCGGCGCTTCGGCGTGCCGTGCCGTTCCTGTGACTGCTCGGTCACCCGGGCAGGGTGATGTCGGCATGGAGGCTGCGGGCGAGGGTGATGGCGTGTCCGACGAGAAGTCCCCGCCGCGGTGGCGCGGGCGGGTGGCCTGGGCGGCGCTCGTCGTCGGCTGTGCGGCGCTGCTGGCCGCCAATGTGGCGATCTTCCTTCGGGTCTTCGTGTTCGACCGGGACACCTTCACCGACTCGGTCGCTCCGAAGGATCCCGACGAGCACGTCATCGACGCCGTGTCCTCCACCTTGTCGAAGCGGATCGTCGACAACGACGCCGTCCAGGAGCGGCTCCAGAGCCTGATCCCGCAGGACAACGCCCTCGTCGCCGCGGCTGTGTCCAACGCCGCGGACGGGGTGATCCGGAACACGGTTCGGCGGGTGCTGGAGAGCGACACCTTCCGCACGGTGTGGCGGACCGCAGTCGAGGAAGCCCACGACAGCTTCATCAACCTGATCGACGACGACAGCCGTCAGCCCGTGGTGCTCAACCTGACCAAGTTCGTCCAGAACGTGGACCAGCGCCTGGAGTCCCACGGCATCAGCCTGCTGGACAGCGACAACATCAAGAAGGTGGGTGAGGTCGTCGCGCTGCGTCGAGGTCAGATCGAGGAGGTGCGCGACGGCCTCAACCTCTTGCGCAGGTTGAGCGTTGTTCTGGTGATCCTGGCGGTCGTGCTGCTCGCCGCGGCCCTGGTGTTGGCCGCCGACCGCCGCCGGATGCTGGCTCGCATCGGCGTCGGGATGGTGATCGCCATGGTGGTGACGGCGGTGGCGCTGCGGGTCGCACGACACGTCGTCCTGGGCCGCTTCGAGGTCGACACCCGGCGCGAGGCGGTGGCGTCCCTGTGGAGCCGTGTGTTCACCGAGCTGACCCGCCAGACGGTTGGCCTGTTGGTGCTGGGCCTCGTGCTCGCCGTGGGCGCGTGGTTGGCGGGACCATCGGCCTCCGCCACAGGTCTGCGCGACCGGTTCCGGTCGCTGCGTCATCCCCGGTCGGGTCAACCGGCCTCGGCCTGAGGCACGTTCACCCAGGCCGGGTGATGACGGGACACCCGATCCAGCAGGAGCCTGGGTGAGGCGAGGGTCTGTCCAGCAACAGGAGGAACAGTGGCCACGTTGACCGTGTGGAAGTTCAACGAACCCGAGGGTGCGAACAAGGCCGTCGATGTTCTCGAACAGCTCCAGAAGCAGGCCTTGATAAAGGTCCACGACGCCGCCACGGTCACGTGGGAGCCGGACAAGACGAAGCCCAAAACCCGCCAACTCGACAGCCTCGCCGGTGTTGGCGCCCTCAACGGTGCGTTCTGGGGCATGTTGTTCGGCCTGCTCTTCTTCGTGCCGCTGTTGGGCATGGCCGTGGGGGCCGCTGCCGGCGCCCTGAGCGGCAGCCTGGCCGACGTCGGCATCGACGACGACTTCATCGCTTCGGTGCGGGCCAAGGTCACCCCGGGCACCTCGGCGCTGTTCGTTCTGACCAGCGATGCCGTGCTGGACAAGGTCTACGACGCCTTCCAGGGTCAGCAGGCCGAGCTGATCTACACCAACCTGTCAGCCGACGAAGATGCCCGTTTGCGTGAGGTTTTCGTCGACGCGTAGCCGTTCGACTCGGACCGTGCCCCGGGCCCCGCGTGGGGGTCCGGGTTTCGGGGGCACGTTCTGTGGTAATGGCTTCGGAGTTCCCACTCAGAGGAGCGATCACCGGCGGGACTGGAGGTCGTCGTCCTCATGCTGAACGGGCCATTACCCGTCGGCACGAAGACATCAGTGCCCCGGCTCGCACCACATCTCGTCGCCCGGCCCCGATTGGAGCTTCTCCTTTCCGAGGAGGCCCGGCGCCCGGTGACCCTGGTGTGCGGGCCCCCGGGCGCAGGCAAGACGACCTTGTTGGCCAGCGCTCTGAGCCCGTCGGCCACGGACCGTTCGGTCACGTGGCTGTGCCTGGACGAGCGGGACAACGACTGCCGCCGGCTGGCGGCGCTGTTGCACGCTGCGCTGACCCCGTCTTTCGACGATGAGCTCGCCCCGTTCGTCGACCAGGCCGGTCCGTTGGTGGGGCGGCCGATGCTCGACGTCCTGGACGAACTGCTGGGCCGGATCGCGCTGCACGACGAGGCGCAGGTTCTGGTGCTGGACGATGTCCACGAGCTGCGCTCGGAATCGGCCCTCGTTGCCTTGGGCCACCTGATCCGCCATGCCCCGCCTCAGCTCGACCTGGTGCTGTCCAGCCGGGCCGACCCGCCGGTGGGGTTGGAGCTCTTGCGTCTCGACGAGCGGCTGAACGAGATCCGCAACGCCGATCTGGCGTTCAGCCAGTCCGAGACCGCGGAGCTGTTGGCGCTCCACGAGGTCGCTCTGGACAACGTCGACATGCGCTCCCTGTGGGCCCGCACCGAGGGATGGGCTGCGGGCCTGCGGCTGGCGGCGTGCGCGCTGCAGACCGAGTCCGACCCCGGTCGCTTCGTCCGCAGCGCGGCGCGCACCGAGGCCGTGGTCTCCGACTACCTGCTGCGGGAGCTGCTGGTCCGCAAGGACGACGCCGTCCAGTGGTTCCTGCTCCGGACCAGCGTGGCCGAGCGCTTGACCGTCGAGCTGGCCGAGCAGCTGTCCGACGATCCCCGGGCATCCGAGTACCTGGGCGACCTCGAGCGCAGCGGGGTGCTGGTGACCGAGGAGGGCGAGGGCGGCTGGTACCGCTATCACGCCCTGTTCGGGGCGCTGCTGCGGGCCCGGATGGAGCGCCACGACCCCGATCTGACCCGGGAGTTGCACGGGCAGGCGGCCCAGTGGTGCCTGCAGCACGAGATGCCGGTCGAGGCCCAGCGCCATGCCTTGGCGGCCCAGGACTGGGAGGTGCTGGGTCAGCTGGTGGCATGGCGTTGGATCGACGCCACGCTCGACGGCGGTGGGTGCACCGACGACGCCGATCTGCTCCCGGCCGGGGTGGACGACTCGGTGGTGTCGACCACGACCGGTCTGGCCCTGGTTGCCGCGGCGGAGGCGTGCCGGCGCGCCGATCGGGAGGCCGCTGATCTCTACCGCAGCGCGCTCGACGGACTGCTCGACGGCTCGCGTTCCGGGATCCACCAGGACTTCGAGACGTGGGACAACGAGCGGCTCGTGCTCGACGTGCTGATGGGGTGTTCCTTCGGGAGCGATGAACGGGCGCTCAGGGCCAGCGTCCAGTTGCAGAACGCTGCGGTTGGCGACCCGGCTGCGGCCGGCCTGCGTCATCTCGGGGTGCTGCGGGGTGCCGAGCTGGCCCTCGACCGCGGTGACTTCGATGTGGCGGCACGGGACCTGGCCGACCTGTCCGACCGGGCTGAGGGTGGCTGGGTCGGGGCCGAGGCTGCGGCGTTCCTGACCCTGCTGCACGCCGCGAGCGGTCGTCCGGCGGAGGCCGAGGCCCTGGTAGACCCCAAGCCCTGTTTCGACGCCGACCTCGACGGCGGTGGCTCCGGCTCCGTGGACCGGGCGTTTTTCGGCGGCCGCTGGGCCTGGACGACCCCGCAGGCTTCACACGCGAGCCGGCTCGCGGTGGCGTTGGTCCATGCGCTGCGGGGCGAGCAGCGCTGTGCCGCTGAGCTGCTGGCCACCGCCGTCGCACCGCCGACCGGGCTGGCGTCGCGGTCATTGCGGATGGTCGAGCGGGCGGTGCGTGCCGGCATCACCACCGGCTCGGGGCGAACGGTGCCGATGGACGCGGTCGCGGTGGCCCATCCCCTGGCCGAGCGGGCGCTGGTGGCGTTGGGCGTGTTCGAGGTGATCACCCCCGAGGGCCGGCTGGTTCCGGTCGGCGGTCCGGGGGAGCGGGCGGTGAATTCGGGCCGGGCGCGGTTGGCCTCCGACGATGTCGCCCGGGCCGATGAGGCTGTGGTGCCGTGGCTTGCCACCGACATCCGGGGCAGCCATCCCCGCACCCAGGTGGAGGCCGCCGTGGTTGCCGCCCTGGCGGCAGGAGGCCGAGGCGAGCACCGAGTCGCCCGGCAGCGGTTGGTCGAGGCGCTAGACCTGGCCGAGGCCAGCGGGGTCGGCACGCCGTTCCTGCAGCACGGATCCCGGCTGGCGCCGCTGCTCCAGCGCAACCTGTGCGAGCTGGGTGACCGGATGGGACCGGCCTTGGATCTGCTCGACCGGACCCGGCCCAGCAGTTCCAGCGATCTGGTCGAGCCGCTGACCGACCGGGAGATGGAGGTGCTGGTGCACCTGCCGACGCTGATGTCCAACGTCGAGATCGCCTCCGGTCTGCACCTGTCGGTCAACACGGTCAAGACCCATCTCAAGGCGGTGTACCGCAAGCTCGGGGTGGCCGGCCGCCGCCAGGCCGTGGTCCGCGGCCGAGAGCTCGAGCTGATCTAGTCGGTCTTGGCGGTCGGCACCCGGCGCACCTCGACCAACTCCAGGCCGAGGGATTCGATGCGGCGCAGCAGACCGTGGAGCGCGGCCTGGTCGGCAACCGGTCCGTGCAGCACGGTCTCGACCGGTTCCGGCTCGGGGAGCAGGTGCATCTGCTCGAACTGGTTCAGCAGCGCCGGGCTCAGACGACCTCGGACCCGGACTTCGTAGGTCTCGTTCATCCTGGATATCAGTGTGCGCCGCGGCGCTGCAGCTGGGCTCACCCCGTCCGGGTGACAGGCCGGTCGCTGGCGGGATCAGGCCTGGCGAATCAGGTCGGCCGCTCGCTCGGCGATCATGACCGTCGGTGCGTGGGTGTGGCCCCGGATGATGCGGGGCATGACCGAGGCGTCGACCACCCGCAGGCCGTCAAGTCCCCGGACCCCGAGCTCGGGATCGACGACCGCATCGTCGCCCTCACCCATCCGGCACGTCCCCACTGGGTGGTACAGGGTCTCGGACTGCTCCCGCACGAACGCGGCCAGGTCGTCGTCGCTCGCTGTAGCGATGACGGTCGTGGGGTCCGGCTCGATCGATTCGCCTACGTAGCCTCGGAGGGCCGCGGTGTCGAAGACCTTGCCGGCCAGTCGCACGCCGGCGATCTGGGTGGCGAGATCGCTGGGCTTGCTCAGGTATGCCGGGTCGATGACCGGCGCAGCCGCCGGATCCGACGATGCCAGCGTGATCTGCCCGCGGCTCTCGGGCTGCAGCAGGATGACCCCGATGCTCAGGCCGTGCCCCGGCGGCTCGGTCAGCCCGTGGTCGATGTAGGGGGCCGGAGCGAAGATCAGCTCGATGTCGGGGGCGGCGAGATCGTCGGAGGTGCGCACGAACGCTGCGGCTTCGCCCACGTTGGAGGTGAGCAGCCCCTTGCGGAACAGCACGAATCGCAGCAGGTTGATGGGCTTTTCGGCGTCGACCAGGGTCACCGGCTCGGTGCAGTTGACGATGACCCCGGTCAGGAGATGATCCTGCAGGTTCCGGCCGACACCTGGTAGCTCGTGGGTCGGTTCGACCCCGGCGGCCCGGAGCTGATCGGCGTCGCCGATGCCCGACAGCTGGAGGAGCTGGGGTGAGCCGATGGCGCCGGCGCTGAGGATCACGTCACGGCGAGCCGAGAGGCGCTGCGTCTGACCGCCGGCATCGCGGTACTCGACGCCGGTGGCTCGGCCATCGTTGAGCAGGACTCGTTGGGTTGTCGCATTGGTGAGGACCGTCAGGTTCTTCCGCTGGCTGACCGGACGGAGGTAGGCGTCCGCGGCGCTCCAGCGTCGACCCTTGCGTTGCATGACCGGAGTCGGTCCATAGCCCTCGATGTCGGCGCCGTTCAGCTCGTCGGGCCGGTGCAAGCCCAGCTCGGCGCACGCCGCGAGGAACGCCTGGGTGGTCGGGTTGGCGTCACGCAGCTCGCTCACCCGGTTCGGCCCGGCGGTGCCGTAGACCCCGCCGACATTGCTTCCCTGACGGCGCTCGGCCCGCTCGAAGTAGGGCCGGACCACGTCGTAGGACCAGCCCGGGCAGCCCTCGTCGGCCCAGCCGTCGTAGTCCGCTCGCTGACCCCGCAGCCACATCTGGGCGTTGATCGACGAGGAACCGCCGAGCGTCTTGCCCCGAGGCCAGTAGAGCTCCCGGTCGTCGAGGGCCGGCTGCGCCGCAGTGGTGAAGTTCCAGTCATAGTCCGACTTGAACAGCTTCCCGAAGGCCGCCGGGATGCGTATCTCCATCTTGCGGTCGCGGCCACCGGCCTCGAGCACCGCGACCTTCGTCTGGGGATCGGCCGACAGCCGGTTGGCCAACACGCACCCCGCCGATCCCGCACCGACGATGACGTAGTCGAATGTCGTCATGGTCCTGTCCTCCCCCGAGTGGATCTGAGGGTACGCAGGATCTCCGAGCTAGGTCGTCGGTACAGCTACGGACCGGCCGCTACCGGGGTTGTCGGGAGCTGGAATCGATCAGGCCGATGAGGTGCCCTTCGGGGTCGGCGAACAGGGCTATGCGGGGACCGTCGGGGACGTCGACCGGCCGCATCCTGGCCGTTCCGCCCAGCCCCTCGACCTTGGCCAGCGCGGCATCGAGGTCGTCGACGTCGATGTAGAAGGTCGCGTAGCTGTCGAGTTCGTCGGGGGTGGAGCCGATGACGCCCACGATGCCGGTCGAGCGGTCGGGGACGGGGAACGCCATGGTCCAGGGCAGCTTGGGTTCGACCTGCCAGTCGAAGGCGTCCCGGTAGAACCGCTGCAGCGCCTCGGGATCCTTGCCGGTGATCTCGAAGTTCATCACGGGATGGCTCATCTGCATCTCCTGTCGCTCTTGGTGGCCGGTCCCTTTGTAGATCCGATGGTTGAGAAAATCAAGTGGATGGATGATTTTCTCAAGTCAGCATCGTATGCTGAGGTGGTGCGCTCCTATGGGCAGTACTGCGCCATGGCCAAGGCCCTCGACGTCATCGGTGACCGGTGGTCGCTGCTGATCGTGCGGGAGCTGATGCTGCGGGAAGCGTGTCGGTACACCGATCTCCGCCAGGGCTTGCCGGGCGTCGCCAGCAACCTCCTGGTCGACCGGCTACGGGAGCTGGAGGCCGCCGGGATCGTGTATCGAGGACTCGCCCCGCCGCCGATCGCGGCCATGGTGTTCCGGCTGACCCCGCGAGGCCAGGAGTTGCGCACGGTGGTCCATGCGTTGGGTCGCTGGGGCGGCGAGCTGATGGGACCACGGTCGGACGGCGAGAGCTTCCGCAGCCACTGGCTGGCCTTGCCGTTCGAGCTGTACCTGACCGACCGGACCCCGGAGCGGCCGCCGGTCGTCCTCCAGGTCCTCAGCGGCGATGAGCCCCTGGTCCTCGACACGGTCGACGGGGAAGTCCGCACCCGGTCGGGCGCGGTGGAGGACCCCGATGCCATGGTCAGCGGCCCGCCCGATCTGGTCCTCGGTCTGTTGGCCGGACGCATCACCTTGGCCGACGCCCGCCGCCGCGGCCTGCACTACAGCGGCGACCCCAAGGTCCTGTCCCGCCTCCGCCCCGACCACCCCAAATCCGAAGTCGGCCGCCGCTCCACCGGAAGCTAGGCTGTCCCGCTGCGCTGCGGACAGCTTCGCTGCCCGCCGAGCCCCCATCGTCTAGTGGCCTAGGACACCACCCTCTCAAGGTGGCGACACGGGTTCGAATCCCGTTGGGGGTGCCCTGCTAAAGCCCTGCTAGAGCGCTATCGAAGCGCTTCAGGCGGTGGTTGCGCCGGTTATATGCCATCCGACGTGCCATCCTCGTTGGTGTTGTATTCGTTGGCCGCTACAACGTCGCCGCAGCCCGACGTCGAGGCCGCAGCCCGCTACGCCGCCCGGACGGTCAGCATCGAGCGGGACCCAGCCAGTGCCGCTGACACGGCCGAAGACCGGGCCGCCGCCACGGTGCACGTCGGCTCGGCGATGTGTACCTCGATGGACTTCGCTGCCGACGTAGCGACCGAGTCCGTCAGCGTGACCGTCTCCTGCGTCGTCGACCTCTCCGAAGCCACCATCCTCCGAGTCCCCGGCACCTTGTCCTCACCTCAACTGCGACGGAGCCAATCGACCGCTACCGCGAGCTTCCGGACGGGTTCGGCAATTCTGAAGGTCGTCTGACTCGAACTCAAGGGTGGGGGTGCCGTTGTGAGGGGTTGCGGGTGCTTGGGTTCGGGGACTGGGCTCCGCTCGGTCGACCGCGCTGCCGTCGCGAGGAGCGGACGGTTGCCGTTGTCAGTACCTGAGCCAGACAGTTCGGCAGGAAACACAGCGGAGGGCAGCCACCTCAGGATGTGAGAGCCGGCTGACGATCGCCGGCGCGTCATCCATGGACAGCTCCCGCAGCCGCAGTCGAGGGGTGACGAGGGTGTCCACCAGTTCACACCCGCTGACCAGTTGTCACGGATCTCGGAAGGTAGTCACCAATCCCGACGGAATCTCGAAGAGCAGCCACTTGTCGTGGCGGGCCGACCTGCCAGGTACAACACATCGCCAAGGGCGGCGACCGCGGCGAGAACCCGCGGCACTTCCCACACACCCCGGTGGGTTCGGAATATCTGAAGAGTCCTCTTCCACGAACCTAGGGCGGAGGGCGGGTGATGTGGCTCTCTGGAGCTTCGCGTTCGTGGGTCGTCCGGTCGGTACTAGTCGTCGCTGAGGGTGTCGTCCATCTCGGGTGCTTGAGAGGCGATCGCTCCCGCATTAGTGCGCGTCATGTCGGGAGCTGACTGGTCGGTTGTGGCGTTGGGGTTGCCGTAGCGGCCGACGATCTGGCCGCGGTCGTTGATGCCGGTGGCATTGGTCCCGACGATCGCGTCAGAGATGTCGATGGGTGTGAAGGGCCCGTCGGCGCCATCGCTGAGCAAGAAGCCATGGGCCTCGGCTGTCGCGCCTTCGAGCGCATCGAAGGTGGAACCCACGATGTCGCCGTGGGTGTTGATGCCAAGGGGGATGGTGTAAGGGGCGTCGGGGTGGTCGATGGTGGTATAGCGATCCCGGTTGAGCAGGAACCCGGAGAGGGTCCCGGGCTCGGTGGAGTAAACGCCGAGGATCTGGCCGCGGTCGTTGATGTCGGTGAGCGTGGCTCCGGTATTGATTGGGCCGTCGATGGTGGTGATGCGCCCGTTGTGCCACAGGTAGCCGTGGGTGGTGCCGTCGGCTGCGGTGTAGTCGCCCACGATCTGGCCGCGGTTGTTGATGGCGTAGGCCTGGGTCTGGACTGCCCCGGGGACGTGGATGGTGCTGAATCGGCCGCGCCGGTCGCGCTGGAAGCCCGCCAGGGGTCCGTCGGCGGCGATGCGATGATTGCCGACCATCTCTTGGCGGTCGTTGATGTCGAGTGGATAGGTCTCGAACGAGCCCGGGTAGACGATCTCGGTGAAGCGGCCTCGTCGGTCGCGCAGGAAGCCACCCGCCGCTGTTCCGTTGGTCTTGATGTACTCCCCGACGACGTCGCCCCGGTTGTTGATGCGGGGGAAGTGGTTGCTACCGATTTCGGGAGCATCGAAGGCGCTGATCCGGCCCCTGTACAGGACGAACACGGGGGCCTCGGTCCGGGGAGCGGGAGCGCGGTCATCGGGGCTGAACCAGTGGTTGGCGCTTCCCGAGCCGGTGGCGGCAATGGCGGACACGTTCGGCTCCGCCCCCGAGACGCCCGCATCAGCAGCTGGAACCGAGGCCACGGTGACGAGCGCCGGTGTGATGGCGGCGATCGCCGCGGCCATGAGTCGACGGAGCCGGATGTGGCGGGCATGGCCGCGCATCGTCGTATCCATGTTCATCTCCTTCCTGAGCAGTTTCCTCGTCTGCCATGCAACGATTCGGAGCCGGCCGCGCCGATGGATGACCCCGCCATCTACACGCCACAGCAGCACTGCAGGTCGGAGTGGTCGACGCTCTCGGCCATGGAGCGCGGCTGCGGTGGTGAAGAGCTCGAAGAGGTCAGTTCACGCTTTCCGACCAGTCGTTGGGTATCCCGAACCCTGCTCGGCAATCCCGACCAGCCGTCAGACATGCCGTCCACCGCGGACCCGGGAGGCTGATGATGCGGGCCTGCCCTCAGGTCCACGTGTTGATTGGCGTGTGCTGCTGGTTGTTGCTTCGGATGTGGGACGGGCACGGATCGGCCCGTCCCACATCGCTCTACGCTGCTGCTGAGATTCAGTCGATCGCGTTGAAACTGATGCCACCCAGCATCACGGCGTACTCGATCGCCGTCGGCATGGCCATCAGCACGGCGACAACGGCGGCCACCATCAGCCCGAACCCCGGATGACGAAGTTGTCTGATCATCTTGGCTCCTTTCTGGGGCGGCGGTCTGCCGCCAGAGCTGTTTCGGTGCCACCGCTTCCTGCGGATGGCCGGGGAATTCCCAAGCACACGAGCGCGGGCACCATCCCGGCCCAGCTCAACCCCACTGACCAAACCGCCCGAAGACAGCGACCAGATCAACACTCCCGGCAGAGGGTCGAACCTCTCCGTAGGGCCAACTCAAGGGGGTTCCCGCCTATCCCGCCAGTTCGAGGGGTTGGGGTTGGCTCGTGAACCGCGCCGTACCCGGACCTTTGAGGGCGGCCGACCGCGGGTTCGTCACGTGTGGACGGTGGCGCTGCTTGCGACCTTCCTCCTTCCGCCAGGAAGGTGATGTCAGCGGCGTTGTCGGGTTCCACCGGTCGTAGGTGAGTAGTAGACAAAGCTGTTTTTCTCTTCTAGGGTGACGGAGATCACAGAGCCGGGGGGATCCGCGCTCGAATCAGCGCCGAGGAGGCAGCCATGCGCGAAGCTCTGCTCGCCCGACCAGCACCCGTGGGGGAGCCAGGGCGATCTCGACGGCGCCGGATCGCGGCCCTGGTTGCTGTCCTCTTGGTGGGCACGCTGCCCCTCGTCCGCATGTCGGGGGCGCGGGCGGACGCCCCCAACCTCGTGTCACGCAACGGCATCACCGTCACCGCGACCCGGTCGATCAGCTCTCGCACGATCGAGGCCGACATCACCACCGCGCTGATCAGCGCGAACGCGGTCAACGGGCCGCATCGCATCCGCGTCACCCTGCCCAACGACTACGCCCAGAACCCCAGCGCCCGCTACCCGGTGATCTACTTGCTCCACGGAGGCGCAGGCGGGAACTCGGCTCAGTGGACCACCGGGGGAGGCGACGCCGAGGGCATCACCAACGGCAAGCCGGTCATCACCGTCATGGCCGACGGCGGCAAGGTCGGCTGGTTCACCAACTGGGTCAACCCCGGCAACAGCACCCAACGCTGGGCGGACTTCTACCTCACACAGGTCATCCCCTGGGTCGACGGCAACCTGCGCACGATCGCGGCCAAGAACGGCCGGGCCATCGCCGGCCTGTCGATGGGCGGCTACGGCGCGGTGCGCCTCGCCCAGGACCGCCCCGACCTGTTCGCCTCCGTGGCCAGCTTCTCCGGCGCCGTCGACCTTGGCGACAGTGGCATCCGCACGGTCGTCACCGAACAGGCGCTCCAGAGCGGCTTCCCCGCCGATGGTCCGTTCGGTAACCCCTTCTGGCCCGGCGACACCGTGTGGAACCAGCAGGACCCGATGCGGCGACCCACCCGCCTCCAGGGGCTGCAGGTCCTGCTCTACGCAGGCGCCGGCATCAACGACGCCGACGTCCTCGAGCGGACGGTGGGCCAGGCCACCGACAGGTTCAGCAGGACCCTCACCGCCAACGGTGTGCCCAACTTCTGGTGGATGTACGGCCGGCCCGGCCCATCGGTGCCCTACGGCTGCGACGGCGGCCACAACTTCGGCTGCTGGAACTTCGCCTTCCACGACGCCCTTCCCCGCATGCTGACCGTGCTCCAGACACCGACGCCGTCGCCCACCACTACCACCACGACGGCACCTCCGTCGGGCACCAACCTCGTGATCAACAGCGGTTTCGAGGGCGGACTCGCGCCGTGGGCCTGCGCCGGTCAGTGCGGTCGCGACGGGGGCGGCCAGTCCCACACGGGTGCGGGCAACGGCTGGGCCCGCAACACCTCGGGCTGGAACGACCTCCACCAGACCCTCGCCGTCGCACCCAACCGGACCTACAAGGTGACCGGATGGATCCGGACATCGGCCAACAACCAGGACGGATACTTCGGCCTCCGCGCGACGTCGGGCCAAGTGGCCGGCGAGACACGGTTCGCTGCCCTCGGCTCGTACACGCAGGTCATCGCTACCGTGAGCTCCGGCTCGAACACCAGCCTGGTCGTGTTCGCGGGCATGTGGGCCAACGGCGACACATGGCTGCAGGTCGACGACGTCACCGTCGTGGCCGTGTGAGCCGCCGACGGTCTGCGGCTCCCGGCCTCTCACGTCACCAGTCGAAGACAGCGGCGTCTATGGCCCCGGTCCGTCGTTAGGATCGGGGCCGATGGCGCCCAACGCCCAGGCTCGGGCCCTTCCCCGTGGCCCGCACGGGCTTTCCCGAGACGAGGTAGAGCAATCCCAACGCATGCGGCTGTTGACCGCGATGACCAACGCGGTCGCCGATAAAGGCTTCGCCAACACGGTCGTCGCCGATGTCGTGGCCCGGTCGGGTGTCTCGCGGGCGACCTTCTACAAGATGTTCCAGGACAAGGAGGACTGCTTCCAAGCGGCCTACGCGATGAACGCCGAGTTCGTCGCCATGATCATGGAAGCGGGACTGGAGGAGCTGCGCAAAGACGCCCAGTCCGACCCGCTCGAGAAGCTCGACCGGGTCCTCCACCTGTACGTGCACACGCTGGCAAGCGCCCCGGCGTTGGCCCGGGTGTTTCTCGTCGAGGTCTACGCGGCCGGGCCCAAGGCGATCAAGCAGCGCCGCGCCTCACTCGACCGCTTCGTCGACATCGTCGCCGCCACCCACGACGGCGAGACCGGCGTCCTGGGCACGCACAAGAGCCAACGGTTCGCGGCGGAGATGATCGTGGGCGCCGTCAGCTCGGCAGTCACCAACATCGTCGGCGCGGGCGACCTGGACCAACTGGCGGAACTGCAGCGCAAGCTGAAGAAACTGGCCCAACAGGTCCTCGCCACGCAGCCCTGACGCGGCGCAGCCCGTCGGCGGATACAGCCGTCTGCCGGCGTCCTCGACACCGTGATGCACCGCCAAGATCAGCGAGAACCTTCACGAAGTGCCGAGCGTCCTCGTCCGCGACACTCAGCCCCTGCAGGATCGTGTCGAGATAGTCGCGTAGCACCCCGGCGGCGCCGTCTGCGGCGACATGGTCGCCGAGAGCCACACGTCCCTGCGGAGGAGCAGGCCCGGGTGTTGGCCTGTCCGTGGTGGCGGGAGCGGGCGGCGTACCTCGAGCACCACCTGGCGGTCGGACCAGGTGAGGCTGGTGTTGGCTAGGTTGGTTGGCCACGGGTCCGGCACATCCGTGCGTCCGCCAGGGTCGGCCGGTGCCGCTCCGGTTGGTTGTGGGACGTTGGGGGTTGGGCGGAACCGGTGGCCCGGTCGAGGGCGTATGGATGCTGGGCAGGCGATCTTGTCGCACGGTCACTCGGATGGTGACTGCTTGGTTGTCTGGTTGGTACCGGACTTCCAGGTTGAAGCTCTCGTAGAGGTCGCGCAGCAGTTCCTCTGGCACGGCGGTGAGATCTGCGCCGCTGACGACGGGTACTGCTCTAGGAGGGTCGTCGTCGGGTTCCGGTGCCGGCGCGGCCAGCGGTGAGCTGTTCAGTCTTGAGCTTGTGCTGCCGCGATGCCAGAAGTACTCGATGTCGCTCCACATGTAACGCCTCGCCTGGAGGTAAATGGGCACGAGATCCAGGCCGTCGATCGGCGTCGGCGACGGTTGGCATGCCGTGCTGGGGGATCGCCCCGGCTGGCGAGCCTCGTCGAAGTCGACACGTTGGGCTACGGAGCTGGCGAAGCGGCGACATCTGCGACCGGGCGCGGTGGAACGCTGCCGAGAAGGCGCTCGACCATGCGGGTCGCCTCGCTTGGGCTGAAGCCGTGTTCACGGGCGGCTTCCCCATAGCGGTCGAGTGCTCGACGTACCGAGAGGTCGTCGCTGTTCGCGCGGTGCGAAGCCACGAGGAGTCGATGCCCGGCCTCCAGCCAGGGTTCCGCTTCCAGCACGCGTTCTGCGAGGGTCTGCGCCTCCTCGACGTTGCCCTGAGCGAGGAGCAGCTCACCGGCGCGGGTCGCGACGGCTGCGAACCGCCGGCGTTGTCGCTCGATCAGCGAGAGTGCCCAGGGTTCGCAGATCTCCGTGGGATCGCCGCGCCAGAGGTTGGCGGCCCGAAGTGCGTGATCGAGGGCCACCGAGGGGGACCCGCTCCGGGCTGCATCGGCCGTCAGCGCATGATGCTGACCACGGCGGGATCCTGACAGTCTCCGGTCGCGGCTCCAAGGCGCCCGGTGGGACATGTCCCCTTTCCTGGGCAGCGTGTCCCGCTTGGCCGGCTCCCGGCCTCTAGGGTTCCGGCGTGGACCCGCGTCATGTCACGGTGGTGTCCTACGACGGGGCGGAGTTGGTCGACATCTCCTGCGTCACTTCAGGCTTCGACATCGCGAACCGGGTAGGCGCCGATCCGGCATACCAGGTGCGGCTGGTCACCCTGGGTGGCCAGAGCGTTCGCTGCGACTCCGGCCTCAAGGTTCAAGCACAGGCCCGGATCGAGGACCCGGTCGGCGACCTCGACACTCTGATCGTGACCGGAGGAACCGGGCATGACGCAGCCGCCGATCATGTGGTCCTGCTTGACCACGTGCGCCGGCTGGCCAGCAAGGCTCGCCGTGTCGCATCGGTCTGCACGGGAACGACGGTTCTGGCCGCGGCCGGTCTGCTCGAGGGTCGCGTCGTGACGACGCACTGGTGGTACGCCCCTAGCCTGGCCGAGCGCTATCCAGGGGTCCGCGTTGATGCCGCCCCGATCTATATCCGGGACGGCAAGGTCGCGACTTCCGGGGGCGTGACAGCCTCACTGGACTTGACTCTGGCGTTCATCGAGGAGGACCACGGCCCCGAGCTCGCCCGACGAGTCGCCCTCGTCATGGTCACGTACCTCAAGCGACCCGGGGACCAGGCACAGATGAGCATGTTCACCACCATGCCGCGTCCACGGGATCGCCTGGTGCGCGACATCCTCGACCACGTCATGGCGCATCCTGACGCCAATCTTCGCACCGCCGTCCTCGCTGCGGACGCGGGCGTGAGCGTGCGTCATCTGACGCGCCTGTTCCGCGAGCAGCTCGGAGAACCGCCCGGTCAGCTCGTTCGCCGCGTGCGGCTCGAAGTCGCTGCACGCATGGTCATCTCGACGGGTCGCCCGATATCGGAGATCGCGCGTGCCTGCGGTTTCTCCTCAGCGGAGACGCTGCGCCAAGCGTTCGTCGCCCGCTACCACATCACGCCGTCGCTGTTCAGATCCATCCAGTCCACAGCGGCACCAGCGCCACCGACGGCCACGACCCCACATCCCGACTAGGTGCATCAGCCTCGAATGGGTCATTCGGCTCAGGGAACGGGGTCAGCAGGTTCACGACGATGCCGTTCGGGTCCCGCTTCAGTTGCCGGCGATCGCGGGTGTTTGTTCGTGCTC
>DASXTK010000168.1:0-11802 GCA_036505485.1 Acidimicrobiales bacterium
CCGTGCGCATCATCGGCCTGTCCCTGGTCTTCGTTGTCGCCATGGTTGCGGGGGTCAAGCCGTTGCTGGCCCGCCTGCCGACGGTTCCGGTTTGGGCCGCCTTGGCTCTGGCCCTGGCCGGCGCATGGACCACCGAGCAGATCGGCATTCACGCCATCTTCGGGGCCTTCCTGGCCGGAGCGGTGATGCCCCGCGGCAGCGGCATCCAGCTGGAGGTCGAGCAGAAGCTGCGGACGGCCACCCTCGTCCTGCTGCTGCCCGTGTTCTTCGTGGTGGTCGGTCTCTCGACCCGGATCGACCTGCTCGACCGCGCCTATCTCTGGGCCGTGACCGCAGTGGTGATCGCGGTGGCGATCATCGGAAAGTGGGGCGGCTCGATGCTGGCGGCCCGGGTCACCGGCGAATCGTGGCGCGATGCCAGCATGATCGGCATCCTCATGAACACCCGCGGCCTGACCGAGCTCGTCATCCTCAGCGTCGGTCTCGAGCTGGGGGTGATCAGCAAGACCATCTTCACCATCATGGTGATCATGGCGCTGGTCACGACCCTGATGGCCACCCCCATGCTGGCCCTGGTGTCGCCGCAGTACCGCCACCAGACCCTCCTAAAAGGACAGGGCGTCGGCGATGACGCTGTGGCCGGACCGTCGGAGCGCCCCGTGACCGTGGGCGCCGGCGTCTAGCTGATCTCGGCGGCGGGCGTCGGCGCCAGCGTGTAGCGCTCGACGCCCGGCCGCCGTCAGGCGTCGAGGTCCGCCAGCTTCCGTTCCAGCAGCCGGCGCTCGGCCTCGTCGTGGACCAGCGCCAGGGCCCGGCGGTAGGCCTCGCCGGCCTCGGCGGTGCGGCCGAGACGTCCCAGCAGCTCGCCCCGGGTGGCATGCAGGTAGTGGTAGTCCTCGAGGGCGAGGCTGTCGGCGATGTCGAGTCCCGCTTGGGGGCCGTCCACCTCGGCGAGCGCTACCGCCCGGTTCAGTTCCACCACCGGTGAGTCGGTCAGGCGGGCGAGCTCGCCGTACAGGGCGGCGATCTGCGGCCAGTCGCGCGGTTCGTCGGCGTGCAGGGCGGCGATCGCAGCCTGGACGACGTAGGGACCGCGGCCGAGCAGGGCCAGGGCCCGATCGAGCACGACCCGTCCCTCGGCGATCTGGGCCGTGTCCCACAGCGAGCGGTCCTGATCGGCCAGCAGCACCAGGTCGCCGTCCCGGAACCGGGCCTCCCGGCGGGCGTCGTGGAGAAGCATCATCGCCAGCAAGCCATGCACCTCGGGCTTGTCGGGCATCAACTCGGCGAGGGCCCGTCCGAGCCAGAGGGCCTCGGCCGCAAGGTCCCCGCGTCCGGAGTAGCCCTGGTTGAAGATCAGGTAGACGACGGCCAGGACCGCGGCCAGCCGGTCGGGCAGCAGGTGGTCAGGCGGCACCCGGAACGGGATCCCGGCTGCCTTGATCTTGCGCTTGGCCCGCACCAGCCGCTGGGCCATGGTCGGCTCGGGCACCAGGAAGGCCCGGGCGATCTCCGGCGTGGTCAGCCCGCCGAGCGTCCGCAGGGTCAGGGCGACCTGGGCCTCGGTGGCCAGCGCCGGGTGACAGCACATGAAGATGAGCTCTAACCGCTCATCGGGAAAGGTCGTCGCTTCCACCGTGTCCTCCGCTGCTTCGGGCACCTGGAGCAGGTGGGTCTTCGTGGCCAGCGTGCGGTTGCGGCGAATGCGATCGATGGCTCGGTTGCGCGCCGTCGTGATGAGCCAGTAGCCGGGGTTGTCCGGGACTCCATCTCGCGGCCAGCGCTCCGCGGCGATCGCGAAGGCGTCCTGTGCGGCTTCCTCGGCGAGGTCGAAATCGCCGAGGAAGCCGATCAGGGCAGCTAGGACGCGGCCCCACTGCTCGTGGAAGACCTGGTCGAGGCTGGCTACCACGAGGCGATCGGACGCACCTCGATAGCGCCGCCCATGCTGGCGGCCGGGATCCCCGCGGCCAACTCGATCGCGGCGTCGAGGTCGTCGGCCTCGAAGATGAGGTAGCCGCCGATGGCCTCCTTGATCTCGACGAACGGACCGTCGGTGGTCAGCGTCTTGCCGTCCTCGACCCGCACGGTGGTGGCCGTCTCGGGGGGCTGCAGCCCGAGGCCGGGGGTGACCCCGGGGGTCTCGTTGACCTTCTTGTAGGCGGCGTAGACCTTCTGCTTCTCGTCGGCGGGAAGGGCTTCCCAAGCGTCGGTTCCCGGCACCGGGGTGGACCCTTGATGGATCAGCAGCATGAATTGCATTTCATTCTCCTTTTCGGCTTGGTCGTCTAGAAGACGAACGGGCGGCGCCGAAATCGACAGCCAATTCCACCGGCCGCAGAGCCTAGGAGCACCCCCAAGGGTCGCCTACTCCTCGTGCTGCTGCATCACGAAGTGTGGCCTCAGCGTCGCGATGGGCGAGTAGGCGACGGCGCAGCCCGAGGCTTCCCACCGTCGCCGGGTTGGCCGAGATCGTCTTCGAGGGCGTCGAGGAGCTGAAACAGCTCATCGCTGATCCACTCACGATTGCGTCGGCGTCCAACTCGTGTCGTTACGAGCACGCCGGTCTCCTGGAGGCGGTTCAACGCCCCCCGTGCCGCCGTCGGCGTCACCCCGTACCGCTGGGCCGCGGTTTCAGCATTCACAACTGGCTGAGCTGGCAGGCCAAGGATGATCCTGCGTGCGACGGAGCCCGTGCGGGGCTTCCCTGCTCGTGCGATCAGCTCTCCGAGCAGTGCATCGATCTGGGTCCTGAGCCGCTTCGCCGCCTGCGCCGCCGTCGTGGTCGCTTCTGCGAACGCCCCGATCCAGTCGTCGACGCGGCCCTCGCGAAAATCGACGAGTCCGGCGATGTACCGCCGAGCGTTGGCGGCCATGACGACGCTGACGGGGGGGACGAACAGCGGGGCGACCCCGCGGCGGCGGAAGACGACGTGGATCAGGCACCGACCTGCTCGCCCATTCCCGTCGCCGAAGGGGTGGATGGTCCCGAACTGGGCATGGGCAATCGCTGCCTGCGCGACGGCTGGCAGATCGTCGAGGTTGATGAAGCGGACAAGGTCATCGAGCAGTTCGCAGACGTGGTCCTCCGGCGGCGGTACGAATCTGGCGTCGGCGGGGCTCAGCCCGCGCCCGCCGATCCAGTTCTGCTCGTCGCGGACGAGACCGGCGTATCGCTCCTCGGGTGTCCCGTCGAGGAGCGCCCGATGTATGTCCAGAACGTCGTCGAAGCGGAAGCGCCGCCCAACCGTTCCGATCTCGATTGCTCGTTCCATCGCCCGAACGTTGCCGAGGACCGCCCTTGCTGTGCCGTCGGCAGCCCGGGGTTCGTAGGCGGCAATGGCAAGCCGCTTGTTGGATGCGCGCAGTCCTTCGATGAAAGAGGAGCCGAGAGCCTCGGAGCGGAGCAGGGGTGCGGCGATGGTTTCAAGGTCGTGGCCGGCTCCGACAGCCTGGAGGTCGCTGAGCGAGGCCGTAGCTGTGGCGACAGCCGCAGCCGCGCGTCCTGCAAGCGGCTGGTCCCATCCGCTGATGCGGTCGGGAACGAAGGCCTGATAGCGGAACGGCTTGCGGTCCCGGCGGGCGCCATAGCCGCTGCCTTTCCAGACGCGGTCGACGAGTTTGGGCAGCGGAGCGATCCTTTCGAAAGCTAGGAAGTACGAAAGGAATGTTTGGTTTCCTTTCGTATGGATAGATTTCCGCATCACTACCCATTACGCAAGGTTTGTAGCGAATCCTTTCGTAATACCTAGAGATCCTCTGACCACCGGGAGCTTCCGTACAGTCCCTGGCATGACCGAGCCGGCATTCGCGCGTCCCCGTGTCGCGGCCGGGGTGCTGTTCTTCGACGAGGCCGGGCGGATCCTGATGGTGGTGCCCTCGTACAAGGACTATCTGGACATTCCCGGCGGCTTCGTCGAACCGGGGGAAACGCCGCTCGAGGCCGCCCGCCGGGAGGTTCGCGAGGAGCTCGGGATCGAACCGCCGATCGGTCGGCTACTGATCGTTGACTGGTCACCGGGTGACAAGCTCATCTTCATCTTCGACGGCGGGGACCTCGCGCCCGAGCTGCGGGCTCGGATCCAGGTCGACGGCGGGGAGATCCTCGACTACGACTTCCACCCCGTAGACGAGGTCGAGCAGCTGACCATCCCACCGTTCGTCCGGCGGATAGTTCAGGCGGCGCGAGCGAGGGAGGACGGCGGGTTCCGGTATCTCGAAGATGGTGTGTGAGTGAGGACTCACTCCAGATAGAGTCCCGCGGGTGAAGCCGGGTCAGGAGTTGATCGACGAGGGAGGCGGCCGGGGGAGGCGGGCCGTGGCCATGCCGCCCGACGAGCGCCGGGCCGCCATCGCCTGCGCCGCATTGCCACTGTTGTTGGAGCGCGGCCTGGCCGTGACCACCCGCCAGATCGCCCAGGCCGCGGGGATCGCCGAAGGGACCATCTTCCGGGCGTTCCCCGACAAGGAGGCGGTCGTGCGGGCCGCCGTGGAGGCCGCGTTCGACCCATCCGCCAGCGAGCAGGCGCTGGCCGCCATCGATCACGATCAGTCGTTCGAGGCTCAGCTGGCCGAGGCGGCCGCCATCCTCCAGCGGCGCCTGTCGGTGATCTGGCGCCTGGTGACGATCGTGGGGGAGAAGCCCGAGCCGCCACCCCGCCCGCCCGAGTCGGCTGCGCTCACGGCGCTGTTCGCGGCCCACGCCGACCGGGTGCGGCTCGATCCGGCCGCCGCCGCCCGCCAGCTCCGGGCCCTCACCCTGGCCGTCAGCCACCCGGCGCTGGCCGACGAGCCGCTGTCGCCGCCCGAGATCGTGTCCCTCCTGCTCGACGGCATCCGCGCCCGGGTCGAGGCCCTGGACGGTGTCGTCAACCTGGCCGCCCCGACCGGCGCCAAGACCCTGTAGCCCACCGCGCCCACCGCAGCCGTGTCCCAGACCCCCGCTTTCGACCGCCCCCAGACTGCCCGCTCCGCCCCCGCCCGAGGCCGCCTGTGCTGATCCAACTGCTCCGCTCCTACCTGCGCCCCTACCGCTCGATGCTCTACGCCATTGTCGCCCTGCAGGGCGGCCAGGCCATGGCATCGCTGTACCTGCCCACGCTGAACGCCGACATCATCGACAAGGGCGTCCTGGCCGGGGACAACGGGTACATCCGCTCGACTGGGCTGGTCATGGTGGGAGTGGCGCTGCTGCAGGTGGTGCTCGCAGTCGCCGCGGTGTACTTCGGTGCCCGGGTGGCGATGGGCCTGGGCCGGGACGTCCGCAGCGACCTGTTCCACCGGGTGACGGACTACTCGGCCCGCGAGGTCGGCCTGTTCGGCGCTCCGTCGCTGATCACCCGTATCACCAACGACGTGCAGCAGGTGCAGATGCTGGTGGTGATGACCTGCACCCTGGCCGTCGCCGCGCCGATCACGGTGGTAGGCGGCATCGCCATGGCCATGCAGCAGGACGTGGGTCTGTCGTGGCTCTTCTTCGTCAGCCTGCCGGCGTTGGCGCTCAGCGTCGGGCTGGTGGTGCGCAAGATGGTGCCGCTGTTCCGGCGCATGCAGGAGCGCATCGACGGGGCCAACGGGGTGCTGCGGGAGCAGATCACCGGTGTGCGGGTCGTGCGGGCCTTCGTGCGGGAGCCCGACGAGGTCGCTCGCTTCGGAGACGTGAACGACGAGCTGACCGACACGTCCCTCAAGGCCGGGCGGCTCATGGCGATGATGTTCCCGACGCTGATGATCATCATCAACGCCTCGAGCGTCGGGGTCCTGTGGTTCGGTTCCAACCGCATCAACGCCGGCGACATGACCGTGGGCTCGCTCGTCGCCTTCCTCACCTACTTCACGCTCATCCTCATCGCGGTGATGATGGGCATGTTCGTGGCCCTGATGGCGCCGCGGGCCGCGGTGTGCGCCGAGCGCATCATCGAGGTGCTCGAGACCGAGCCGTCGGTGGGGCCGCCGGAGGACCCGGTGACCCTCTTCGCCAGCGTCGGGTCGCTCACGTTGCGCGACGTCGGCTTCTGCTACCCGGGCGCCGACGCCCCGGTGCTGGACGGGATCAGCCTGACCTCGCTCGCCGGCCAGACCACGGCCATAGTCGGCAGCACCGGTGCTGGCAAGACCACGCTGGTCAACCTGATCGCCCGCCTGGTGGACGTCACCTCGGGCGCGGTGCTGGTCGACGACGTCGATATCCGCGACATGGAGCCCGACGCCCTGTGGAGCCGCATCGGCCTCGTGCCCCAGAAGCCCTACCTTTTCTCCGGGACGATCATCAGCAACCTCCGCTACGGCAAGCCTGACGCCACCGAGGAGGAGATCTGGGAGGCGTTGCGCGTGGCCCAGGCGGCCGATTTCGTGGCCGCCATGCCCGGTGGTCTGGGGGCAACCATCACCCAGGGCGGCACGAACGTCTCGGGGGGCCAGCGCCAACGGCTTGCCATCGCCCGGGCGCTAGTGAAGAAGCCGGAGATCTACCTGTTCGACGACTCGTTCTCCGCCCTCGACCTGGCCACCGATGCTCGGCTGCGGGCCGCCCTCGTGCCCTGGGTGGCGGGGTCGACGGTGCTGATCGTGGCCCAACGGATCTCCACGATCGCCACGGCTGACCAGATCCTGGTCCTCGAGGACGGCCGGCCCTGCGGCCTCGGCACCCACGAGGATCTGCTGGAGATCTGCCCGACCTACGCCGAGATCGTGGCCTCGCAGAACGGTCAGCGGGAGGCGGCGTGAGCACCACGACCACGCCCAGTCCATCCGCACCGACGCCGCCGACGCCGCCCCGGCTCGGGGGTCCGAGCGCGGTCCGCGGCATGGCCATCGGGATGCCCGGCGAGTCGTCCCGCGATTTCCGCAGCGCCTCGCGCCGGTTGCTGTCCCGGCTGCGCCAGGACCGCGTCAGCGTCGGGATCGTGCTCGTGCTGGCCGTGCTCGGCGTGGCCCTCACCGTGGTCGGTCCCAAGATCCTGGGCCACGCCACCGACATCGTCATCCGCGGCATCCTCAGCCCGCAGGGGATCGATTTCGCCGACCTGCACCGGGTCCTGCTGATGGCGCTGGGTCTGTTCGTGGCGTCGTCACTCCTCAGCTACTTCGCCGCCTACCTGCTGGCCGGGGTCATCCAGCGGACCATGCACTCGCTGCGGGCCGAGGTCGAGGACAAGCTCAACCGGCTCCCGCTGGCCTACGTCGACGAGCACGCCCGCGGCGACCTGCTCAGCCGGGTCACCAACGACATCGACAACATCGCCCAGAGCCTGCAGCAGTCCCTCAACCAGCTGCTCACCCAGCTGCTCACGCTCATCGGTGTGGTCGGGATGATGATCTCCATCTCGCCGGTGCTGTCGCTGGTGGCGATCATCTCGGTCCCGCTGTCGATCCTCACCATGCGGGGGATCGCCAAGCGGTCCAAGGCCCGGTTCATGGCCCAGTGGAAGCACACGGGCGTCCTCAACGCCCAGGTCGAGGAGGCCTTCACCGGACACGCCATCGTCAAGGCGTTCGGGCGCCAGCGCGAGGTCGAGGAGCGGTTCCGGCAGACCAACGACAAGCTGTACACATCGAGCTTCGCCGCGCAGTTCGTCTCCGGAGTCATCCAGCCGGCGATGATGTTCCTCGGGAACCTGAACTACGTGATCATCGCCGTGCTCGGGGGTCTGCGGGTGGCGTCGGGGACCATGACCATCGGCGATGTGCAGGCGTTCCTGCAGTACACGCGGCAGTTCGCGATGCCGCTGACGTCGATGGCGTCGATGTTCAACGTGCTCCAGTCAGGAGTCGCTTCGGCCGAGCGGGTGTTCGACCTGCTCGACGCCGAGGAGGAGTCGTCCGACGAGGCCGCGCTTCCGCTCTCGGGCGAGCCCCGGGGTCGGGTGGAGTTCGACCTGGTGTCGTTCTCCTACGACCCGGACGTGCCGCTGATCACCGACCTGTCGCTGGTCGCCGAGCCCGGTCAGACCATCGCCATCGTGGGACCGACCGGGGCGGGCAAGACCACGCTGGTGAACCTGATCATGCGGTTCTACGAGCTGGACGGCGGACGCATCACCATCGACGGGCGCGACATCTCCACCATGCGCCGGCGCGACCTGCGGGCCAACATCGGCATGGTGCTCCAGGACACCTGGCTGTTCAGCGGGACCATCCGCGACAACATCGCCTACGGCAACGCCGATGCCACCGAGGAGCAGATCCTCGAGGCGGCTCGGGCCACCTACGTGGATCGGTTCGTGCACTCGCTCCCGGACGGTTACGACACCGTCCTCGACGACGAGGGCGCCAGCCTGAGCGCGGGGGAGAAGCAGCTCCTCACCATCGCCCGAGCCTTCCTGGCCGACCCGGCCATCCTCATCCTCGACGAGGCCACCAGCTCGGTCGACACCCGTACCGAGGTGCTGATCCAGCGGGCCATGGCGGCGTTGCGGTCCCAGCGCACCAGCTTCGTGATCGCCCACCGTCTGTCCACGATCCGTGACGCCGACGTGATCCTGGTCGTGGAGGCCGGGCAGATCGTCGAGCAGGGCCACCACGCCGACCTCCTCGCCCGCGGCGGCGCCTACGCCAACCTCTACAACGCCCAATTCGCCGCGGCCGCCACCGAGATCGCCTGAGGGTTCGGGGCAAGTTCGGGGCATTGGGGGGTTTCTGTCGTTCTGTGACCTGCATGCCGCGCTCAGGCGCGGCATGCAGGTCACAGAATGACGAAGGCCCCCCACCCGACCACATCGACCTTAGGTGGACTCCGCGGCGAGGCGTTCGCGCAGGACGAACCGCTGGACCTTGCCGGTGGGGGTCTTGGGCAGCTCGTCCACCACGACGGTCCGCCGCGGCCGTTTGAAGGCCGCCATCTCCGCCCGGCAGTGGTGGTCGATGGCCTCGGGGTCGACGGTCTGCCCCGATCGGGGACGACGAAGGCGACCACGGTCTCCAGCCCGTCGGTGTTCCTGGCGCCGACGACCGCCGCCTCCAACACCTGCGGATGCTTGACGAGCACGCTCTCCACCTCGGCGGGCGAGACCCAGATCCCGCCGGGCTTGACCATGTCGCTGTTGCGGCCGAGGAACGTGTAGTAGCCGTCCGCCGAGCAGGTGTAGACGTCGCCGGTGCGCAGCCACTGGCCCCGGAAGGCCTGGCGGCTGGCCTCGGCCCGGCACCAGTAGCCGGTGGCGATGGACTCACCCTGGATGTGGAGGAACCCCGGGGCGCCGGGCTCGGTGACCTCGTGGTCGTCCTCGTCGAGGAGCCGGGCCTGGTAGCCCTCGACCGGCACGCCGCTGGTGCCCGGCCGCTCCGAGCCCAGGTGGTTGGAGATGAAGATGTGGAGGGCCTCGGTCGTGCCGATGCCATCGAGCAGCGGGACACCGAAGCGAGCCCGGAAGCGATCGTACAGCGCGGCCGGCAGGGCTTCGCCCGCGGTCACGGCCGCCCGCACCGAGGCCAGCAGCTTCGATGACGGATCGGCATCGAGCAGCGCGGCGCAGAAGCCCGGCGAGGCATACAGCAGCGTTGGCTGCTTGTCGGCGACGAGGGCCGCGACGCTCGCCGGTGTCGGGCGACCGGGATCGAGGATGGTGGTGGCCCCCACCGAGAACGGGAACGTCAGCGAGGCGCCGAGCCCATAGGCGAAGAACAGCTTCGCCACCGAGTAACTGCGGTCGGACTCCTGGATGCCGAGCACCGACCGGGCGTAGGTCTCGGCCGTCGCCTTGAGGTCGATGTGTCGGTGCATGGCGCCCTTGGGCTTGCCGGTCGTCCCCGAGGTGTAGAGCCAGAAGCCGGGGGACTCGTCCACCGTGTCCCACGCGGGCGTTTCCCGGCGGTCGTCGAAGGTGGACTCGGTGTGCACGGGGACAGTGCAGTCGGCTTCTGCCGTGTCTCCTCCGTCCCCGTCCGCGTCCCCGACCACGACTGCGCCGGTCAGGTCCCGGGCCATGCTGGCGATGGTGGAGAGGATCCCTCCGAGCGCGGCCGAGACGACGACCAGCCGGGCTCGGGCGTCGTCGACCACGAAGCCCAGCTCCTCGGGGGTGAGCATGGTCGACAGCGGGACCGGCACCGCGCCCAGGCGCAGGGCTCCAAGGAACCAGGCGACGAAGGCCGGTTCGTCGGCGACGACCATGGCGACCCGCTCCTCCGGCCGGATGCCCAAGGCCCTCAGCGCGTTCGTCGCCGTCCAGACTTCGGACAGCACGTCGGCGTAGGTCTGCTCCCGGTCGCCGCACACCACGGCGAGGTTGCCGCCCCGCCCCTCGGCCACATGACGGTCGACCAACCAGGTCGAGGCATTGAACGGCTCGAGCATGGGTCCCCCCACCACCTAGATATGGACGTACTGGAAGTCGAACGGCTTGCCCCGGATGCCGCCTTGCGGCGGTGCGATCCATCCGGCGATCTGGCCCGGCTCGTGGACCGGGCGCATCAGCTCGCCCACGAAGGCGCGGTCGTCCTCGGTGGGCAGCCAAGCATCACGCCGGTCTGCCCATTCCTGGTCGGAGAGGATCTGGCCATCGGGCGTCAGCTGGTGCTGTCGGAACTCGCCGACGTGGCGATTGAACCCCACGTGCGGCAGCCCCAGCTCGGCGCCGACCTCGGCCAGGGTGCGATTCCAGCGGTCGATGCCCTTCTGGCAGTCCGCGATGTAGTCGTCCCGCAGGGTGGCGTTGAGAGCGGACAAGGCGGGCACCTCGCGCGCCGTGACCTGACCTTCTGTGACGGTGAGGACGGTACGCATCTCGTCCTTGAGGCGGTGGTCGTCCTCCCGTTCTCCCTCTTCGAACCGTCCCTTCAGGCCGGCGGCGAAGTAGTTGGCGGCATTGGTCGACGTGTCGGCGCCGAAGAGGTCCAGGGAAACGCTGTAGTGGAAGTTGAGGTAGCGCTGCAGGGTGGCGACGTCGATCCCGCCGAACGACCGGATGTCGTAGGTGTCGTGGCGCTTCATCAGCTCGGCGGTGCGCTGGACCACGCGGCCGACGCCGCTGGTCCCCACGAACATGTGGTGCGCTTCCTCCCGCAGCATGAACTGGCAGGTGCGGGACAACGGATCGAAGGCGCTCTCCGACAACGAGGCGAGCTGGAACTTGCCGTCGCGGTCGGTGAAGTAGGTGAAGAAGAAGTACGACAGCCAGTCGGCCGTGGGTTCGTTGAAGGCACCCAGGATGCGGGGGTTGTCGACATCCCCCGAATGGCGTTCGACGAGCAGATCGGCCTCGTCGCGACCTTCCCGTCCGAAGTAGGCGTGGAGGAGGTACACCATCGCCCACAGGTGGCGGGCCTCCTCCACGTTCACCTGGAACAGGTTGCGGAGGTCGTATTGGCTGGGCGCGGTGCGGCAAAGATGCCGTTGTTGCTCGACCGATGCCGGCTCGGTGTCGCCCTGCACCACCACCAGCCGTTGCAGCTCCGAGCGGAACTCGCCGGGCACCTCCTGCCACGCCGGCTGGCCGTAGCTGTCGCCGAAGCCGACTCGACGGTCGGGCGTGGCGTCGGCCAGGAAGATGCCCCAGCGGTAGTCGGGCATCTTCACGAAGTCGAAGTTGGCCCAGCCGTCCTGGCCGACGGCGACCGCGGTGCGCAGGTACACCTCGGTGTCCTGGAAGCACTCGGGACCGAGCTGGCGCCACCAGTCCTGGAACTTGGGCTGCCACTGCCCCAGGGCCCGCTGCAGGCGGCGATCGCCGGCCAGGTCGACGTTGTTGGGGATGCGGTCCTCGTAGTCGGCGGTGCTCATACGCGGTCGCGGTCGTAGGTGGGGCGGGATCCGGTGCCGTAGCGCCGCAAGGAACCGTCGGGGCCCGCGGCGTTGGGTCGTTG
>DASXTK010000169.1:0-13360 GCA_036505485.1 Acidimicrobiales bacterium
GGCCCTCCATCTCGGTGGGCGCGAACCAGGCGCTGATGCCGCCGGCGGTGGCGATGGCCTGCCAGACCTGCTCGGGGGTGCCCGTGACCTCGACGGTCAGCTCCAGGCGGAGCGGGACGTTGGGCGTGCTCATGCTGTCTCCTTGGGACGCGGGTGGGCGGCGATGACGACCCGGTGCGGACGACCGTCGTCGTGGTGGTACCGGGCGGCGAGGTCGAGGACGGCGGCGGTGAGCTCGTCGGCGAACGCGGCTCGGTCCTCCGCCGACCGGAACCGGATCTCCGTCTCGATGGCCATGGTGGGCAGGCGTTTGCCGGCGGCGTCGGCCCGGCGCATGAGCCCCCCGACCTCCCGGACGATCCGACCGGCCAGCGCGACCAGATAGCCGGCGGAGAGGTGGTCGGCGGTCTTGTCCGGATCGGAGGCCGCCTGGCCCAGGGCCGCGGGCGACACGACATAGGTGGCGGCGCTGGCCTGCATCACCCGCTCGGTGATGCCGCCGCGCTTGCGTTCCTCGGTCAAGGCCAACAGACCGTGGGCCTCGAGCGCCTTCAGGTGGTAGTTGACCTTCTGCCGGGCGATCCCGACCTTGGCGGCCACGCTGGCGGCCGAGCCCGGGTCCACGAGCTCGGCCAGCAGCCGGGCCCGGGTCGGATCCAAGGCCACCGCCGCGGCCGCCGGATCCTCGATGACTTCGACGTCGAGCATGCCAACCACCCTCCCTCTGACAAGAATGTTGGTCAAGGGCTAGTTCAGAGCGCTGCCCTCTCGGGAGGAGGACGACCGAGGCCCGTGAAACTCATCGGGGGGCGTACATGATCACCCCGACACCGGTCAGGCAGATCAGCGCGCCAACGATGTCGAAGCGGTCGGGCCGGAACCCGTCGGCCACCATCCCCCACAGCAGGGACCCGGCCACGAACACCCCACCGTAGGCGGCCAGGATGCGGCCGAAGTTGGGGTCGTCCTGGAACGTGGCCACGAAGCCGTAGGCCGCCAGCGCCACGACCCCCGCCCCGATCCAGCCCACACCTCGATGCTCCCGCACGCCCTGCCACACCAACCACGCCCCGCCGATCTCGGCCACCGCAGCCAGCACGAACAGCCCGATCGAACGCAGGACCCACATGGGCGGGAGGCTACGGCCTGAGGGTGGCTAGATTCCGCTTCCCCGGTGGGCGGGGAAGGGCTGCCGCGTGGACGTTCCCGGTCACTCCTACATCACCCGGTTCAACACCACCGAGGATCCGTCCGATCTGATCGACGCCATGATCTTCGCCGGCTTCGTGGAGGGCCGCGAGCCCTTCTCGATCACGGCCAAGCTCCAGCGGGTGCGTCCCGACGCCGAGCTGGTCCCGCCCGGCGTCTCCCCGGCATGGCGGTCGTGCGAGCCGTCCCGCTGGACCCAGGTCGCCCGCGGCCAGGGCTGGACCCTGCGCGCCAGCCGATGGCGCGACTCCACCGCCAACGTCGTGGTCACCGCCACGTCGGAGGAACTGGCCCGCACCGTGCTGGCCCAGGCCACCGAGGGGATGACCGAACCGCCGCCCGCGCCCGACGACGCCACCTCGATCGGCTTCTGGCACCTGGGCCCGCACAGTCCCGAGCGGGTGGTTCGGACCATCGCCACCACGCCGTGGCCTCGGATCCGCCGCAACTACGCCTCGGCGGTGGTCCCGGCCCTGGACCGGCTGATGGACCTCTCGCCCGACCGTCTCGCCGGCCGCTTGTTGCTGCTGCATGGTCCGCCGGGCACCGGCAAGACCACCGTGCTCCGGGCCCTGGCCAACGCGTGGAGGCAGTGGTGTGCGGTCGATTACGTGCTCGACCCGGAACGGCTGCTCGGCGAGTCCAGCTACCTCATGGAAGCGGTGCTCAGCGAGGACGATGTCGACGACGGGCTGCACGAGATCGACGTCACCGTCGGTTGCAACGACTCTGGCGCGCCGCGGCGGGCCAAACGCTGGCGCCTGCTGGTCCTGGAGGACTGCGACGAGCTGATCAGCGCCAACGCCAAGCAGTCATCGGGCCTGGCGTTGGCCCGGCTGCTGAACCTGACCGACGGCATCGTGGGCCAGGGGCTGGAGGCGTTGGTGTGCATCACCACCAACGAGGAGCTGACCCGGCTCCACCCGGCGATCGTGCGGCCGGGACGCTGCCTGGCCCACATCCACATCGGGCCAATGCCCCAGGACGAGGCCGGGGCGTGGCTCGGCAACGGTCATCACGTGGGCGGCGACGGTGCCACCCTGGCCGAGCTGTTCGCGCTGCGGGGCGATCTCACCCAGGTGGAGAAGGAAGAGGAACTGCGGCCCTCGAGCCAGTACCTCTGACTTCTGCGGTCTACGAGTAGTCGAGGTCGTCGGCCGGTTCGGGGGGATCGTCCGTCGACATCACCGAGATCAGGGCGAACAGGAGGAACACCGAAGCGGCGCTGAGCGGGAAGGCATCCCAGTAAGAGAGGTTCATCCCCAGCGTGTTCCAGAACCACATCTGCAACCAGGTGGTGGGGATGGTCACCACCGCACCTACTACCACGGGCATAGTCATCACCTCCTGGAGTCACAGTCACTCGTGACCAGGCGTGTGGGCTTCACCCTTTATGGGTGAACTAGGCCTCGGCATGAGATAGGCGGAAGTCCACCGGGGTGGTAGCTGGGGATAGGGAGCGGCGGGAGGAGGTCCACCGCTGCGGGCGGCCGGCGGACGATCATGCGGGCGTGCGACGACTCCCCCTCGTCACCCTGGCCCTGCTCGCTCTCGTGGGCCTGGCGTTGCATCTGTCCGGCCGTGACGACGGCGATGACGACGTCGGCGTGGACGTCACCAGCCCGGTGGCGACCCAGGTCCCGACGCCGGCGGCCGAGGGGGATGAGGTCGTCACCGTACGCACGGTCCACGACGGCGACTCGTTCGCGGTGGACGACCAGGTCGACGTCCGCATGCTCGGGATCAACGCCCCGGAGCACGACGAGTGCCTGGGTCGGGAGTCCCGCACCGCCCTCAAGGGCCTGATCGGAGACCGGGAGGTCGGTCTGACCCGGGACGTCTCCGATCGGGACCAGTACGCACGGCTGCTGCGCTACGTGGTGGTCGACGGCATCTCGGCCAACCAGCAGATGGTCGAGCAGGGCCTGGCCCTGACCACCTCCACCGAGCCCGACATCGCCCATCGGACCGAGCTCGATGCCGCCCAGGTCCGAGCCCGCGCCGCCGGGCTGGGGATCTGGAGCCCCAACGCCTGCGGGCCGGCCGCCTCCACCGCGGTGCGGATCACCGAGGCCGAGGCTGATCCCCGGGGTCGCGACGAGCAGAACCTCAACGGCGAGTACGTCGTGATCGTGAACGACGGCTCCACCCCGGTCGACATGACCGGCTGGAAGCTGCGGGACGATTCCACCCGCAACCGGTTCTGGTTCCCTGACGGCTTCGTGCTCCAACCCGGTCACCAGGTCACCGTCCACGCCGGTCACGGCGACAACAGCGCCGACGCCCTCTACTGGAAGCGGCGCAACCCGGTCTGGGACAACACCCGGGACATGGCCCTGCTGCTCGACCCCAACGGCAACGCTGTGTCGGTCATGGACGTGCGACCGCGATGACCTCATCCGCCCCCCTCGTCAGCGAGCGTCCGGCCCCATCCGCGCCCGGCCGCAGCCATCCGTTCGCCCGCCTGGTCGGAGCGACCCTGCTGTGCGTCGCGGTGACCGCGCTGGTCTACGTCCTGTCGGTCCACACGACCTGGGGTCAGCAGGTCGGCAACAACGCCCTGCTGGGCCGGCACCAGGTCGGACGGGATGGGGCCCGGGCCGGGCTCCGGTTGCTGGACACGATCAGCCTGACCTCGCTGGGGGTCGCCGGTCTCAGCCTGATGGCGCTGGCCGCACCGCGGGGACGCTGGCGTCTGGCCGCCGGGGTGGCGGTCGTCATCGCCGGAGCCAACGTGACCACGCAGGTGCTCAAGCGATACATCCTGGACCGGCCCGACCTGCTCTCCGGTCCGGCCGAGTACTTCCACAACAGCCTGCCCTCCGGGCACGCCACGGTGGCGGCCAGCCTGGCCCTGGCGCTGCTGCTGGTGGTGCCGCGGGGGCTGCGGGTCGTGGCCCTGGTCGGCGGAGGGATCTACGCCGGCGCCGTCGGCGTGGCGACGTTGGCCACCGGCTGGCACCGGGCGGGTGACGTGGTGGCGGCCTGGGGCGTCGCCGGGGCGTTCGCGTTCGCGGTCGCCGCGGCTCTGACGTTGGCCGCCCCCGGTCCGATGCCTCCGCGCCCTCCGGTGGCGGAGCGGGAGTCGGCCCAGCGGCTGGCGACCCGGCTCGGAACCGCCGCCGCCTGGTTGTTGGGCCTATGGGCGCTGGGTCTGGCCGTCGCGCTGGTGTTGCGCCACTCGACCATCGACCGGGTTCGCAACGGTGTGGCGTTCTGGTCGGGGTGCCTGTGGATCGTGGGTTCGCTCCTCGCCCTGTTGGCCCTGCTGGTGTGGGCGATCCGCGATGTCCGGCTCGACGCCCCCACGGAGTCGGGAACGGATGTCGACGGGCACGTCACCCCGGTTCTGGACCCCACCGCCGAGCCGAAGCCGGCTAACACGTAGCCGTGCGACCGTGGACCCTGTGGCGCTACCGCACGGCGCTGCCCGCCCCGCTGGATGACGATTCCGGTTGGGAACAGCGGGTCAGCCTGGGCGAGGGTGGAACGCCCGTCCTTCCGCTGGACGCCGATGGGCGGACCTGGCTGAAGGTCGAATCGATGAACCCGACCGGCAGCTTCAAGGACCGGGGCGCGGCGGTGCTCATCGCCACCGCCTTGGCCGCCGGCGCGTCGCGGGTCGTGGTGGACTCCTCCGGCAACGCGGGTGCTGCTGCCGCGGCCTACTGCGCCCGGGTCGGGTTGCCCTGTGAGGTCTACGTTCCTGCCTCGGCCAGCCCGGGCAAGTCGGCGCAGATCGCGGCGTACGGCGCCGTGCTCCATCGGGTGGAGGGCACCCGGGAGGACGTGGCCGCCGCGGCCCGGCAGGCGGTGGCGTCGACGGGAGCGTTCCATGCCAGCCATGTCGACCAGCCGGCGTTCACCGCCGGAGTGGCCACGATGGCCATCGAGCTCTGGGAGCAGATGGACCCGCTCCCCCCTGAGGTCGTCGTCCCGGTGGGGAACGGCTCGCTGCTCCTGGGACTGGCGTCTGGCTTCGCTCATCTGGCGGACGCGGGCTTGATCCCAGAGGTGCCCCGCTTGATCGGCGTCCAAGCCGCCGCGTGTTCCCCCGTCGCCGCGGCCTGGTCCGGGCACGATCCAGCCACCGGAGTCCACGGTCCGACCATCGCCGAAGGCATCGCCATCGCCCAACCCCGCCGGTTGTCCGAGATCGTGGCCACCGCCGCCGAGATGATCACGGTCACAGACGACCAGATCACTGCGGCCCGCGCCGACCTGGCCCACCACGGCCTCTGGGCCGAACCCACCGCCGCGGTCGCCTACGCCGGTTCCAAGACCCGACCACCCACCCCCAGGATCGTGGTCCTAACCGGCCACGGCCTCAAGTCCCCGGTTCCGTGACCTGTATGCCGCGCCAGGGCGCGGCATACAGGTCACAGAACGGAGGGTGCCCTAGGGCTTGCGGCGTTTGCTGGCGTAGAGGGCGTCGTCGGCTAGGTGGACGACTTCGCCGGGAGGGCCGGTGGCTACGCCGACGCTGGCCCGGACCTGGATCTCGGCGTCCGGGCTCAGGGCGATGGGCGTCTCGATGGCGTGGTGGACCCGCTCCACCAGGCGATCGATCCCGTCGGCCACGGTGCCGTCGGCGAACACCACCGCGAACTCGTCGCCGCCGAGCCGGACCACCAGGTCGTCCTCCCGGACCGAGACCCCGAGCCGCCGCGCCACCTCCCGCAGGACGGTGTCGCCGGCGTCGTGGCCATAGGTGTCGTTGACCGCCTTGAAGTCGTCCAGATCGACGAACGCCAGGCTGACCTCGTCGTCCCCAGCGGCGTCGAGCCGCCGGCGCAGGGCCGACCGGTTCCCGACCCCGGTCAGCGGATCGGTCACCGCCGCCCGCTGCAGCGCCTGGTTGCGGCGCTGCTCGCCGATGACCAGGCTGGCCAGCCGCTGGGTCTGGCGCAGGGCGTGATCGGTGCCGATGTTGAGCTGCACGTCGATGCCGACCCAGACGGCCACGCAGCCGATGACCTCGCCGTTGGACTGCTCCTGGATCGGCAGCATCCACGCGGTGAGGAACCCGGCCTGCCGGGCCTGGTCGGCCAGGTCATCGGGGAACTCGAAGAAGTCGACCGGCGCCCGGATCTTGCCGTCGGCCAACGTGTCGCGCCACCAACGGTCGTCGCTGCAGAACGACTCGACCGCGCTGTTGGCCGGGACGCCGACCACCTCGCCGTAGTCGATGATGCCGACGACGGCGGCGGCTCCGAGATACGCCGGGACCAGGGAGGCACACGCTCCGAGCACCTCGGGCAGGGCGGCGTCGGCGACCAGCAGGTCGATGACGTGGCCGACCCCGTCGAGCGCGCCGCCGACCGGACGGACGATGAGCAGCAAACCGTCGACCAGCGGATCGTCGAGGAGGTTGTTGACCAGCGCTTCCCGGGTGATCCAGCCGTCCTCGTCGGAACCAAGGCGGTAGCGCAGCGGCTCGACCACCGGGATGCCGGGCGTGTTGGCGCTGGCCTCGTTGAGCTGCTCGAACGCCCCCAGCAGGCGGGGAACGTCCTCGGGATGGACGCGCTCGAGCGACTCGCGGCCCTTGCGGCTGGCCGGATCGGTGCCCGACACCCAGCTCGCTGACTTGCTCAGCCAGCGGGTTTTGAGGTCGCGGCCGATCAACACTGTGAAGGTCGACGGAGACCGATCGAGAGCTCGTACCAACTGGGCAGCGATCTCGGACGGAACGTCGGAACCCTCGACGTCCTTCATGCCACGTACCGTACGCCGTCAGCGCGCCACAGTGCTGAACAGCTGAAGTTGCTGGAGCATCAGATCCCCGCGGCCGCGAGGTCGAACGGAGCCTCGAGCACCAGCTCCACGTTGAGATCCTTGGCCTGGCCGCGGCGTCCCGCCAGGTCCGATTGGGGATCGTTGGCCGACAGCTCCCGGCTCAGCGCCGCCAGCCCCAGCACCGACGTGTCGTCGTAGTCGGCCCGGGGCGAAGCGGCGTGCTCGATCATCGTGCAGAAGATCGACAGGGTGCCGTCGCCGTTGTCGGCCAGTTCCACGATGCGGGCGTGCTGCGGATAGTCGACGTGCGAGGCGGTGTTGATGTCCCAGAACCCGCCGCTGCGACCCGATGGGTCGGGCAGGGGCTCGACCCGGTTGACATGGTGATGGCCGTTGACCCAGGCCACGACGTTGGGGAACCGGTGCAGCAGCGCGACCACCTCGGGACCGAAGACCCGCCGCTCGCCCGGCCGATCCGGATGGGGAATGGCCGAGTCCATGCTGCGCCAGTTGAAGTGGCTGAACACCATGATCAGGGCGTCGTCGTTGTCGCCGGTGGTGACGGCGCCGGCCTCGTCGAACCAGCGGGAGCTGTGGGCCGCGAGCCGCTCGTTCAGCCAGGCCACCTGGTCCTCGCCCAGCGACCCCGAGTAGTAGCCGCCGGTGTCGAGGCTCAGCCCCACGATCCCCGGGGAGATCTCGAACTCGTAGTGCAACGCCGGCGATTCGAGATGGTCCTCCGTGTAACCGTGGCCCCGGGGTCCCGGCCGGCGGGGCGAGTCCAGGTGGAGCTGCACCCACTCGCGGGCGGTGATGATCCGGCGCTGGGGGTCCGGCGTGACCTTCCGGGCCGGGAGCTCGCCGGTGGAGAGCTTGCGCAGCAGGTCGTCCGGCTCGGCCTGGATGACCCCGACCAGGAAGGCACCCACGTCCATGCCCGGCGGCAGACCGATCATCTTCCACTCGTCGACCAGCACCCGTTCGACCGCGGCGGTGCTGGGGATCACGCCCTGGATCAGCCCGTCGTGGTTGCCGTAGGTCGAGTACCAGCGCATGTGCAGGCCGGGCGAGGTGAAGGGCGCAACCGCGGCGTCCAGCAGGCCGGGCACGTCCGGATAGCCGAGCTCGTCCTTCCAGCGGTCCCGCACCCCGCCGTCGGGATGCCAGTAGATCCAGTCGTTGTCGGGCGTGGCGCCGGCGGGCTCCTGCACCCCCTCGTAGGCCCCGCGGGCTCCGGAGTCGGCCTTGAGGCGGCCGCCGTCGAGCAGCGTCCGGAACCACACCGCCTCGTTGTACTGCTGGTTGTCGATGTTGTCGCCGGTCGAGACCGCGCAGTCGAGCCTGCGGCCGGTGATCGGCCCGCGCCGCAGAGCATTGATGCGGCGGATCATGCTGGCCGCCACATGCAGCGTCAGCGTCTCCTGGGGCCGGAACGCGGCGGTGAACGGCTCGCCGATGGGATCGATGAACTCCACCCGGGTGGGGCTCTGGGCGTCGATGAGGTGCAGGTCGGTGAGATGGGCGAAGGCCGCCAGCGACCGCCGCCGGTCCGTGCCCGCACGCCGGCGAGACGCCAGGTCGGTCCGGACCACGGTCGGCCAACCCGGGCCGTCGGACAGACGGGTGTAGCCCGGACCGTCCGGCCGCAGGACCGTGGCCTGCAACGTCGTGCCATCGGGCCGACCCGGCGGATCATGGGCCGGCAGGCCGAACGAGCGCGGCAACCACAAACCGAGCGCGGCACCGCCACCGCGCTGCAGGAATCCCCTTCGGTCCATCTTCCCCAACCCCCTCGTATCGGGCCCAGATAATGACCGTTACCGGACACGAACACCTACTGGAGGCGAACAGAAGCTGGATCCCTCGTGAACAACCTCCCGTAGCCCTCCGGGGGCACCTCCGCGGTTCGTCCCCTGACGACCACTCACCGAGGTCGGTTCAATGCAATAGCACGCTGATGGTCCGAATTATTCGCGACAACGGGTGCAATCAGCGCTCAGAACATTGCGATCTGATGACGGCCTTCACCGATCCTTGACCCGTTCGAGGCTGACCGCCAGCATCGGGGTGCTAGTTCGGGCGGAAGGGGAACGCGGGGATGGGGCATCGTGGCGGTGCGCGCTGGTTCCTCTTTGCCGTGGTGGCTGGAGCGACCCTGTTCTGCGCGCCCTCCGCGGTCGCTCAATCGGAACCTACGCCACCCGATCCGACCACCGACGAGACCCTGCTGCCGCCGGCTCCGGACGACGAGGTCCAGATCGTGCCGACCGATCAGCGACCCGAGGCCCCGCCCACGACCGAGACGGTCGAGCCCAGCGCTGACCAGGCCAAGACTGACCTGAGCGGCCCAGGAGGCGTGGCCGCTGTGGTGTTGCTGCTGCTGGCCTCGGTGGTGCTGACCGCGCTGGCGACCGCTCGGTTGGTCCGCATGCTGTTCGCCTGGCGCTCGCCGGCCTCGTTGGGGGCGGCCGGATTCACCCCGGCCGGCCCACCCACCACCAGCTTCTCGCTGCTCGTGCCGGCCCGGCGCAGCGACCCCGCCGTCCTCAAGGCCACGCTGCACCAACTGGCGTCCCTCGACCATCCCAACGTGGAGGTGGTCGCGGTCGTTCCGCAGGAGGACGCGGCGATCCGGGCCGCGGTCCTGGCGGCCAAGGTGCGGCACCCGGGCCGGATCCACGAGGCGGTCGACCGCAGCTTCCGCAGAGCCCGAGGCGCCGGCCTCAACGCCGCGCTGGAGGAGTGCGCCGGCGAGGTGGTGGGCGTGATCGAGCCGGGTGACACGGTCCATCCCCGCCTGCTCCGGCACGTCGACAGCTGCTTCGCCCTCACCTCCGTGGCCGCGGTCCAGGGAGGCGTGCAGCTGGTCGCACCCAAGCCGCGCTGGTTCAGCGCCCGCAGCGCGGTCGAGCGCTACTTCTGGTCGCGGAGCCGTCTGCATCTCCACGCCACTCAGCACTTCGCCCCCCTCGAGAGCAGCACGGTCTTCGTCCGGACCCAGACCTTGCGGGACAGCGGCGGATGGGACGAGAGGTGCGTCGCCGAGGGCTGCGAGCTCGGCGTTCGCCTCTCGGTGGAGGGCCAGTCGATCGTCGTCGCCTACGACCCCGAGCTGGCCACCCAGCAACTGGCTCCCCCCACGACCCGGGCGCTGATGGCGGAACGAATCCGCTGGATCCGTGGCTTCGTCCAGGTGCTGCACCAGGGCGTGTGGCGCCAGCTGCCGACCCGGAGCCAGCGGCTGCGGGCTCGCCTCGTCCTGGCCCGACCTCTGGTCGAGGCGGCGGCGGGGGTAGCCATCCTCGCCGCGGCCGTCCTGGGTGCGGCCATCGCCGGTCGGCACCCTGGGCTCGGGCTGGTCCTGCTGCTCCCGGCGATCCCGGCGCTGATGACCGTGGGGGTCGAGATCGAGGCTCTGGCCGAGCTGGCCCGGTCCCACGATCGTCCCCGGCGGCGACGCGACCAGCTCGCGCTCGTCCTGTCGACGCTGCCGTACAAGCTGTTGGTGGCCACCGCAGCGCTGCGGGTCGGGCTCGGGGAGATCTGGCCGTGGGAGCGGCTGCCGGCCATGCCGGTCACCGCACCAGCGTCCTCAGAGGAGGAGCGACTCGAACGGCTCGACGAGATGAACGAGGTGGACCTGACCACATCGGAGCCGATCGTCGACCTGCCCGTGCGACGGAAGCCGTCAGCGCCCGAGCTACCTGTGGCCTCGGGTGAACGATGAATTCGACCGCACAGGCCTTCACCCGCACCGGACCGGGATGGCGCTATCGGGTCGAGTCCATCCCCGTTCGGCGGCTGGGCACCTTCACGCTGGCCCTCGGTCTCGCCGCGGCTGGAGGACTGGCGCGAGCCGTCAACCTGGCCTCCACCCCGCAGCGCATGGGCGACGAGGGCGTGCTGCTCCAGCGGGCCTGGACCGTCGATGGGACCAACGGGCTCGGTCGGCTGACCGACTGGTACGACCATCCGCCGCTCGGTTGGCTGGTCCTCAGCCTGTGGACCTGGGCCACCTCGGGCTTCGATCGGGCTTGGACCGCGATCGCCGCCGGTCGGTCGCTGTCGATCGCCGCGTATGTCCTGAGCGCGGGGCTCCTCTGGCTGTTGGCCCGGCGGCTGGGCTTCGATCGCTGGACCGCGGCGATCGCACTGGCCTTGTTCGGGTTGTCGCCGCTGGCGGTGGACCTGAACCGACTGGTCTCGTTGGACAACCTGGCGGTGCCGTGGCTGGTCGCCGCCTTCGCCCTGGCCGCCAACCCCCGCAGGCCGCTGATCGCCTTCGCCGCCGGCGGTGCCTGCCTGGCCGCGGCGGTGCTGACCAACGAGGTCGCGCTGCTCTTCCTGCCCCTGCTGGTCTGGCAGCTGCGACGCTCGAGCCTGCCGTCCACCCGCCGCTACGGGTTCATCGTCGGCGGCTCGCTGTTCCTGGCCGTGATGGCCGGGTACGTGGTGGACGCCATCGTCCACCGGAGCCTGACCGCCGGCGCCGGCCACGCCGGACTGTTGGACGGCATCCGGGCCCAGCTGGTCGACCGACCGGACACCGGCAGCCTGCTCGACAGCCACTCGATCAGCCGGCAGGCCGTGGCGCTGTGGTTCGACCTGGACCCGCTGGGGCTGGTGGTGCTGGTGCTCGCCGCGGCCACCGCCCTCGTGACCTCACCCCGGCTCCGGCCCTATGCGGTCGCCGCACTGGTCCCGCTCGCCCTCGTGGTCGTGCCCGGGTTCGCCAGCCCGTCGCTGATCGTGCTCGGATTGCCGTTCGGCGCGCTGGTGGTGGCCGGGCTCGTCCAACACGGCCATGACGATGGCTGGAAGTGGATCTTCGGCGAGGTGACGCTGTACCCCGAGGTGTTGGCCGGGGTGGCGCTCGTGGTCGTGATTCTGGCTCCGATCGGACTGTGGGCCCCGAAGCACCATCGCCTGCTCACCGAGGACACGGATGCCGCGGCCCAGGAGCTCGAACGCTGGGTCGTAGCCAATGTGCCGACCGCCCAGCGCATGATCGTGGACGACGCCCTGTGGACCGACCTGGCCGTCGATGGTGTCGCCCCCGGCCACATGACCGGCTACGCCGCGCTCGACCTCGATCCCCAGGTGGGAGTAGCGGCCCGAGGGACCTGGCAGGACTATGACGTGCTGGTCGCGACCGACTCGCTGCGCCGGTTCCCCGCCCGCTACCCCAGCGCCGCCGCGGCGCTCGAGGAGTCCGAGGTCGTGGCCACCTTCGGCACCGGCATCGAGCAGATCGAGCTCCGCCGGGTGCTGCCCGGCGACCGAGCGTCGACAGAGGCCTCGGCGACCGCCGGTCGCGGCCCGGACGCCGTCGCCTCTACCGGTACCGCCTTGGCCCGCAATCCCCACCTCGCCTTCTCCTCGGCGGCCAGCGCCCAGCTGGTGGCCGGCCGGGTCGACCTGCGGCTCATGACCACGCTGGTCGCCGTGGCCGACCTCGGCCCGCTGGACATCGAGCAGTTCCCCCTCGATCCGGCCGAAGCCGTCGTCAACCCCCTGGCGCCGCACCGCGTCGCCGTGCTCCGGGCTGATTCGGACGAGGCCGCAGCCAAGATCGCCAACCTGCTGGAAGCCCAGGTTTCTCCCTATCGACCGGCCCAGGTGGAGCTGGGAACCGACGGTCGCCTCACCGTGACGTATACGCCCGCCGCGTTGCTTGAACCGCCGAATCCCTGAAGAACCTGACAGGAGAGTGGAGAGAATGACCTTTGCCAAAGCGCACTGGGGCGCAGCCGTGGTGAGCATCGCCGCGATCGCGGCCCTGCTCACTCCCGCGGCGCCGGCGTCGGGCCAAGGCGCCACTGCCAACATTCGATTGGCGCACTTCTCGCCGGACACCCCGGAGATGGACGTGTACGTGGTGGGCTTCGACGGGTCCGAAACCCGGGTCCTCGAAGGGCTGGGCTACGGGGAGGTGTCGGACTATGCCTCGCTGGCGGCCGGCAACTACACGTTCCAGCTCCGTCCGATGGGCGCGCCGGCCGACAGCACCCCGGCCGTGACCGCCTCGGCCGACCTGGCCAACGGTGCGGCCTACACCTTCGCCGCCATGGGTCCGAACGCCCAGCTGCAGAAGGCGCTGCTGACCGATGACCTGGCCGCCCCACCGGCCGGACAGGCCAAGGTCCGGCTGATCCAGGCCTCGAGCTCGGCCGGCGACGTCGACGTCGCCATCGTGGACGGCGCCAACCTGGCCGAGAACCGGGCCTTCGCCACTGCCACCGACTACGCGCCGATCGCCGCCGGGGCCTACACCGTGCAGGTCACCACCAGCGACGGCACCACCCTGCGGCGGCGTCTCCCGGTGGACGCCGGGACGGTCAACACCTTGGTGGTGTTGGAGGGGACCGGCTCGGGACCTGACCTCACCCGGGTGGTGGATGCCACCGGTGTG
>DASXTK010000170.1:0-6465 GCA_036505485.1 Acidimicrobiales bacterium
CGTTTGGCGCGCTATTAGCGCGGCAAACGCCTCAATTTCGGGTGGTAGATTCGGCAGTGGCCAGGACGGAGCGGAGGGCGGCTACGTGTCCGTCGAAGGCCTTGCGGCCGACGTCGGTCAGGCGGACCCGGACCCGCCGCCGCCGGTTGGTGACCGGGCGATCGATGGCGATGTAGCCGGCGCCTTCCAGGGTGGTGAACTGCTTGGACAGCGCCGAGTCGGACAGGCCGAGCCGATCCCGTACGAACGCGAAGTCGATCCAGTCGGCCGACGCCAAGAGGGCGACGATGGACAGCCGGGTGCTCGGATGGATGAGCTCGTCGAACCGGGACTGAACCGTCACGCGACGGCGTTCCGTTGGCTTCGGCGGCGGACCGCGGCCATGAGGTTGGGACCGCCACACAGGACCGCGACGACGACGCTGGCGATGGTCACCGGATGTCCGGCACCATCGGCCGCGGCCAGGAACCCGATGACGAGGGTGACGAGGGCCAATCCGACCAGGTAGCCGAGCACCAGCACCGGGGTGTGTCGGCTGACCATGTCGGCGTGGACGCTCAACTGTCCCGTCCGGTGCCGACCGGACAGCACCCGTTGGGCCACCGCCGAATGGACCGCACCGAACAGGAGCGTCGCCGCGGCCGTAGCCCATGCGTGACCCAGGTCGGTGACGATGCCCAGCGCCACCCACCCCAACGCGACTCCCACCAGTACCAGCGGGGCCCCACCAGGAAACCCCAACAGCTAGACGCGTTCGAGGTGGATCTGGTTGTCGGGGGCGAGGGCTATGGCGACCGCGAGGGTCTCGGCCGCGATCCAGTCGTGGAAGTCGAGGAGGTCGGCGTCGGAGGCCGGGAGCTCGAGCTTGATCCGATCGGCCAGCGCCAGTCCCGCCTCCTTGCGCAGGGTGTTGACCAGGTGGATCGTGTCGTACACCCGGGCTTCGCGGCTGAGCTCGTCGTCGAGGGTCGTGTCCAGGGCGACCGTGAGCCCGTCCTCGGCGGCGATGGCCCAACCGGCCTTCGTGGTCCGCTCGACCAGGATCTCCTCCACGCTGAGCCGGTGCCCGGCCACCTCCACCCCTCCGTCGTCGAGCTCCCGGAACTCACCGGCCTCCAACGCCTTACGGACCGCGACGACATCGGGCCCCAGCCGTGGGCCGACCACCGGGAGCTTCGGGCGCACCCGGGGCCGGGTGGCGTCGATCCGTCCGAGCCGAACATCCTTGACCCGCAGCTCGGCGGCGATCTCGCCCACGTGGCCGTCCACCCGGGTCGCCCCCTCGATCACCAACTGCCGCAGTGGTTGCCGCAGGCGGAGGCCCGCGGTGGACCGGGCCCGACGGCCCAGCTCGACGATCCGGCGCAGCTCGACCACCTCGGCCAGCCGCTCCTCGTCGACCGGCTCGACCGCCGGCCACCCGGCCAGGAACACCGAGCGCGGGGCATCGGGACACACGTCGGCTACGAGGATCTGCCAAAGGTGCTCGGCCAGGAACGGCATCACCGGCGAGATGACCTGCAGGCTGCGCACCAGCGCGAACCACAGCGTCCGCAGCGCGGTCGGGTCGCCGTCCCAGAAGCGCCGGCGCGACCGGCGGATGTACCAGTTGGACATGTCGTCGATGTAGTCCTCGAAGGCCCGCACGACGTTCATCGAGAGGTAGCCGTCGTAGGCCGCGGTGGCATCGGCGACGAGCTGGGCGGTGCGCTCGACCAGCCACTCGTCGAGCGGCTGGAGATCGGCCGCGGGCGGCGACCACAGGTCGTCGATGGTCGGCGTGAAGTCCGCGGTGTTGGCGTACTGGACCAGGAACGAGGCGCTGTTCCACAGGGTCAGCAGCCGGCGCCGCACCTCCTTGCCCGGTCCGAACCCGAACAGCAGGTTCTGGTTCGGCGGCTGAGCGCAATACAGCCACCGCATCACGTCCGCGCCCATCTGGCTGAAGGCGTCGTCGGCGCTGATCGCGTTCCCCCACGAACCGTGCATCTCGCGGCCCTGCTCGTCGAGCATCTTCTCGTAGCCCAACACCTTCTTGTAGGGCGCCCGGCCGGTCAGCGCGACCGACATGAACAGCTGGGAGTAGAACCAGAGCCGGATCTGCTCGCGCATCTCCGACACCCAGTCGGCGGGGAACCACCGCTCCCAGTAGGCGTGGTCGGGCAGGTCGGCGGTGGTGAGCCCGCGGGCGGCACCGGTGGCGTAGCCCTCGTCGATCCACTCCGGGTTCTCCCAGCCCAGCGTGGAGAACGGGACGATGCCGGCGTCGAGCCAAACGTCTCCGACCTCGACGACCCGCTCGATCTCCTCACCACAGCCCTCGCAGCGGATCTTGATCGCGTCGATCCAGGGCCGGCGCAGCTCCTCGAGCCCGTCGAGGCTGCTCGCGGCCCGTTCCTCCAGCTCGTGGCGCGACCCGATGACCGTCAGGTGGCCGCACGCGCAGGGGTAGAACGGCAGGGGGAGGCCGTAGTAGCGCCGGCGGGAGATGTTCCAGTCGCTCATGTTGACCAGCCAGTCGTCCATGCGCAGACCCATGTAGGACGGGATCCACTCGACCGTCCGGTTGGCCTCGCGCATGGGCCCGCGGAGCTCGTCGACCGAGATGAACCAGTCGTCGGAGATGCGGAAGATGAGCGGCGTGTGGCAGCGCCAGCACTCCGGATAGCGGTGGGTGATCGTGCCCGCTGAGACCAGCAGGGAGCGCCGGTCGAGGTCCTCGATGATCCGCTCGGCAGCATCGCGGGCGCCGAGCCCGGCCAGCCAGCCGTACTGCGGATAGAACCGGCCGGCTTCGTCGACCGGGGTGAGGACCGCCAGCCCGTGCTCCTCGGCCAGCCCGAAGTCCTCGGTGCCGCAGCCGGGGGCGATGTGGACGATGCCGGTGCCCTCGTCGAGCGAGACCTCGTCCCAGGGGATCACCCGGTGCTCCACCGCGGCGCCCGGTCCCAGGTCGTCGAACGGACCCTGGTAGGCCCACCCAACCAACTCGGCGCCGGTCTTGACCTCGAGGTACTGCCCGTCGTCCTCGTCCTCGTCCTCGTCGTCGGTGTCGTCGGCCTTGCCGACTCCGACGCCGACCCAGTCGCCGTTGGCCAGCCGGCCGTAGTCGGCGTCGGGCTTGACCGCCGCGGCCACGTTGGCGGGCAGGGTCCACGGCGTGGTCGTCCAGATGACCAGCGCCTCCCCCGGCCGGTCGACCAGCGGCAGCCGGACGCGCAGCGACGGGTCCTCCCGGTCCACGTAGCTGCCGACCAGCTCGTGGGTGGAGATCGACGTGCCGCACCGGGGGCACCATTCGGTGGCCCGATGGCCCCGGTAGAGCCAGCCCCGCTCGTGGACGATGCGCAGGAACCGCCAGATGTACTCGATGTTGGTGTCGGAGAAGGTGAAGTAGTCGCGGCCCCAGTCCATCCACTGGCCCAGGCGGATCGACCCGGCGATCAAGTCCTCGGCCGACCGCTCGACGACCGCTCGACACCGCCGGGCGAACGCCTCGAGGCCGTACTCCTCGATCTCCCGCTTGGAGTTGAGGCCCAGCTCCCGCTCGACGCCGACCTCGATCCACAGCCCCTGGCAGTCGAAGCCGTTCTGGAACCGCTGGTGGAAGCCGCGCAGCGCCTTGTAGCGCTGGAACACGTCCTTCAGCGTGCGGCCCCAGGCCGTGTGGACCCCGAGGACCTTGTTGGCCGTGACCGGGCCGTCGATGAAGCTGAAGGTCGGACCGTCCGCGTTCTTCTCGCGGAGCCGCTCGAAGACCCCCTCACTGCTCCAGAAGTCGAGGATCGAGCGCTCGAGCCCGTCGTGGTCGGGCTTGTCGGGCAGCGAGGTGAACACGCTGAGCGAGTCTAGGACCCCCCGAAACCACCAATTTCCCCACCGACTCCTCCGCCCCTGGCAGGACCCCCCACGTAATTGAGGCGTTTGCCGCGCTTATAGCGCGAGAAACGCCTCAATTTCGCTGGCTAGCATCGCCGGCGTGACCATCGCCGAGACGGTGGGGCGTACCGTCGCTGCGCTGGGGTGCCGGCAGGTGTTCGGGGTGGTCGGAAGCGGGAACTTCGTGGTCACCCGGGCCCTGGTGCAGAGCGGCGCCCGGTTCGTGGCCGCCCGCCACGAGACCGCGGCGGTCACGATGGCCGATGCATGGGCCCGAGTCACCGGCGAGGTCGGCGTGGCCACCGTCCACCAGGGTCCAGGCTTCACCAACGCCGTCACCGCGCTGGCCGAGGCGGCCAAGAGCCGCACGCCCCTGCTGGTCCTGGCCGGCGACACCTCGGCCGCCGCGGTCCGGTCCAACTTCAGGGTGGACCAGGCGGCCATCGCGGTCGCCGTGGGTGCGGTGCCCGAACGCATCTACACACCGGCAACGGCGGTCGACGACGTCACCCGAGCCTACCGGCGAGCCGCCCTGGAACGCCGGACAGTGGCGCTGATGCTGCCCCTCGACGTCCAGGCCTCGCCCCCGGGAGAGGCCTTCGCGCCGCCTCCGCCCCTGGCCTTGGCCACCCGGACCCGACCGGCCGCCGACGCGGTCGAGGCCGCGGCCGACCTGCTCGCAGCCGCCCGCTACCCGGCGATCATCGCGGGGCGTGGCGCGGTCCTCGCCGCCGCCGGCCGCCCGCTCGAGGAGCTGGCCGACCTGACCGGGGCGATCCTCGCCACCTCGGCGCCCGCCAACGGGCTGTTCTCCGGCAACCCGTTCGCCCTCGGGATCGCGGGAGGGTTCGCCTCACCGGTGGCCGCCCGCCTGCTCCGGGAGGCGGACCTCGTCGTCGCCGCCGGCGCCTCGCTCAACATGTGGACCACGCGGCACGGCGCGCTGCTCGGTCCCAGAGCGAGGGTCATCCAGATCGACTGCGACATCGACGCCATCGGCGCGCATCGTCCGATCGATCTAGGCATCGTCGGCGACGCGGCCGAGACGGCGAAGGCCGTGACCGAGGCCCTGCGCGGCCGCGGCCACACCGCCACCGGTTACCGCACCGAGGAGGTCAAGGCCCAGATCGCATCGGGCGGCTGGCGGAACCAGCCCTACGACGACGCGGGCAGCGACGCCCGCATCGACCCGAGGACCCTGTCGATCCGCCTCCATGAACTGCTGCCCCGAGAGCGGCTGCTGGCAATCGACTCGGGGCACTTCATGGGGTGGCCCGCCATGTACATCGACGTGCCCGACCCGCAGAGCTTCGTGTTCACCCAGGCCTTCCAGTCGATCGGCCTGGGACTGGCCAGCGCCATCGGCGGTGCCGTGGCCCGACCCGACCGGCTGGCCGTCGCCGCGCTCGGCGACGGGGGTGCCCTCATGGCCGCCGGGGAGCTGGAGACCGTCGGCCGCTTGGGCCTGCCGCTGCTGGTCGTCGTCTACAACGACGCCGCCTACGGTGCCGAGGTCCACCACTTCGGCCCGCAGGGCGAGCCGCTCGACATCGTCACCTTCCCCGACACCGACTTCGCCGCGCTGGGGCGGGCCGCCGGCGCCGCCGGGGTCACCGTTCGCCGGGTCGAGGACCTGGGCGACGTCGAGCACTGGTTGGCCGACCGGCCGGGACCGATGGTCGTCGATGCCAAGGTGGAGCCGACCGTCGTGGCCGACTGGCTGCAAGAGGCCTTCCGGGCCCACTGAACCGTCAACCAGGGGGAACGTTTCGATGAGTGTTCTGCAGGATCTGCTCGAGGGCATCGGAGGGGGTCGGGTCGATGTCGTCGACCTCACGGCCCCCCTGTCGGAGGCGACGCCGATCATCCAGCTGCCCGAGCCCTTCGCCAACACCCCGGGGTTCTCGCTGCAGGAGCTCAGTCGCTACGACGAGCGGGGCCCGGCCTGGTATTGGAACGCCTTCTCGTCCGGCGAGCACACCGGCACCCACTTCGACGCCCCGATCCACTGGATCACGGGCCGCGATGGCCTCGACGTCTCGGAGGTTCCCCCGACCCAGCTGGTGGCGCCGGCCGTCGTCATCGACAAGACGGCCGAGTGCGCCGCCGACGCCGACTACCTCCTCGGCGTGGACGACGTGCGGGCCTGGGAGGCCGACCATGGACCGCTGCCCGAGGCCGGCTGGCTCCTGTACCGCACCGGTTGGGACGCCCGGGCCTCGGACCAGGAGAGCTTCCTCAATGCCGACGAAAGCGGTCCGCACACGCCGGGCCTGTCGGCCGAGTGCGCCCGGTGGCTGGCCGAGGAGACCGCGATCCTCGGCCTCGGGGTCGAGACGGTCGGGACCGACGCCGGGCGGGCCCACTCGTTCGAGCCGCCGTTCCCGTGCCACACCTTCTTCCTGGGCAACGGCAAGTACGGCCTGACCCAGCTGGCCAACCTGAGCCGGCTGCCGGCGACCGGGACGGTGTTGATCGCCGCCCCGCTCCCCATCGAAGGCGGCTCGGGCAGCCCTTGCCGGGTCCTGGCGCTGGTCGCACGAGCCTGACCCCGGAGCGAACTTGCCCCCGAAATTGAGGCGTTTG
>DASXTK010000171.1:0-14747 GCA_036505485.1 Acidimicrobiales bacterium
GCCCACCCTCCGAGCTGGGAGGCCCAGGTGCGGGTGTCGGCTTGGTCCTGCGCCCATGGTGTGGGCCGGTGGCTAGAGGACTGCGGCTGTCACACCGGGGGCGAGCCGGGCTGGAACCAGGCCTGGCGGGCTCCGCTGCGAGCCGCGCTCGACATCCTGCGCGGCACCGCCAGCGAGGTGTTCGAGCGCCGCGGCCCCGCGGTGCTGCAGGATCCTTGGGTCGCCCGAGACGCCTACATCGATGTCCTGCTCGACGCCGTGCCCCTCGACGAGTTCGTCGCCACCCACGTGAGGGGCGACGCGGCGGTCGAGGCGCTCACCTTGCTGGAGAGCCAGCGTCACGCCCTGCTGATGTACACGTCCTGCGGCTGGTTCTTCAACGATCTGGCCGGCATCGAGACCCTGCAGATCCTCCGCTATGCCGCCCGCTGCATGGATCTGCTGGAGGAGCTGGGCGAGCCGGTGCCCCTCGACATCTTCCTCGACACCTTGGCCAAGGCCTCGTCGAACCGCCCGGAGGAGGGGGACGGCCGGACCCTGTGGGAAACCCGGGTCGAGCCGGCCCGGGCCGATGGTGGTCGGGTCGCCGCGCACCTGGCGCTGGTGGAGCTGCTGGAGTCGTCGGATCCCGCAGTCGCCGAGCTTGGCGGCTACGAGGTCGAACGGAAGACCGGCGATGCCGTCGACCGGGGTGGCGTCGCGGTCTGTGCCGCGAGGGTGACCCTGGTCCACCGTCGCACCCGACGCCCGACCACCTGGACCTACGGCGCGGTTCACCTCGGTGGGCTGGAGGTGTTCGGCGCGGTGCGGCCAGGTTTGGCCGACGCCGCGGCGGACGAGGAGGCGGTGAACGCGCTGGTGGAGGCCACCCGCCGGGGCGAGCGGGTCACGACCCTGCTGCGTCTGGTGGTGGATCGGTTCGGACCCCGGGAGTTCGGGTTGGAGAGCGCCCTGCCCGGGGTGGGCGACGACCTGCTGCGCTCTACAGCCGACGGTCTGGCCGACCGGTTCGTGGCCGCCTACGACGAGCTGCGCTCCGACTACCACGACACCTTGGCCGCCCTGGCGGTGACCGGCACCACCCTGCCGGCCGAGCTGCGGGGTCCGATCGAGCTGGCCCTGTCCCGCCGGTTGGAGTCCGAGCTGGCCGATAACGCCGGCGCCACCGACCCCGCGGCCTACCGGGGGGTTCGGGCCTTGGCTCGGGAGGCTCGGGAGGAGGGCGTGCAGCTCACCTCGCTGCGGGCCGGCGAGGCGCTGGGCCGGGCCATCGCCGCCGCGGTCGGCGACGCCGCCGACGAGCCGACCCCCGAAGCGGTGGACGCCGCGGTCGGCATGGTGGGCCTGGCCCGGGAGCTGGGTGTCCCGGTCGACCTGGACGTGGCCCAGGAGCACATCTTCGACGCCCTCAGCCGCGACGGCCTCGATCCCGGGCCCCGCGACCTGCTGAGACCACTGGGCCGGGCCCTCGGGCTGGCCGGGTGACCCGCGGGTAGGTTGTGCGCCCTTGGCTGAGACCGTTCAGACCTGTTACCGGCATCCCGATCGCCGTGGCGGCGTGCGCTGCCAGCGCTGCGACCGCCCGATCTGCCCGTCTTGCATGCACCAGGCGTCGGTCGGTTTCCACTGCCCCGAGTGCGCCAAGAAGGGCTCGCAGAAGGTCTATACGGCTCGCAACCTGGTGACGCAGCCCTACGTCACCTTCATCCTGATCGCCATCAGCGCCGCGGCCTTCGTCGGCGAGCTGCTCACGGTCAACAACGACCCAGGCCATGAAACCGGCCGGCTCGGGCAGATCGGGCTGGACGGAGCGCTGTACGGCCCCGATGTCGCGGCCGGCGATTGGTGGCGGCCGATCACCGCCGGGTTCATCCACGATGGTCCCCTCCACATCGGCCTGAACATGTTCATCCTGTGGCAGCTGGGGATGCTGTTGGAACCGGCTCTGGGGCGGTTCCGCTTCATCGCGCTCTACTTCGTGTCGCTGCTCGGTGGCTCGCTGCTGGTCCTGGTCATCAGTCCGAACGAACCGACGGTCGGCGCCTCGGGTGCGATCTTCGGGTTGCTCGGTGCCGCGTTCATCGGCCTGCGCTCCCGCGGGATCGATCCCTTCCAGACGGCCATCGGTCCCCTCATCATCATCAACCTGATCTTCACCTTCGTTGGGGGGAACATCTCGATCGGCGGTCACATCGGGGGCCTCGTGGTCGGCGCCGGGGCCGGATGGCTCCTGTTCGAGCTGCCATCCCGCGTCCCGAACGGCAAGATCATCGCCCCGCTGATCTGCGTGGCCGGGTCCGTTGCCCTGTTCGTGGCCTGCCTTCAGATCGCCGAACCGCTCGCCCACACCTCGATCCTGTGAGCGCGCCCAGCCCGGTGGCTCCGGCCAGGTACATCGCTGTGATCGGCGGCTACGAGGTCGACGAGACGGTGCTGGCCCTGGCCGAGGAGGTGGGCCGGCTGCTGGCCCAGCGGGGCTGCGTGGTCAAGACCGGTGGGCGGCGAGGCGTGGCCGAGGCCGCCAGCCGTGGTGCCGCGCTGGCCGGAGGCATCACCCTCGGCATGCTGCCCGGCACGACCCGGGACGAAGCCAACCCGTACGTGACCATCGCCGTACCTACCGGTCTGGGCGAGACCCGCAACGCCCTGGTGGTCATGGGCACCGATGCGGTGATCGCCCTCCCCGGCGCCTACGGAACCCTGTCGGAGGTGGCCCACGGCCTCCTGGCCGGAGTCCCCGTCATCGGGGTGGGCGAGGGCTGGTCCATCCCGGGGATGATCCAGGCCACCTCGCCGGCCGAAGCGGTCGACCAGGCCCTGACCCTGCGCTAGCGGCCCATGACCAGGATGCGGGCGCTGGCGAACGAGCCGATGCCCACGTGCTGGCCCTCGATCTCCACGGTGGTGGTGCCGTCGGGCGAGGTGGCGGTGATCTTTCCCGACCGGCCGGGCTGCACCGCGGCGTCCTCCAGGAACTCCAGGAGCCCCGGGGTGAACTCCAGCTCCTCGGGGATGCGGGACACGATGAACGGGGTGCCGACGGCTAGGTCGGACAGCGGCACCGAGTCCGGCGCCCGGTAGCTGGACCCCGGGATGGGGTTGCCGTGGGGGCAGGTGGTGGGGTTGTCGAGCAGCCGGTTGATGGCCCCCTCGACCGCCTCGGAGATCACGTGCTCCCACTTGCCGGCCTCGACGTGGGCGTCGGCCCAGGACAGGCCCAGGATGTCGGTGAGCAGCCGCTCGGCCAGGCGGTGGCGGCGCACCACCTGCTCGGCCAGCTGCCGCCCCTCGGAGGTGAGGTTGATGGTTGTGCCCTCGAGGACGACGAAGCCCTCGGTCTGCATCCGCTTGATCATCTCGGACACCGCGGGCCGGGAAACGTTCAGCCGCTCGGCCACCCGTGCCTGGATGACGTCGACCTCGTCCTCCTTGAGCTCCCAGACGGCCTCGCAGTACTCCTCGAATGCGGGGTGGAACTCACGGGACTGGTACTCGACCACGTTGTCAGCCTACGACTTGACGATCGACGTTCGGGCGGCTTCACGGAGGGTGGTCAAACCCCTAACGAAAAATATTCAGAGAGTGAGGTTTCTAGGTGTGGTCGTAGGGGTACTGTGCGTGACAACAGACCGGTGGGGGTGGGGTGCCTGTCCGCCCGCCCGCCCCGCCTCCGCTGGCTGTCGCGAAGGGGCCTCTGGCCCCTTCGCCCGCGTCTGGGGACAGTTTCCCAATCGTTCTGGGGGTTAGTCCCTGAAATCCCTGACACTTGGTGTCACAGGTGCTCGATAGGTTGACCGGGTGGAGGCACTGTCCCTCTTCTCCCCGGCGGTGCGGGCCTGGTTCGAGACCAGCTTCCCGGAGCCGACCGCGGCCCAATCCCAGGGCTGGCCTGCCATCGCCGCGGGCGACCACACGCTGATCCTGGCGCCCACCGGCTCGGGCAAGACCCTGGCCGCCTTCCTGTGGGGCATAGATCGCCTGGTCACAAGCCCTCTGGCCGAAGACGACGCCCCGCAGACCCGAGTCGTCTACATCTCCCCGCTGCGGGCCCTGGCCGTCGACGTCGAGAAGAACCTGCGGGCCCCGCTGGCCGGCATCCGGCTGGCGGCCGAACGGCTCGGCGTCCCCTTCCGGGAGCCCACGGTCGGGCTGCGCACCGGCGACACCTCACCCGAGGACCGGCGGAAGCTCGTGCGCAATCCGCCCGACATCTTGGTCACCACCCCCGAGTCGCTGTACCTGATGCTGACCTCGCAGGCCCGCGACACTCTGCGTGGTGTCGAGGCGGTGATCGTGGACGAGATCCACTCGCTGGTTCCCACGAAGCGTGGTGCCCACCTGGCCCTGACGTTGGAGCGGCTGGAGGCCTGGGCCGAGCGTCCGGTCCAGCGCATCGGCCTGTCCGCCACCCAGCGACCGCTGGATCTGGTGGCCCGGTTCCTGGCCGGGTTCGACACCCCGAACGGCAACGGATCCTCGGCCCAAGTTGCTCGCACGGTGACGGTGGTCGATGCCGGGATCCGCAAGGAGCTGGACATCGAGGTCATCGTGCCGGTGGACGACATGGCCGAGTTGGGCCAGCCCGTCGCCCCGTCCGAGGGCAACGTCGACGGTTCTCCCCCATCGGCGGTGGCGTTGCCGGGCCGACGCTCGATCTGGCCTGCGATCCATCCCCGGCTGCTGGAACTGGTGCAGTCCCACCGGTCCACGCTGATCTTCGTCAACGCCCGTCGGCTGGCCGAACGGCTGGCCATCCGGCTCAACGAGCTGTGGGCGGAGGGCAACAACCGGGCCGGCGAGGCTCAGGGCAGCTCCCTGCCCGAGGACGTGCCCGAGCTGGTGAAGGCCCATCACGGGTCGCTGTCGCGGGAGCGGCGGCTGCAGATCGAGGACGAGCTGAAGACCGGACGGCTGAAGGGTCTGGTCGCCACCTCCAGCTTGGAGCTCGGCATCGATATGGGTGCGGTCGATCTGGTGGTGCAGGTGGAGTCGCCGGGGGCGGTGAGCCGGGGTCTGCAGCGCATCGGCCGGGCCGGTCACCAGGTGGGCGAGCCCAGCCGGGGCAAGCTGTTCCCCAAGCACCGCCACGACCTGCTGGAGGCCGCGGTCGTCACCCAGCGGATGCACGACGGGCTGATCGAGGCCACCCGCTACCCCCGCAACCCCCTCGATGTCCTGTGCCAGCAGATCGTGGCCATGACGGCGTTGGACGAGTGGAAGGTCGACGAGCTGCAGGCTCTGGTGCGCCGGTCGGCTCCCTATGCCGAGTTGTCCGACGACGTGTTCGTGGCCGTGCTCGACCTGCTCTCTGGTCGCTACCCGTCCGAGGAGTTCGCCGAGCTGCGGCCCCGCCTGGTGTGGGACCGGGCCGCCGGCATCGTCCGGGGTCGGGCCGGCAGCCAGCGCCTGGCCGTGACCAACCCCGGCACCATCCCCGATCGGGGGCTGTTCGGGGTGTTCCTGCCCGACGGCAAGCGGGTGGGTGAGCTGGACGAGGAGATGGTGTACGAGAGCCGGGTAGGCGAGACCTTCCTGCTCGGCGCCACCACCTGGCGCATAGAGGAGATCACCCACGATCGGGTCATCGTCACCCCGGCACCGGGGACCCCGGGCAAGATGCCGTTCTGGCACGGCGATGGACCCGGTCGGCCGCTGGAGCTGGGACGGGCCCTGGGCGCCTTCACCCGTGAGCTGCGGGAGCTTCCGCCCGCCGACGCGCTCGAGCGGTTGCGCACGGTCCATCGCCTGGATGAGCGGGCCGCCGCCAACGTGATCTCCTATCTGGACGAACAGACCGAGGCCACCGGTGTCGTGCCCGACGATCGCACCATCGTGGTCGAGCGGTTCCCCGACGAGATCGGCGACTGGCGGGTGTGCGTACTGTCCCCGTTCGGGGCTCAGGTCCACGCCCCCTGGGCGATGGCCCTACAGCACCGGCTGGCCGAGCAGTGGGGTATGGACGTCGACCTGATGTGGAGCGACGACGGCATCGTGCTGCGGCTGCCCGAGGCGGTCGAGAACCTGCCGGTCGAGGAGCTGGCCCTCGATCCCGACGAGATCGACGACCTGGTGGTGGCCCAGCTCCCGGGCACGGCCCTGTTCGCCAGCCGGTTCCGGGAGGCCGCGGGCCGGGCGCTGCTCCTGCCCCGGCGCCGCCCGGACCGGCGCACCCCGTTGTGGCAGCAGCGTCAGCGTTCGGCCGATCTGCTGCAGGTCGCCGGCAAGTACCCCAGCTTCCCGTTGCTGCTGGAGACCACCCGCGAGTGCCTCAACGACGTGTTCGACCTCCCGGCGTTGCGCTCGGTGCTGCGGGACATCCGCTCCCGCCAGGTTCGGGTCGTCGGGGTCGAGACCCCGAAGGCGTCGCCATTCGCCCAGTCGCTGCTGTTCGGCTGGATCGCGGTGTACATGTACGAGGGCGACGCGCCCCTGGCCGAACGGCGGGCCGCAGCCCTGGCCCTGGACCGGGAGCTGCTGGCCGATCTGCTGGGAGCCGAGGAGCTGCGGGAGCTGCTCGATGCCGGCGCCCTGGCCGACCTCGAGCTGGAGCTGCAGTGTCTGGCCGACGGCCGGCGGGCCCGCGATGTCGACGAACTGCACGATCTGGTTCGCAAGTTGGGTCCGCTGACCCTGGCGGAGATCGACGCCCGCTCCGAGGGCGAGGATGCCGAGGCCTGGGCCGAACAGCTGGTGCAGGAGCATCGCGCCTTCTGGGCCGGTATCGCCGACCAGCGCTGCCTGGCTGCAGCCGAGGATGCGGCCCGGCTGCGTGACGGCTTGGGCGTGGCCGTTCCGGTCGGACTGCCGGCGGCCTTCACCGAGCCGGTCGAGGCTCCGCTGGTCGACCTGGTCGGACGCTATGCCCGCACCCACGGACCGTTCCTGGCCGTCGATGTGGCCAGCCGGCTGGGCGTGCCCCTGGCCCGGGTGACCACAGCGCTGGGTCGGCTGGAGGACGAGGGCCGGGTGGTGACCGGCGAGTTCCGCCCCGGGGGCATGCAGCGCGAGCACTGTGACGCCGGGGTGTTGCGGCAGCTCCGGCGCCGGTCGCTGGCCAAGCTGCGCCACGAGGTCGAGCCGGTCGACGGGACCACCTACGCCCGGTTCCTCCAGCAGTGGCAGGGGATCGGCTCGAAGCGGACCGGTCCCGATGCGCTGCTCGACGTCCTGGGTCAGCTCCAGGGAGCGGCCGTGCCCGCCTCGGTGTTCGAGGCCGAGGTCCTGCCGGCCCGGCTGGCCGAGTACCAACCGGCCGAGCTGGACGAGCTGTGCACCGCCGGTGAGCTGGTCTGGGTCGGCGCCGGTGCCATCGGATCGAATGACGGGCGGCTCCGGCTGGTGTTCCGCGATCAGGCCGGGCTGCTGATCCCGCAGCCGAGCGACGACGACGGCGGTCCCGACCAGCCCCTTCATAAAGCTCTGCTGGCCTTCCTGGGGGAGCGCGGCGCCTCGTTCTGGGCCGACCTCCCGCTGGCGGCCCAACGCGCCGGTCAGCCCTACGACGACGCCACCGTGCTGGCCGCTCTGTGGGACCTGGTGTGGGCCGGGCTGGTCACCAACGATTCCCTGGCGCCGCTACGGGCGTTCATCGGGGGCAAGGTCCGCCGGGCTGCCGGCCATCGCCGGGCTCGAGGTCGGCTGTCCCGCCTCGGTCCGCCGAGCGGCGCCGGACGCTGGTCGTTGGTGGCGCCGCTGCTGGCCGCCACCGCGTCGCCCACCGAGGTGTCCCATGCCCGAGCGGCACAGTTGCTGGAACGCCACGGGGTGTTGACTCGGGAGGCCGCCCTGAGCGAGGGCGCCGAGGGCGGCTTCGCTGGCATCTATCCGGTGTTGCGGGCGCTGGAGGAACGGGGTCGGACCCGCCGCGGTTACTTCGTGGCCGGTCTCGGTGCGGCCCAGTTCGCCCTGCCGGGGGCGGTCGATCGATTGCGGGCGGCCCGCACCTCGGAGTCGGCCGAGCCGGTCGTGGTAGCGGCGACCGACCCAGCACTGACCTATGGGGCGGCGCTGCCCTGGCCGGAGTCGGCCGGGCGTCCGGCCCGGGCTGCAGGTGCGCTGGTGGTGCTGCTGGACGGCGAGCCGCTCTGCTATGTGGAACGAGGTGGGGTTTCGGTGTGGACCTTCCCCGCGGCCCAAGCCGCCGGAGCGGCGGGCTGGCCCCGGGCGTTGGCCGACCGAGTGCGATCGGGCCACGTCCGCCAGCACGAGGTGCGCCAGGTCGACGGCGATCCGGTCCGCTCATCGGAGTGGGCTGACGCCTTGCGGGAGGCCGGCTTCGCCGACGGCTACCGCGGCCTGACCGTCCGCAACTAGCCGTTCTTGAACGCCAGGGGGGCGGTGGCCAGGCCCTGGAAGCCGTGGACGTACACGCTCGCCACGACGCAGGCGTCGGGGGTCACGCAGTCGGTGTCGACGCTGTGGCCGTCGGTGATCACCCGTTCCACGACCATCGTGGTGTTGAAGTGGCCTCGGGCGTCGGTGCTCAGTGTCTTGGCGGTGGTGCTGTCGCAGTCATCGAGGGAATCCGCCGCCGTGGGGCACTCGATCACGCCGATGGTGGCGTTGGCCGAGTAGCCCCCGCCCCTGACGGCGATCTCCTGACCGTCCAGCAGGTCGGTGTTGGGCGAGGCCGACACCGACGGTTGAGCGTGGCAGCCGATGAGAGCCGCTGCGGCGAGGACCACGGCCGCGGGCCAGACGACGAGACGCATCGCAATTCCCCCTGTGTTGCGAGCAAACGCCTTGGAGACTAGAGCCGAGCCGGCGAGCGGTGGGGGCGATAGTCCCCACGCTGACCGCACCAGCAGACCCAACGCAGGGTCAGGTCGCTGCCGGATCCCTCGATTCCACGGATCTGTCGATGGCCGAGCAGCACGTCGTGGCCGTGACGGGGACAATGGACGCTGAACATGGACCCATTCTCGGGGCGAGCGAGCGGTCTGGGGGATGGCAGACTCGCCCATGTGCGCATGATTCCTGCCATACTCGGTCCATGGCTGCTCGCTCCCATGTTGTCGTCGGACTCGTCGGCCGCCGGGTCGCGGCTTTCGAGCTAGGCGTGGTCCACGAGGTGTTCGCCATGCCCCGCCCGGACTACGTCGATCCGCCCTACGAGTTCCGCCTGGTGGGGGCGTTCGGGTCGCCCATCCCGGTGAACGCCGGCGATTGGTCCGTCTCGACGCCCTGGGGCCTGGAAGCGTTGGCCGACGCCGACACGGTGGTGGTCGCCACCTGGCCCGACTTCCACCTGCCGACGCCACTGGAGATCCTCGAGACGCTGCGAGCCGTCCACGCCCGCGGGGGCCGGGTCATGAGCGTGTGCTCCGGATCGTTCCTGCTGGCCGAGGCCGGGCTGCTCGACGGCCGTAAGGCCACCACCCACTGGATGTTCGCCGACGAGATGATCCGGCGGTTCCCGAAGGTCGACGTGAACCCCGACGTCTTGTTCGTCGACGCCGGCGACGGGCTGTTCACCTCGGCCGGGACCGCGGCCGGGATCGATCTCGGTCTGCACATAATCCGCCTCGACCACGGCGCCGAGGTGGCGAACTACGTGGCCCGACGGATGGTCGTCCCGCCCCAGCGCGACGGCGGGCAGGCCCAGTTCGTCACCGATCCGGTGCCGCTGGCTCCGTGCGAGGATCGCATGGCCGCCACCCTGGAATGGGCCATCGAGCAGCTCCACCGACCGTTGCGGGTCGAGGACCTGGCCCGCCGGGCCTTGCAGAGCCCCCGCACCTTCGCCCGGCGGTTCCGGGCGGTCACCGGGACCACCCCGGCGCAATGGCTGACCCGGCAGCGGGTCATCCAGGCCCAGCGGCTGCTGGAGACCAGCGACCTGCCGGTCGAGGTGGTGGCCCAGCGCTGCGGGTTCGGCAGCGGCACCGCCCTACGAGCCCACTTCCGCCGCGTCGCGGGGACCAGCCCCCTGGCCTACCGCCGGGCCTTCCAGTGCCCTGAAGCCAAGGAAGAAGCCTGCGCAGCGGCCAGTTGATTTGCGGGTCGGTAGCCTGATTGTGATGGGATTCACAAGCCGAGAGAATGTGGTGATCATCGGGGCGGGGTTTGCAGGGCTTAGTGCGGCGCGAGGGTTGGCTCGGGAGGCGGTTGAGGTCACCCTCATTGATCGGCACAACTTCACTACCTTTCAGCCGTTGCTCTATCAGGTGGCTACCGCGGGGTTGAATGCTGCCGATGTGGCCCATCCGGTGCGGGGGTTGTTCCACCGGCAGTCCAACCTGCGGTTCCGTCATGGCGAGGTTCGGGGCGTCGACTGGGACGCTCGGGTGTTGCACCTGCGTTCAGGGCCCGCGGTGCCGTTCGATCAGCTGGTTGTTGCGGCCGGAGCGGTGGCGACCTGGTTCGACGTGCCGGGCGCCGAGCGTTGGGCCATGCCTCTGTACACACTTGACGATGCGGTGCGACTCCGGAACCACATCCTGGAGCAGTTCGAGGCCGCCGACCTCGACCCGTCGTTGATCGACGACGGGGCGCTCAACTTCGTCGTGGTCGGGGGCGGTCCTACCGGGGTCGAGACCGCTGGTGCCTTGGCCGAGCTGGTGGCGATGGTGTTCCGCCGGGACTTCCCGCGGCTCGACGTCGGCCGGTCCAAGATCGTGCTGGTCGAGGCCCGCGATGCGCTGCTCGCTCCGTTCCGCCCCGGATCCCAGGCCCACGCGGCCCAGAGCCTGCAGGCCCGTCAGGTCGACGTGCGGCTGGGAGAGTCGGTGGCCGAGGTGGACCGGCACAGCGTCCGTCTCGGCAGCGGCGAGGTCCTTCCAGCTCACACGGTTGTGTGGGCAGCCGGCGTCACCGCCAACCCGCTGGCCCAGACCCTGGGGCTGGAGACCACCCGGGCCGGTCGCATCGTGGTCGGGGCGGATCTGGCGGTACCCGGTCGGCCCGGCGTGTGGGCCATCGGCGACGTGGCCGCGGCGCCCGGACGCAAGGGTGACCTCCTGCCGCAGCTGGCTCCGGTCGCCATGCAGTCCGGCACCCATGTGGCCCGACAGATCGCTCGCCAGCTGGCGGCCCGGCCGACGCAGCGGTTCCGGTTCCGGGACAAGGGCACCATGGCCACCATCGGCCGCCGGGCCGCTGTGGCCGAACTGCCCGGCGGGATCCGGCTGAGCGGCACGCCGGCGTGGCTGGCCTGGCTCGGGCTGCACATCTTCTACCTGGCCGGTCTACGCAACCGGGCCTCGGTGATGTTGAACTGGGCCTGGAGCTATCTGACCTGGGACCGGGGGCCTCGGGTGATCCTCCGCCCGGCGGACTGCGAACCCGAGCCGGCGGGGACATCTGACGAGCCGTCAGATAGCGTGCCCGGCCATGGCTGATGAAGCGATCGACAGCGACACCATCCACAAGGTCCTGACCTCCTACATGGAGCGCTTCAGCGCCGAGGACAAGGACGGCTGGTTGGACCTGTTCGCCGAGGACGCCTGGATCGAGGACCCGGTGGGGACACCGCGCCGCCACGGACGCGACGAGATCGGCGTGTTCTGGGACGAGGTGCACACTGTTCCCGACTCGATCGAGCTGCGTCCGCTCGGGATCCAGACGGTGGTCGGCAACGAGGGCATCTTCGCCATGCAGGCCCGGGCCTCGCTGGGTGGTCAGATCTTCGGCGTCGACATCATCGACCTGATGTCGTTCAACGCCGCTGGCAAGATCGCGACCATGCGCGCGTTCTTCGACCAGTCCACCATGCGCCCAGTGGAATGAACGACGGGGGCATCACCGCCGACGGCAGTCCGGTCTGGGCGTACCTGGCGCTGCCGCCCGGGGATGCTCCGGACATCATCCATGCCGAGGTGCGGGCCGAGGGTTCCATTCTGGAGCTGGGGTGCGGCGCAGGCCGGATCACCCGGCCGCTGGTGGCCTACGGTCACCCGGTCGTCGCGGTGGACGACTCGGCCGAGATGCTCGAACACGTGACGGGGGCCGAGAAGATCCAGACCGACCTGTACGCGCTTGATCTCGGACGTCGCTTCGACGCGGTCGTCGCCGCCAGCCATCTGATCGACTCGCCCGACCGGGAGGTGCGGCTGGCACTGCTGGGGGTCTGTCGCCGTCACGTCGCCGACGATGGCGTGGTGATCATCCAGCGGCACGAGCCGGACTGGGCCCACGACCCCGGCGACAGCAAGGGATTCTCCGGACCGGTGGGCCTGGCGTTCCGGCTGATCGAACATCGCGGCACGGAGTTCGACGGCTCGGTCACCTACTGGCTGGGCGGGCGGGTGCAGACCCAGACCTTCACCGTCGGCATCGTCGAGGACGAGTTGCTCGCCCGGGAGGCCGCCGAATGCGATCTGGCCCTGGACGGTTGGCTCGATCAGCGCAAGGCCTGGGCCAAGCTCAGCCCCGCCCCAGGATCCGATCCACGGTGATCTCGATGGCCACCCGGTCCGCCCGCTCGCCCGGGGTGCGGTAGCGGGCGGCGTAGCGGCGGACGGCCTCACCCACCCGCTGGGCATCGACGGTGACCGAGGCCAGGCCCTCGAAGGTGAGCCAGCGTCCGCCGTCGACCTGACACACCGCGGCCCGGTTGGTGGGACCCTCGGTCAGGTTCCGCACCTTGCGGGCCGAGGCGAACGTGATGATCCGGACGAGCCCGGTCGTGGCGTCCCAGGTGAAGCCCACCGGAGCCACGTGCGGGGAGCCGTCGGGCCGCACGGTGGTGAGGGTGGCCAGGTGGCGTTCGTCGAGGAAGGCGACGGCCTCGGCCGGCAGCGCCGCGGGATCGAGTGACATGACCCGGAGTCTGGTGCAGCGCTGACCCGCTCCCCGTGATCCTCAGTCGAAACGCTTGAGCCGCTCCAGCACCGTCTCCGCGGTGGGGTCGGGCATCTCGTCGACGATCCGGCCGTCGGCCAGGAACAGCACGTGGTCGGCGTAGCTGGCCGCGGTGGGGTCGTGGGTGACCATCACGATGGTCTGGTTCAGCTCGTCGACCGCCCGCCGCATGAACTGCAGGATCTCGGCGCTGGCCTTGCTGTCGAGGTTGCCGGTGGGCTCGTCGGCGAAGATGATCGCCGGCTTGCTGGCCAGGGCTCGGGCCACCGCCACCCGCTGTTGCTGGCCGCCGGAGAGCTCGGCGGGCCGGTGGGTCAGGCGGTCACCAAGGCCGACGGTCTTGACCACATAGTCCAGCCACTCCTGGTCGGGATCGCGGCCGGCCAGCAGCATCGGCAGGGTCATGTTCTCCAGGGCGTTCAGCGTCGGCACCAGGTTGAACGCCTGGAACACGAAGCCGATGCGATCGCGGCGCAACCGGGTCAGCTCGCGCTCGCTCAGTTGGCTGAGGTCCACACCGTCCACGAACACCTTGCCGTCGGTGAGGGTGTCGAGCCCGGCGACACAGTGCATCAACGTCGACTTGCCCGATCCGGACGGGCCCATGATCCCGCTGTAGCGGCCGGCGGGGAACTCCACGCTCACGTCGTTCAGGGCGATGACTGCGGTGTCGCCGGTCCCATAGACCTTGGTGGCGTTGACGGCCGCAGCTGCGGTGGTGGCAGGCGCGTGCGGACTGTCGTTGAGGACGGTCATGCCCCCAACCCTAGGGGCAGCCCAAGGGGGGTTGGTGCCACCATTTCGCGCCACTGGGCCCCAGACGCGTTGCTGCCCGCGCCCCGGGTGGAGCGCGGGCAGAACGCCCGTGGATCGGTTACGAGGGTTGTTGGACGACTCGCAGGTAGGGCTTCTTGGTGTCCCAGCCTTCGGGGAAGCGCTCCTTGGCGTCCTCGTCGCTGAGCGCCGGGACGATGATCACATCGCCGCCCTGCTGCCAGTCGGCCGGCGTGGCCACCGAGTGCTTGGCCGTGAGCTGCAGCGAGTCGATTACCCGGAGCAGCTCGTCGAAGTTCCGGCCCGTCGACGCCGGGTAGGTCAGCGTGAGCTTGACCTTGTTGTCCGGGCCGATCACGAACACCGACCGCACGGTGGCGGTCTCGAGGGCGTTCGGGTGGATCATGTCGTAGAGATCGGCCACCGACCGCTCGGGGTCGGCGATGAGCGGGAAGTTCAGCTCGCTGCCGGTCACGTCGGTGATGTCCTGCTTCCAGCCCTCGTGGCTGGTCAACGGGTCGACGGACAGCCCGATGATCTTGACGTTGCGCTTGTCGAACTCGGGCTTCAGCGCCGCCACCCGGCCGAGCTCGGTGGTGCAGACCGGGGTGAAGTCCTTGGGATGGGAGAACAGGACGGCCCAGCTGTCACCCTTCCAGTCGTGGAAGTCGACTGATCCCTCGGTGGTCTCGGCGGTGAAGTTGGGGGCGTCGTCCCCGAGTCGAATGGCCATGGCTTCCTCCCTGGATCGGCCGGTCGGCCGAGGCTCACGCAGTATCAGCCAGCGATCCTAACCAGGACAAAGCCAAAAGGCGACTTAACAGGTCGGCTTTTAGGGGTCGGGCGCTGTGTGGGCTCAGGTTGCGAGTGCTAGCTAGTGCTAACTATAGTTAGCACTGTCAACGACAGGCCCCCTCCCCCCAGGAGACATACGCATGACCATCCTCACCAGCGTCACCGAGATCGAAGACCGCGTCGTCGACACGGTCAAGAGCATCCAAGAGCCCGTAGTCCGCTACATCCGCGAGAGCGTCGATCGGTTCGAGGATCGTCTGCCCAAGCTTCCCATCCCCTCGGATCTGCCCAAGGCGTCCGACGTGATCGACAGCCAGTTCGACTTCGCCAAGGATCTGCTCGAGGCCCAGCGCACCTTCGTGCGGGAGCTGGCGGAC
>DASXTK010000172.1:0-16002 GCA_036505485.1 Acidimicrobiales bacterium
ACCCCCGTGGGCCCGGTACGTGGCCGGTGTGGTGGCCGAGCTGCCGGCGCGGGACGGACTCCTCGGCGCGGTGACCACGAACCTGCCAATGGGACGGGGACTCGCTTCCAGCGCCGCCTTGGAGGTCGCTGTCGCGGTGGCACTTGGCGGGGATCTGGCCGACCCGGTGGCGTTGGCCCAGGCCTGTCAGCGGGCCGAGCATCGGGCCGTGGGCGTCCCCTGCGGGATCATGGACCAGCTCACGGTGGCCGCCGCGGTCGAGGAGGCGGCGCTGCGCATCGACTGCCACGCCCTGTCGTTCGAGCCGGTGCTGCTCCCCGACGACCTGGAGGTCGCGGTGGTCGACTCGGGCGTCGAGCGCGAACTCACCAATACCGCCTACGCCGTGCGCCACGCCGAGTGCGCCTCGGTCGAGGAGCTCATCGGGCCCCTCCGGGAGGCCACGGTGACCGAGGTCGAAGGCATCGAAGATCCGCTGCTGCAACGGCGGGCCCGTCACGTCGTCACCGAGAACGAGCGGGTCGACGGGATGGTGGCCGCCCTCAAGGACAGCGAGCTGCGGGTGGCCGGGGAGCTGATGGCCACCAGCCATGCCAGCCTCCGGGACGACTACGAGCTCTCTACCCCGGAGATGGATGAGCTGGTGGAGCGGCTGCAGGGCACCGCGGGCGTCTACGGCGCCCGACTGACCGGGGGCGGTTTCGGCGGCTGTGTCGTGGCCCTGTGCCATCCCTACGCGGTGTTCGACATGCCCGTGGTGTGGCGAGGACGTCCCGCCGCCGGGGCCACGCTCACCGAGTTGCCGGCGCCGATCCTGCCGCCGCCTCCCCCACCGCTCGACTAACCGCCGACGGTCGAGAGCTGGTTGGCGAGGCGCCGCAGCGCGTCCGGAGTCCGGCCGCCCCACCAGAACAGGTCCTGGCCATCGACCAGGACCACCGGAGCGACCTCCTCCAACAGCGGGATGTGACGCTCGGCGAAGGGATAGGGCTCGCTGGGAGCCAGCACGACGTCGGGCCGGCGGGCCGCGGCCTCCTCCAACGTGGTCTCGGGGTAACGCTCCTCGGAGTCGGCGAAGACGTTGCGAACACCCAAAGCGTCCAGCAGAGCTGAGCCGTAGGTCCCGGCCGACAGCGTCATCCAGGGCCGTTTCCAGATGGGCACGAAGGCGCTCAGCGCCGACCGGTCTGTGAGCTCGGCGCGGGCGGCCGCGATGGCCGCGACCAGGTTGTCGACCATTCCCGCCGGCTCGACTTGGGCTACCTGGCCGAGCAGACGCATGGCCACGGGGACATCATCCAGGCCATCGACGGACAGTGCCGCGGTGGCGATACCGGCCTGGTGGAGCGCATGGGCGTCCTCCCGCCGGTTCTCCTCCACGCACATCACCACCACGTCCGGTTCCAGTGCGGCGATCGCGGCGATGTCCGGATCCTTGGTCCCGCCGACGTGGGGCAGATCGGGCTGCTCGCAGAACCGGGTGCAGGCGATCGGCGGCGACCCCCACCCCACCAGGGTCTCGGTCACCGACGGAACCAGGCTGACCACCCTCACATGCGGTCGAGCAGTTCCTGCTTCTTGCGGGCGAACTCCTCTTCGGAGACCACGCCCTGCTGTCGCAGCTCGTCGAGCTCACGGATCTGGTTCGGAATGGAGTTGGCCTCGCCCCCGCCGCGCACCGCCGGAGCGATGCGGTCGAACTTGCGGTTCTCGTTGGCCTCCATCTGCTTGTAGATCTCGTTCTGTACCGCTGAGGGGTTGCGGACGTTGGAGAAGCTCTGCATGCCGCGCTCACCGGCCGACTCGATGACCAGGTCACCAGCCCGCAAGATCCGCTCCAGGATCGACTGGGCGAAGAACACGGTGTTGACCCTCTCCAGCGGGATCTCGATGCCGTGCTTGGCCAACACGCCGTGCCGGTAGATCAGGCGGTCGGTGGTGACCACGAAGTTCGTCGTGATCCACCGGGCATACCGCACACCGAAGGCGCCCAGGCAGATCAGCACCAGGACGCCGACAGAGATGTTGACGGCGCCGGGGGCCTCGAGGGCCAACGCGATGACACCCAACAAGATCGAACCCAGCAGGATCATGAGAGGGCCGAAGAAGAACCACCAGTGCGGATGCAGATCCAGCACAACGTCTTCGCCCTCGTTCAGAAGTTGGCGAGGAAACGGCACGTCAGCAGGTTAGACGTCGTTAGGCCCGCACTCAGCCCCAGCCCAGTTCGTGGAGCCGGGCGTCGCCGATGCCGAAGTGGTGGGCGATCTCGTGGATGACGGTGACGCCCACCTGACGCACCACATCGGCCTCGCTGTGGGCCATGGCACAGATGGGCCGGCGGAAGATGGTGATCCGATCGGGCATGACCAGGCCGCCGGTGCCGTACCAGCCGTCCCGCTTGGTCAACGGAACCCCCTGGTAGAGGCCCAGCAGGCGCCCGTTGAGGGCGCCATCCTCGACCACGACCGCCACGTTGTCCATGAGCTCGGCCAGCTCGGGCGGGATCGAATCGAGGGCGTCGGCCACGAGCTCCTCGAACCGCTCGGGTAGCACGTCGATCACAGTGGGCCAGGCTAACGACCGCCCTGGAATAGGGTGACAGGCGGGTGCAGCAGCGACGATGACGCCGGACGACCTCCTCCACGACCTCGACGAGTCGCAGCGTCGGGCGGTCACCTCCCCCGGACGTCCGCTGGCCATCCTGGCCCCGGCCGGATCGGGCAAGACGCGGGTGTTGACCCGGCGCATCGCCTGGCGGGTGGCCAGTGAAGATGCTGAGGCCAGCCATGTGCTGGCGCTCACATTCACCCGCAAGGCCGCGGGTGAGATGCGCCACCGGCTGGCCACCCTGGGGCTGCGTGACGGCGTCGCCGCGGGAACCTTCCACGGCATCGCCTATGCCCAGCTGCGCAGCCACTGGGCCGACAAGGCCCGCCGCATGCCGGCGCTGCTGACCCGCAAGGGCAAGGTCCTCGGGGAGGTCCTGCGAGGCGAGGGGCGCAGCGCCAGCGAGGTCACACCCGCGCTGCTGGCCACCGAGATCGAGTGGGCCAAGGCTCGGTTGCTGGGCCCCGACGCCTACGTCGAAGGCGCGGCCGGACGCCGCCCGCCGGTTCCGGCCGAGCAGATCGCCGAGCTCTACCGCCGCTACGAGGAGCTGAAGGGTCGGCAGGGCTTCGTCGACTTCGACGACCTGCTCAAGGCGTGCAGCGACGCGCTGCTCAACGACGAGCTGTTCGCCGCGGCCCAGCGTTGGCGCTTCCGCCACCTGTTCGTCGACGAGTTCCAGGATGTGAACCCCTTGCAGCTCCGGCTGCTGGATGCCTGGCGGGGCACCGGCCACCACGACCTGTGCGTCGTGGGCGATCCCCAGCAGGCCATCTACGGCTGGAACGGCGCCGACGCCGGGTTCCTGAAGGACTTCCGCTCGCTGTACCCGTCGGCCGAGGTCGTGTCGCTGGCCCACAACTACCGGTCGACCCCCCAGATCCTGGCCGCCGCAGCCCACGTCCTGGAGCGGGCCAAGCTCGACAGCACCCCAGTGCAGGCCACCCAGGCCGACGGGGTGGTCCCCAGGGTCCTGCGCTACCCCACCGACCTGGACGAAGCCCGGGCCATCGCCCGAGCGTTGCGGGACCGACGGGCTCCGCGGACGCCGTGGTCGGCCCAGGCGGTGCTGGTCCGCACCCACGCCCAGATCGGGGTGATCACCGAGGCGCTGCGGGCCGCCGGCATCCCCCACAAGATCCGGGGCGGCTCCGCCCTCCTCGACAAGCCGGAGGTGCGGGGCGCGCTCAACCTGCTGCGCACGGACGATCGGGCGCTGGCCACCTTGCTCCCCGACTTGGAGGGCCTGGCCGACGAGGCCGCGGCCCGTGCCGCCGCCGACCAGGACGACGACGACGCTCCCGCGGTGGCCGGGAGCTCGGCCGCGAACAACCTCGGCCTCCTGGCCCAGTTGGCCCACGATCACCTCCGCATCGACCGCCAAGCCACCGGCGCGGGGTTCGCCATCTGGTTGGCGGCCACCCTGCAGTCCGAGGGCACCGATCACGAGCGCCACGACGCCGTGTCGGTGGCGACGTTCCACGCAGCCAAGGGCCTGGAGTGGCCGGTGGTGCATCTGGCCGGTCTGGAGGACGGGTTCGTCCCCATCGGCCACGCCCGCAGCAGCGCCCAGCGGGCCGAGGAGGCTCGGCTGCTCTACGTGGCCATGACCCGGGCCGTGGTGGAGCTGTGCGGCACCTGGGCCGCTCAGCGGACCTTCAACGGCAAGATGGTCGAGCGACGGGTGTGCCCGTGGCTGCGGGACCTTCCCGATCAGGAGGCCACCGACGCCGACCAGCTCGCGCTGGTGGGGGTGGTCGCCCCGAGCGCGGTGGACTGGCGCAGCCATCTGGCCGAGCAGAAGGCCCAGTTGCGCGCCTCCCCGGTGGGCCGGATCTCCCCCAGCCTCGCCGCGCTGCAGGCGTGGCGAGAGGAGGTGGCCCGAGCGGCCCGGATCCCGCCCACGGCGGTGCTCGACGATCAGCTGCTGGAGACCCTCGCCGACCTACGTCCGACCAGCCAGGAGGATCTGGCGGCGGTCCCCGGAGTAGGCCAGCTCCTGGCCCAACGAGTCGGCGATGGTCTCCTACAGGCGCTATCGACCGTTCTGTGACCTGTATGCCGCGCCCTGGCGCGGCATACAGGTCACAGAACGAGTAGGGGTCAGAGCGAACTCTCGTTCTCATTGACCGGGGGATGGCGAAGCGCGACAACCGACACCATGGGTGACGCCTTCACTGCTCTGTCGTTCATGAGCGAGGATGGCTGGCCTTACCCTGACGACGATGATGTCGCCGAGCAGCTCGAACCGATCGATCTACGATCCGAAGCCGACGACGATCTCCTGGCCCTCCATGCCCTGCCACGTCGTGCACTGGCCGATCTCACCTCGGCCGAGCGGTTGGTGATAGCTCGTCGGTTTGGGTTCGACGGCCAGCCGCCTGGCACCTTGAACCAACTTCACCGCCAACTCGGGATGTCTCGTCGCGAGATCCGCCACACGCTCCTGGAAGGTCTGACCAAGCTCAGAACCCAGCTCGCGTAGCGGGTCCAGGTTCAGCTGCCGAAGCGCTTCTCTCGTTCGGCGCGCAACTCCACCATCTTCCCGATGTCGATGGAGATGAACAGGCCTTCCGCCTCCGCGCACAGGCGGTCGCCGGCATGCAGGGTGCCGTGGGTGAACGTCTTGCGCCCGCTGACCTCCACCACCCGGGCCGTGAACCGCAGTTCGGTCCGCAACGGGGTCGGGCTGCGGTAGTTGACGGTCAGCCGTCCGGTCATCCCCGGCTGGCCGGCCAGCGACTGGGTGGATCCGAGCACCTCGTCGAACGCCGCAGCGATGTATCCGCCGTGCACGCAGCCGGGCGGGCCCTCATACGCCGCGTCGAAGGTGGCCAGGCCGTGCATCACTTCGTCTTCGGCCCACAGCATCAGCGGCGGCGCCAGCGGGTTGGCCCGGCCCAGCATGGGGCTGTGATCGAAGAAGGCGTGGGGATCCTGTCCGGCCAGGGGTGATTCGCCGAAGCCCTCGTACATGGAGCCGGCGGTGAGGTTGTCGAGCCGTTGGGCCAGGGCCTCCAGCTCATCGGCCACCTCGGCCAGCTCGTCGGCCTCGGCCCGGCTGCCGTGGAGCCGATGGACGATCCGGCGCAGGGCGTCGCCGGTGCGGTGCAGCTCGACCCGGCGGGGCGACGGCGCCTCCGAGGCGTAGGAGTTGAGCATGTCGGTCCAGCCGGCGGAACCCGGCGTGCCGAGAGTCCGCTCCGATCCGTCCTCGCTCGGGGTGGGCGAAGCGCCACCGGAGTCATTCATGGGCGACGTCCTACTAAACGTCCTCGTCAACATCGAAATCGGCCAGGACCGGAGCGTGGTCGCTGGGCTTGGTCCCCTTGCGGGCGTTGCGGTCGATCAGGGCCCAGGTGACCCGCTTGGCCAGGGGCGCGGTGGCCAGAATCAGGTCGATCCGCATGCCCTGGCGCTTGTGGAAGTTGCCGGCCCGGTAGTCCCACCAGCTGAACAGCCCGCCGACGTCGGGGTACTGCTCCCGGAAGACATCGTGGAGGCCCCATTTCTCCAGGTCAGCAAGGGCCTTGCGCTCCGGCTCGGAGACATGGGTCTGTCCCTCGAACGCCGCTGGGTCCCACACGTCGATGTCGGCGGGGGCGATGTTGACGTCGCCGCACAGCACCACCAGGTCGTCGGGCTTCACTGCGGTGTCCAAGCCCGCTCGCAGCCGGGCCAGCCAGGCCAACTTGTACACGTACTGCTCGTGGTCCACCGACCGGCCGTTGGGCACGTAGGCCGTGGTCACCCGGACCCCGCCGCAGGTGGCGGTGAGCAGACGGGCCTCAGGATCGGGCGGCTGGTCGTCGCCGAACCCGGACACCGGGTCCTCCAGGCCGACCCGGCTGAGGATGGCCACCCCGTTCCAGCGACCCTGCCCGTGGTGGGCGGCCTCATACTCCCGGGCCAGGAACTCCATGGCCGGGAAGGCGTCGTCGCTGAGCTTGGTCTCCTGGAGGCACAGCACGTCGGGTTGCGCATAGTCCAGCCAGTCGTGCAGTCGGACCAACCGCTCGGAGGTCAGCGCGGCCAGATTCCATGTCGCGATGCGCATCACTCTGAAGGTAACCGGTCGGCCTTCGGGCCGACGCAATCACGGGGCGGTGAGTGGGGATCGGGCCGGACTAACCCCGCTTGTCGGTTGGAGCATTCTTGGCCGAGGCCCGTTTGGATACGGCACGGGCGGCCGGAACCTTCTTCGCCGCCGCTTTCTTGGCCGGTGTTTTCTTGGCTGTCACGGCCTTCTTGGCGTTCCGGGACCGACGCGGCTGGGTGGGCTTCTCGGAGTCGGCCGCAGCCGGTGCTGGGGCTGAGGCCGGGGCGGGCGCTTGGGTCTTCGCGCCGATCATGCCCGGCAACGCCAGGTCCACGCCTCGCCGTGGCGGATCGATGGACGCCACCGCGAAGCGCCGGGTCTCGCCGACCCGCAGCACCTCTTTGGCGCTGCGCGGCGCTGGATCAGCCAGGTTCTTGAGCGGGGCATAAGCCCGCACGTCGCCGATGCGGAGATAGGCGCCGTGGGAGCCGAAGTGCTCCACCACCGCTTCCACCTCGCTACCCACGGGGTGCTCGCCCACGAACTCGATGAACGGAAGCGCCTCGTTGTACGCAGTCGTGTTCACCACCTCGGGTCCAACCACCGGAGCTGGCGGGGCCGCCGGCTTCGGCGCAGCGGCGGCCGCCTTGGCCGGGGTCGGGGTTGGCGCCGGCTTCGCCGCCCGAACGGACGGTTTGGCCTCCGCCTTCGCCGGCTTCGCGGCCTGCTTGGTGGCGCGGCGGGACCGCTTGGCCGGCTCGGCCGCGGTGGTGGGCGCGGCCGCCTCCGACGGTTTGGATGCCGGCTGGGTCCGTCTCGCGGCGTTCACAGCCCGGCGGCTCGCCGGACCCCGCACCGGGGTGCGGGGCATGAACACCCAGCCCACGTGGGGTACGGGCTTGCCGCCGATGAGCCGTCCCTCGTCGAAGAGCCACTCGTACTCGCCGTGGAACTCCTGGAACGAGTCGTTGGACAGGATGGTGGCGTCGGCCCGATCGGCGATCTGCAGGATGAAGGCGTCGCCCCGGCCGATGGCACCGGCCGGCGGGGCGATCAGCTCCCCGGCGTCGATGGCGTCCTCGTAGATCTTGCGCTCGCTGCGAGCGATGCGATTGGGGAACGTGGCATCGACGACCACGGTGACGATCTCGGGTTCGTACTCCCGGATGAACGCCTGGACCGCCTCGTCGAGCTGCGCCAGAGACGGCGTATCCCGGCCCTCGGTCGCGATGTTCGAGCCATCGACGATCACGTGTCGGTGCGCTCGGGGGACGTTCATGTCGTTGGCATTGAACCAGACCTACCGCCTCATGCGGCGGAACCTGGTCGGGAGGAAGTGGATCGGGGCTGCTAGTACGGTGCCGCGATGTCCGAAGTCGCGGCCGATGACGTGACCCCTGAGGTCACGGATCTGCTCCAGCACCTGATCCGTAACGCCTGCGTGAACGACGGTTCGATGGAGAGTGGTCACGAGGACCGCAGCGCCGACCTCTTGACGTCGTACTTCGAGGGCAGCGGCCTCGATGTGGAGCGGTACGAACCGAGTTCCGGGCGGACCAGCCTGGTGGCCCGGATCGAGGGCCGGCGATCCGACGCTCCGAGCCTGCTGCTCATGGGGCACACCGACGTCGTTCCGGCCAACCCCGACGGCTGGCAGCGAGATCCCTTCGGCGGCGAGCTGGTCGACGACGAGGTGTGGGGCCGCGGCGCGGTGGACATGCTCAACCTGACCGCATCCATGGCGGTGGCGCTGCGCCGGCTGGCGACCACGGGGTTCCGCCCTGAGGGGACTCTGATCTACCTGGCCGTGGCCGACGAGGAGGCCCTCGGCACCTGGGGCGCCGAGCACCTGGCCCAGCACGAGATGGACGCGATCGGCGCCGACTACGTCATCACCGAATCCGGCGGGATCCCGGTGCGCGGTGGCGACGGCGCGCTGCGTCTGCCGGTCCTGGTCGGCGAGAAGGGCTCGTGCTGGTGCACCCTACGGATCAAGGGCACCCCCGGGCACGCCTCGCAGCCCTGGCGCACCGACAACGCCCTGGTCACCGCAGCCGAGGTGGTGCGCCGGATCGCCGAGTACCGCCCCGAGACCGAGATCCACGACACCTGGCGGCTGTTCCTGGAGGGCATGGGCTATCCCGAGGAGATGGTGGCACCGCTGCTCGACCCCGACCGGTTCATCGAGGCCCTGAGCGTGCTGCCCGACGGCATGGCCCGCCAGTTCCACGCCTGCACCCACACCACCGTGGCGCCGACCGTGGTGTCCGGTGGGACCAAGACCAACGTCATCCCCGACCTGGTCGACATCCAGCTCGACATCCGGACCCTGCCGGGCCGGACGCTGCCCGACGTGAAGGCCATGCTCGACGACGCTTTGGGCGACCTGGCCGCCCGGGTCGAGATCGTCGACCCCCATGACGACCCGTCCACCCGTTCGCCCATCGAGAGCCCGCTTTGGGACTCGCTCAGCCGGGTCACGCAGTCGTTCTACGAGGGCAGCCACCTCGTCCCGTTCTTCAACGTCGGCGCTACCGACGCCCGCTTCTTCCGCCGGCTGGGCATCACGTCGTACGGGTTCGGGCTGTTCAGCAGGAAGCTGAGCTTCGACGACTACGGCCGCATGTTCCACGGCGACGACGAGCGGGTGGACCTGGAGTCCCTGCGTCTGTCGACCGAGCTGTGGGAGGCCGTGGCCCACGACCTGTTGGGCTAGACCGCTAGATCGCTACCTCCAGCGAGACGGCGATCTGGTCGGTCATCTCGCGGGATGCCGCGAAGTCGTTGGTCCAGCAGATGAGGATCCACCGCACGTCCCCGGAGCCGACCAGGTAGTGCCGGGTGCCGCCGCCCTGACCGTTGCCGATGTCGAACCACGCCATCTCGCCGCCGGCGCCCATCAGCCGGCCGCGGTCGACGATGTGGAACCCGAGCGGTTCCTCCCGCTCGCTCACGAGCTGCTCGTACCCCGCTATCAGGTCATCAAGGCTGGCGCCGGTGAAACCGGACTCCCCGATGAGCTCGATGGGGTCGAGCGACTGATCGCTGGACAGGATCTGGGGATCGATGGCCACCAGCCGGGTTCCGGGCCCGTTGAACACCCACACCAGCGCATCCATCTTCGCAGCGAGGTCCGGCTGGTCGGGGAACATGGTGATGCCGAGATCGGTCAGGTCACCGGCGACGGCCAGGTAGGTCAGCGAGGCCGGCAGGTTGATGCGGAACTCCCCGTCAACGCCTTCGGCCACCTGGGGCAGCGGCGACACCTCCGTCGTGGTGGTCGAGGCTCTCGGCGCCGAGGACGAGGGTCGGTCGGGCAGGGTCGTGGTCGGCGAGGCGTTCCCGTCGTTGTTGGACCCCGACGCGGTCTCCGAGCCGGTCTCGGTGCGGGACAGTGCCACCACCCCGACCGCGCCCACGGCGGCGAGGACCAGAACCACCGCCATCACCAGCAGGATCAGGGGAGCTCTGCTGCGCCGCCGGGTCGCCGCGGACGTGCCCGGCTCCGGCGTCGGCATCCGCACCACCGGTGGTGGCGGCGGATCCGCGTAGGCACCCCGAGCAGGCGGAACCCAAAGGTCCCGACCGCCTCCTTCGTCCCCAGTCATGCACCGAAAACATAGGCTGCCGGTCGTGGAACCGCCGATCCGAGCCGTCATCTTCGACTTCGGAGGAGTGATCCTCACGAGCCCGTTCGAAGCCTTCAGCCGCTACGAGCAGGACCATGGGTTGCCCGCTGGACTCCTCCGCCAACTCAACGCCGCCAACCCCGACGACAACGCGTGGGCCCGGCTCGAACGGAACGAGATCGATCTGGCTGGGTTCGTCCAGCTGTTCGCTTCGGAGGCGCTCGCCGCCGGGCACGAGGTGGACGGTGCGGCGGTGCTGGGGATCCTGACCGCAACGGACCTGCGTCCGTCCATGGTCGAGGCACTGCGCCGCTGTCACGAGCGGCTCAAGACCGCCCTGCTCACCAACAACTTCGTGGCGCTGGACGACCCGGATCGCCAGGGCGCGGCCCTGGCGGGATCGAACGGCCAGATGGCCGCGGTGCTGGATGAGTTCGACGTGATCGTCGAATCGAGCCGGGTGGGCATCCGCAAGCCCGATCCCGCCATCTACGACCTGGTCTGCGACCGGCTCGGGGTCGCTCCGCCCGAGGCGGTGTTCCTCGACGACCTGGGGATCAACCTCAAGCCGGCCCGAGCCATGGGCATGACGACCATCAAGGTCGTGGACGCCGGCCAAGCCATCACCGACCTCGAAAAGGTGGTCGGCTTCCCCCTCCGCTAGCGGTCAGGCCGAGTCAGGCGGTGGCAGTGGAGATGCCCTCTACCTGGAGCTTCTCGTACTCCTCGCCGGTGTCTTCCCAGTTCTCGAAGGCGATGACGCCCATCTCGGTGAAGCGCTCCCGCAGCCAGCCGTCGCCGGCGTCGAGCAGGCCGAGCTTGCGGCAGTTGGGCACGATCTTGGTGAACAGCATCTGCTGGAACATGGCCCGACCGGGGTCCTGCACCACGAACGGCAACACGTCCTTGGGGTTGATGCCCATGCGCTCCCACACCTCCTGCTGGAGGAAGCGGTCACGCATGCGCAGAGCGGCCTCGAAGGCGAACTCCTGCCGGTCACGCAGCTCCGGCGTGGTCAGCTCGCTGTAGTACTCCTTGAGCGACAGCACCCCGAAGGCCACGTGCCGGGCCTCGTCGGCCATGACATAGCGCAGCAGCTGCTTGAGCAGCGGGTCCGGGGTCATCTGCTGCATGAAACCGAAGGCGGCGAGGGCCAGACCCTCGACCATGATCTGCATGCCCAGGTAGGTCATGTCCCAGCGGCTGTCGCTGATGATGTCGTCGAGCAGCATCTTCAGGTGGGCGTTGATGGGATAGTGCCCGTCCTGCTTCTCGTCGAGGTACTTGGCGAAGACCTCGACGTGACGGGCCTCGTCCATCACTTGGGTCGAGGCGTAGTACTTGGCGTCGATCCACGGCACGGTCTCGACGATCTTGGCCGTGCACAGCAGGGCGCCCTGCTCACCGTGCATGAACTGGCTGAGGGTCCAGTTGTCCGACTCGATCGAGAGCCGGATCCACTCTTCCTCGGTCCACTTCTCGAACGGGGTGCCGGTCACGTCGGCCTCGAACTCGGCGAACTGCAGGCGCTGGAGGGCGGCGTTCTTCTCCAGATCGACCTCGGTCTCCCAGGGAAGATCGGTCTCACCGTTCCACTGGGAGTGCTTGGCCTTCTCGTAGAGCTTGTTCAGGGCCGGCCGGGCGCCCTTCTCGTAGTCCCACGTGAAGATGGCCTCGGCGTTGTCCTCCACCGCATAGATGGCCTCGTTGACATCGGTGTTGGCCACCGAGAGGATCGCCTCGAGATCGTTGATCTCGTCTCGACCGATCAGTTCACGGTTGCTGGTGTGCTCTTCGATCGTCATTGCGATTCCCCCGCCGTGGTCGGCCAGCGCTGATAACGGCCATTATCGCCCAAGGTCCTGCTCAGGGGAACGAAAAGTTACGGAAACACTCCGTGACCTTCGTCACCCAGGGAGATCGAAGCGAGTCGAGCTTCTCAGGTGACTGTCAGGGCGGTGGCTAGGAGGGCTTCTTGTTCCTGGACGTGGATGGTCAGAGAGCCGGTGGCGGGGCTGCCGGATTCGTGGCGGGTCACTCGGCGGATGGTGTGGCTGTCCTGGAACCGCTCGGCCAGGCGGTCCTGAGCGAAGGCCCAGGCGCCCATGTTGGCCGGCTCCTCCTGGAGCCACACCAGCTCACGGGCGTTCGGGTAGCGGCCGACGACCTCGCTGAGCTGATCGACGGGCCACGGATACAGCTGCTCGACCCGCACCACCGCCACGTTGTCGATGCTCCGCTTGGTCCGCTCGGCCAGCGCCTCCTGGCCGATCTTGCCGGTGCACAGCACCACCCGGCGCACGGCCTGCGCATCGGTCACCCCGGCGTCGTCGAGGACCTCGGCGAAGCTGCCCTGGGTGAGGGTCTCGAGGGGCGACCGGGCCGGCTTGGCCCGCAGCAGCGACTTCGGTGTGAACACCACCAGGGGCTTGCGGATCTCGCGATGCATCTGGCGGCGCAGCAGGTGGAAGTACTGCCCGGCGGTGGTCGGATAGGCCAGCTGGAGGTTGTCCTCGGCGCACAGGGTCAGGAACCGCTCGATGCGGGCTGAGCTGTGCTCGGGTCCCTGTCCCTCGTAGCCGTGCGGGAGGAGGAGCACCAGACCCGACGTCTGGTCCCACTTGTCCTCGGCGGCCACGACGTACTGGTCGATGATCGTGCTGGCGCCGTTGACGAAGTCGCCGAACTGGGCCTCCCAGCAGACCAGGGCGTCCTTGTTGGTGACCGAGTAGCCGTACTCGAAGCCGAGCGCGGCGTACTCCGACAGCAGCGAGTCGTAGATCCAGAACTTGCCCTGCTCGGGACCGAGATGGGCCAACGGGGCCCACTCGACGCCGGTCTCGTGGTCGACCAGCACGGCATGGCGTTGGCTGAAGGTGCCGCGACGGGAGTCCTGTCCGGAGAAGCGGATGTCGTGACCTTCCAGCAGCAGCGATCCCAGGGCCAGTGCCTCGGCGGTGGCCCAGTCGACGTCGCCCTCGTCGCGCACCATGTGGTCGCGGGTCTCGAATTGCCGCAACAGCTTGGGATGGACCTGGAACCCCTCGGGCCAGCCGTCCATCGTGTTGTAGATCCGGTCGAGGACGGCGCGGTCGACGCCGGTCTCCACCGGGGGCAGGCATCCGATCGCCGGCGGCGGGGCCGCGGCCTGGACGCCGGCCGGCGGTGCCGACTGCCGGGTCTCCTCCAACGCCTGCTGCAGTCGCTTCTGGAAGTCGTCGAGCGCCTGCTCGCACTCCTCCAGCGACAGCTTGCCCCGCTTGACCAGGGACTCGGTGAACAGCTTGCGCACCGAACGGCGCTGGTCGATCTTGGCGTACATCAACGGCTGGGTGTAGCTGGGGTCGTCACCCTCGTTGTGGCCGTGCCGGCGGTAGCCGACCAGGTCGATGACCACGTCCTTGTGGAAGCGCTGCCGGTAGGCATAGGCCAGCCGGGCCACTCGGACGCAGGCCTCGGGATCGTCGGCGTTCACGTGGAAGATCGGCGCCTGGACGATCTTGCCGACATCGGTGGAGTAGAAGCCGGACCGAGCCGCCTCGGGGCTGGTGGTGAAGCCAATCTGGTTGTTGACGACCACGTGGATGGTTCCGCCGACGCGATAGCCCTTGATATCGCTCATGTTGAGCGTCTCGGCCACGACACCCTGTCCGGCGAACGCGGCATCACCATGCATGAGGATCGGCAGCACCGAGTAGGCCTCGGGATCGTTGATCTGGTCCTGCCGGGCCCGGGCCATGCCCACTACAACCGGGTCGACCGCTTCCAGGTGGCTGGGGTTGGCGGCCAGCTCGACGCCGATCTGGGCGCCCTTCTGGCTCTGGAACTTGCCGACCTGGCCGAGGTGGTACTTCACGTCGCCGCTGCCCTGGACCGCGTCCAGATCGACGGTGCCCTCGAACTCCTTGAAGATCTGGTCGTACGACTTTCCCACGATGTTGGCCAGCACGTTGAGCCGGCCGCGGTGGGGCATGCCCATGACCACACCGGCCAGGCCCTCGTCGGCGGCCAGTTCGAGGATGGCATCGAGTACCGGGATGAGGCTCTCGACCCCCTCCAGACCGAACCGCTTCTGTCCCACCCACTTGGTGCCGAGGAACTTCTCGAAGGCCTCGGCGGCGTTGAGCCGCTCCAGGATGTGGCGCTGGTCGTCGAGGCCGAGGTCGTGGTTGTTGGCCTCGATCATCGATTGGATCCAGTGCTGCTCGTCCAGGTCCTGGATGTGCATGTACTCGACGCTCGAGGTGCGGCAGTAGGCGTCGCGCAGGACCCGCAGGATCTGGCTGAGCGTCATCTTCTCCTGGCCGGCCAGACCGCCGGTCAGGAACTCGCGGTCGAGGTCCCAGATGGTGAGGCCGTAGGTCGCCGGGTCGAGCTCCGGGTACATCCGGGGCTCCTTCCAGCGCAGCGGGTCGAGATCGGCGATGAGGTGGCCCCGGACCCGGTAGACCCGGATCAGCGTGGCCACCGCCATCTGCTTCTCCAGCATCGACTCTTCGTGGTTGAGGGGGCTGATGTCCTGCCGCCACCGGATGGCCTCGTAGGGCACCTCGAGGCTCTGGAAGATCTCGTCGTAGAAGCCGTCGTTGCCGAGCAGCAGCTCCTCGACCCGCTTGAGGAACAGACCCGACTCCGCGCCCTGGATGATGCGGTGGTCGTAGGTCGAGGTCAGCGTGATCACCTTGGACAAGCCGAGATCGGCCAGCTGCACCGGATCGGCGCCCCGCCACTCCGCCGGATGGTCGATGGCCCCGACCCCGACGATCAGCCCCTGGCCCGGCATCAGCCGGGGGACGGACTGCACGGTGCCGATGGTCCCGGGGTTGGTCAGGGACACGGTGGTGCCGGCGAAGTCGTCCGGAGACAGCTTGTTGGAGCGGACCTTGCGGATGAGCTCCTCGTAGGTGCCCCAGAACGCCCGGAAGTCCAAGGTGTCGGCGTCCCTGATCACCGGAACCAGCAGGGTGCGGCTGCCGTCGGACTTCTCCACATCGACGGCGATGCCCAGCCCCACGTGCTCGTGGCGGACCACCCGGGGCTCGCCACCCGGCCCGACGACGAAGCTGGAGTTCATCACCGGCACCGACCCGGTGATGGCCTTCACCACCGCGAAACCGATGATGTGGGTGAAGCTGACCTTGCCGCCGCGGGTCCGTCCCAGATAGCCGTTGATGACCCTGCGGTTGACCTCGAGCAGCTTGGCCGGCACGTTGCGGAAGCTGGTGGCCGTGGGGACCCCGAGGCTGGCCTCCATGTTCTGGACGATCCTGGACGCCGCGCCCCGCAGGATCTGGCCCGGGGGCTCGCTCGGCTCCGAGGTCGCGGCGGCGGGCTCGGGCGCGGTCGCAGCCGGCTGGGCTGGCGCGGGCGGGGCTGCTGTTGTGGCTCCATTGGGGGACGCCACGGCCGGCGCCGTCGGTGCGGCCGATGCGGGAGCCGAGGGCGGTGGCGGCGGCGCCAGATGGTCGGCATCACGGCGATAGTCGGCGAAGAACTCGCGCCACGCCTCGCTCACCGAGGTCGGGTTCGCGAGGTACTGCTCGTACATCTCGTCGACCAGCCAGGCGTTGGGGCCCATCGATTCGGTCAGCTGCATGTTCGACTGTGGTTCGTCACCCACGGTCACCGATCGTACCGGGTGCTACCAGCCCCTCCGGCCCCGACTCCACGCCAGCCCGCACCCGGTCAACCACCGACCGGAGCGTTCACCACCACCTCCTCGCC
>DASXTK010000173.1:0-4118 GCA_036505485.1 Acidimicrobiales bacterium
GTCCTCGGTGACGCTGATCACCGTCGACGACATCACCTCGCGCGCGGTCGCGCCCTTCTTGACCAGCAGGTCGTGCTCGCTGACCAGCCCGACCACCGCGCCATCCTGGTCGGTGACCGGGACCCCGCTGATCCGGTGTGCGGTGAGCAGCTCGACCACGTCCGTGGTCGGGGTCTCGGGCTCGGCGGACACGACCGGCGTCGTCATGATCTCCTTGACCTTCACACGCTCACACCTCCATGGGCACTGACGCGGTCGTTGCGGTGGCTAGCGGCGGCGTGGCGGGGGGATGTGGACGGGCAGGCCGAGCGCCACCATGGCAGCCTCCATGGTCCCCTCGCCCAACGTCGGGTGGGCGTGGATGGTATCGGCGATGTCGCTCAGGGTCGCCTCCAGGTGCATGGCCTTCACCCCCTCGGGGATCAGGTCGCTGGCGCCGGGACCGATGATGTGCACCCCCAACACCTCCCCGTACCTCCGGTCGGCGACCACCTTGACCAGCCCCTCGGTCGACCCGTAGGTCTGGGCGCGACCAAGAGCGCTGAACGGGAACCGGCCGACGACCACATCGTGGCCGGCTTCCTTGGCCTTGGCCTCGGTCAGCCCGACGCTGGCCACCTCCGGGTGGGTGAAGGTCGCGGCCGGGACCGCCCTGTAGTCCATCCGCTCAGAATGCCCGGCGATCACCCCAGCGGCGACCAGCCCCTGATGGCTGGCCACATGGGCCAACAACACCGTCCCGGTCACGTCCCCGATCGCGTAGACACCCGCCGCGCTGGTCCGCAGCTGGTCGTCCACCTGGACCCAGCCCCGCTGATCGGTGGTCACCCCGGTGCGCTCCAGGTCCAGCCCTTCGGTGTTGGGCCGGCGGCCGACCCCTACCAGCACCACGTCGGTCTCCACCTGTTCGGGGTTCTGCCCGTCGGGGTCGGCGATGGTGACCCGCAGGGCGGCCCCCTGCTTCCTTCCCTTGGCTGCCGGGGCGATCTCCGAGACCGTCCTTCCCGTCTGGACCTTGATCCCCCGCTTGGTGAACGAGCGGCCCAGGGCCTTGCCCATGTCCTCGTCCTCGGCCGGGATCAGCGTCGGCAGCAGCTCGACCATGGTCACCTCGGCGCCGAAGGCGTGGAACAAGGTGGCCCACTCGGCCCCGACCGCGCTGGCCCCGATGATCACGATCCGCCGCGGCACCTCGCCGAGCAGGAACGCGCCATCGGAGGTGACCACCCCGGGCAGGTCGATCCCGGGGATCGGCAGCAGCACCGGCGTGGAGCCGGTCGCCACGATCACGTTGCGTCCCTCCAGCCTGGCCTGCGGCCGGCCGTCGGGCGCGGGCGGCGCGTTGTACAGCGGTCCCCCGGCACCCAACGGCGCGTCCCCGACCCCGACGACCTCCACGGCTTTCGGGCCGACAAACCGCGCATGCCCGCCGACCACCGTGACCCCGTTGGCCTTCAGCAGCCCGGCCACCCCGTCGGTCAGGCCCTTGACGATCCGCTCCTTGCGCTTGACCACCGCCGAGTAGTCCAGCCGCACGTTATCGGCCAGCACTCCGAACTCGGCGCTGTGCTGCATGGTCTCCAGCACATCAGCCGACCGCAGCATCGCCTTGGTCGGGATGCATCCCCAGTTCAGGCAGACCCCGCCGGGCCGCTCCTTTTCCACCAGCGCGGTCCGCACGCCCAGCTGGGCCGCCCGGATCGCCGCCGGATACCCCCCCGGACCACCTCCCACCACCACAAGGTCGAACTCCTGCTGCTCTGCCTGCTCGGCCATGCACCCACACCTCCTGCGCCATGCCACCCCGCCGTGCTCACACCCCTGGAGCATGGCGTTGCCCGGCCACCAATGCAAAGGGTCCCCTGGTTCCCGGGTCGCAACCATCCGTTCGCGCCCGCCGTCTTCCGCCAGGCCGGAAATTTGACCTGGTTCAGGGTGCCGACCGGGTGGCGCTACAAGGTCGTGCCGAGCCAGGCGACGACGGTGGCGCGGTCCAGGGCCGCGACCGGCCGGATGGGCAGGACAAAGCGGACAGGATCCTCCCGAGGCCGACCCCAGCCGGATGCTCCGGCGGAGCCTCGGACCTGGCGGGGCCTCCGTCGGTCCGGCGGAGTCGTTGACGGTTGCCCGGCCGGATGGTCACATTGGACCCATGGAGAAGCTGTCGCTTGATGCGCTTGCTCGCGAGCTGATGAAGTCGGCGACCGCTGCTTCGGCCGGCCGGAGCGCACGGACCGTCCATGGTGGACACGAGCATGTGCTGCGGCAGACGCTGGTGGCGCTGACCGCCGGGTCGTCGATGTCGGAGCACGAGAATCCCGGCGAGGCGACCGTGCACGTGCTGCACGGTCGGGTGCGGCTTGTCGCCGAGGCCGCGGAGTGGGAAGGGCGCGACGGTGACCTGCTGATCGTTCCCCAGGCGCGGCACACGCTGCATGCTCTGGAGGACGCAGCCGTGCTGCTCACCGTCGCCAAGTTGCCATAGTCGCCGGGTCGTCCCGGTCGCCGTGGGTGCCCTGGCGGCGGCGTGAGCGCAGACATCCCGCCAAGTGTGCCTGCTTGCCGATAGGCTGGTGGTATGCGCCATACCCGGCTGTACCGCGATGGGGTGCTGGAGGCCAAGGACTTCCCGGCCGCCCAGATCTCCGACTACCTCAAGGAATCGGGCACGGTGGTCTGGTTGGACCTGTGCGAGCCGGACCGGCAGGACCTGGCGGTCGTGTCCGAGGAGTTCGCCTTGCACCCCCTGGCGGTCGAGGACGCCGTCCAACAGCACGAGCGGCCCAAGCTGGACCGCTACGAGGACCATGCGTTCCTCACCGCGTACGCGGTCAGCCTTGACCCGGCCACCGGCAGGCTCGCCACCAGCGAACTGGCCGCATTCGCCACCCCGCGGGCGCTGATCACCGTCCGGAAGGACCCCAGCTTCGACATCGACGGTGTGGTGGCCCGCTGGGACGGCTCGGCCGACCTGGCCACCCACGGCGTCGGGTTCCTGCTGTGGGGGCTGCTCGACTTCGTCGTCGACGGGCATTTCGCCGCCGTGCAGCAGCTCGACGACGCCATCGAGGGCCTCGAGGACATGCTGTTCGACGAGCGGCCCCACAGTGCCGAGGTGCAGCGCCGCTCGTTCGAGCTGCGCAAGTCGCTGGTGGTGTTGCGCCGGGTGGTGCTGCCCATGCGCGAGGTCGTCAACACCTTGCTCCGTCGCGACCTGAAGCTGGTCGACCAGGCCATCGGCCCCTACTTCCAGGACGTCTACGACCACGTGCTGCGGGCAACGGAGTGGACCGAGTCGCTGCGCGACCTGGTGTCCACCATCCTGGAGACCAACCTCACGATCCAGGGCAACCGCCTGAACTCGATCATGAAGAAGGTCACCAGCTGGGCGGCCATCATCGCGGTGCCGACCGCGGTGACCGGCTTCTACGGCATGAACGTGCCCTACCCGGGGTTCGCCCAGCAGTCAGGGTTCGTTGCCTCGGTCGTGCTCCTGGTGATCCTCTCCAGCGGCCTGTACCTCCTGTTCAAGCGCCTGGACTGGCTCTGACGAGATCAAGGTCGAGCCGCGGCCAGTGCCGCGGGAACGGCCTCACGCAGGCCGGTGGTCGCCGGTCATTCCGTCGATGAGCTCGCGCACGATGTCGACGTGGCCGGCGTGTCGTGCCGTCTCCTCGACCATGTGGATCAGCACCCAGCGCAGCGAGACCGCGTCGCCGAACCAGGCGGTGCCGGTCGCATCGAGCTCCAGCTCGTCGGTGACCTGGTCGGCCGCGGCCCGGGCTCGGCCGTAGAACGCCAGGATGCCCTCGGTCGTCTCGTCCGGCTCGACACGCAGATCGGCGTTCACGTCATCGTCGTCGAAGGGCAGCGGCTCGGTCGCGCGGCCGAAGGTCTGGCAGAACCAGCCATACTCGACCGCCCGCCAGGGCGCCCCGCGATTCACCGGCTCCCGCATCCGGCTGCTGGTCATCGCGCCGGTGCTTACCGGTGGTGGACGTAGTTCGGCCGGAGATCGGCGTTGTGGTAGTAGCGGTGAAACACCGGGGTGGCGGCACCCGAGATGGGCGGCACGATCCACGTCCAGTCGGCGGGCGTGCTTCGTCCGGCACGTTCTT
>DASXTK010000174.1:0-3753 GCA_036505485.1 Acidimicrobiales bacterium
TTCCTCGCCTACCAGAACCTCGAGAACCACATCATCCAGCCGGCCATCGTGGGCCGGGCCGTCAACCTGTCACCGCCGGCCACGATGCTGGCGGCGCTGGTCGGTGGCGCCGCCGCGGGGGTGCCGGGCGCGCTGGTGGCCACCCCGCTGCTGGGGGCGGTCAAGGCCATCTACCTCGACAGCCGGGGTCAGATGCCCGACGCCGAGGTCGACGTGGTGCGGCGGCGGCTGTCGCACATCCTGCACCGCAAGTCCGGGGAGACCGAGGAGACCGACGAGACGCCGACGGCGCCGGCCGCCGACCAGGCGGGTGCCCCCGACCAGCCGGACTGATCGGGACCGGGACCGGCGATCCGAACGGACCGCCCGGCGCGGCGCCTACAGGGGCAGGTCGCCGGTGGCGGCCCGGGTGGAGCCGTCGTCCTTGTAGGCGGCGATGGTCCGCTGGGCGATGCGCATCTGGTGGACCTCGTCGGCGCCGTCGGCGAAGCGGGCCCAGCGGGCGTGCTGGTACATGCTGGCCAGCGGGGTGTCGGTGGAGTAGCCGAGGGCGCCGTGGACCTGGATCGACCGGTCGATGATCCGGCCCAGGGCGTTGGCCACGAAGTGCTTGGTCATCGACACCTCGGACTTGAAGTCCAGCTTCTGGTCGATGCGGTAGGCCGCGTGCAGCACCATCAGCTTGGCCTGGTAAAGCTCCATGGTGGAGTCGGCGATCATCCACTGGATGCCCTGCTTCTCGGCCAGCAACGACCCGTGGACGAACCGGTTCAAAGACCGGTCGACCATCATGTCCAGCGCCATCTCGGCCTGGGCGATCCAGCGCATGCAGTGGGCCAGCCGGGCCGGACCCAGCCGGTACTGACCCAGCATGTGGCCCTGACCCCGCTCGCCGAGCATGTTGGCCGCCGGCACCCGCAGGTCCTCGATACGGATCTCGGAGTGGCCGGTCGAGCCGTGCATGGTCTCGATCTGGCGCACCTCGGTCCAGCCGGGCGACGGGATGTCCACCAGGAACGCGGTGTTGGCGGCCTGGGGCATGTCCGGATCGTCTTCGGTGCGGGCCAACAGGATGGCGAAGCTGGCCCGGTGGGCGTTGGAGATGAACCACTTGTGGCCGTTGATCACCCACTCGTCGCCGTCCTCGTAGGCCCGGGTCTGGATCAGCGTGGGGTCGGAGCCGGCGACCTCGGGTTCGGTCATGGCGAAGCAGCTCATGGCCCGGCCCTCGCACAGCGGCCGCAGGTACTTCTCCTTCTGCTCATCGGTGGCCCAGTGCAGCAAGGTGTGCATGTTGCCCTCGTCGGGGGCCTGGCAGTTGAGCACGAACGGTCCGAAGGTCGACTTGGCCGCCTCGGCCTGAACCATGGCCAGCTCCACGTGTCCGAGGCCCATGCCGCCGAACTCCTCGGGCATGTGGGGCAACCACAGCCCGGCCTCCTGGGCCTTCCCCCGCATCCCGAACAGGATCTGGATGTACTCGCCGCGCGACTCGACCGTGTCGATCCCGCCGATCTGGGCCTCGCCCGGCTTCACCACTTCCTCGATGAAGTCCCGGACCCTGAGGCGCAGGGCTTCCAGCTCCGGGGTGAGGGTGAAATCGATCGACATGGTCAACCTCCTGCGATGACGGACTGGGCGCGGGCGAACAGCCCGACGGTGGTGGCGTGGAGCAGATCGCCGATGGCTTGCGGGGCCTTGCCGGCGCAGGCACGAGCGTGCGTTCCTTCCAGGACGATGCCGAGCTTGAAGCAGGCCAGGACGGTGTACCAGTCGATGGCCGCCAGGTCCCGGCCCTCTGACGAGGTCCCGGAACGCTCGGTGTAGTGGGCCACCAGCTCCTTGGGGCTGGGCAGACCGGAGCTCGCCCCGATGGCGCCGGCCACCACGCTGGCCATGACCTCGGGGCCGGGGCTGTCGGGATGGGGCCAGGTGGCCAGCAGCCAGCCCAGGTCGAGCAGGGGATCGCCGATGGTGCACATCTCCCAGTCGACGATGGCGGCCAGCCGGGGACCGTCGAAGGCGAACATGACGTTGGCCAGGTGGTAGTCGCCGTGCATGATGCCGGGCCGCCAGGTGGTCGGACGGTTGGCGCCGACGGCGAGCCATTCCGCCACCGCGTCGACGCCGGGGATGTCCGGACCGGGATAGCCGTCGTGCTCCGAGTACGACGCCAGCTCCCTCTGCCAGCGCTCGACCTGGCGCTCCAGGAACCCTTCGGGTTTGCCGAAGTCGGCGAGTCCGACGGCCTCGTGATCGACCGCGCCCAGGCGGGCGATGGCATCGGCGGTCTGCAGGCCCATCTCATGGCGGATGGCGGGGTCGCCGGCGTGCAGCTCAGGGAGGCGGACGGTGGCGTTGAAGCCCTCGATCGGCTCCATCAGGTAGAAGACAGCACCGCCCATCAGGGTTTCGTCGGGGCAGCCGGCGATGAAGCCGGGGTGGGGGACATCGCTGCCGCGCAGAGCGGCCAACACCCGCATCTCCCGCCGCATCACATCGTTGCTGCGCTTGCGGAGATGTTGAGGACCGCGGCGCAACACGAGGCGTTCGCCGCCCCGGGTGAACCCGATCAGGACGTTCTGGGTACCGCCACCCAGGGGCTCGACGTCGCTGAACGGACCGGACGGCAGGCCTTGCTCGTCCATCCAGTCGGCCAGGACGTCGAAGTCGACGATGGCCTGGTCGATCACGTCCGGTTGATTCGATCGCATTGCTCTCTGATCCTCGCGCATTTATGGTCGGTCGGGCAGCTTCACCAGCATCATGGTCCGTGCCGCCGCCGACGTCCCGGTAGCTTCGGCCGGGTGTTGTTCACGGTCGACGCGCACCCGGGTTTGGCCAGTGGGGCCATCACGGTGACGTTCCGGCACTGGTCGCGTCCGCAGGCCAAGGTGGGTGGGCGGTATCGGGTGGGGGAGACCACCCTGCTGGTCGACAATGTCGGCCAGGTCGAGGTCGGGGCCATCACCGATGACGATGCCCGGCGGGCCGGGGAGGCCGACGCCAAGGCCCTGGTCGCTCGGCTGTCCCGCCGGCCCAGGGGCCGCTATGTCGACCCCGCCAGCTTCGACGTCGGCCCGGACACCCTGGTGTGGCGCGTCGAGTTCCATCGGGTGGACGCGGACGGGCCCAAGCTGGCCGACCGGGACGACCTTGAGGAGGACGACGTGGCCGAGATCGCCCGCCGGCTCGATCGTCTTGACGCCGCCAGCTCGCACGGCCCCTGGACCCGTGAGGTGCTCAGGCTCATCGCCGACAACCCCGGCGTGGTCTCGACCACCTTGGCCGAAGCGGTGGGTCGCGAGCGCCAGGCCTTCAAGACCGACGTCCGCAAGCTCAAGCGTCTCGGCCTCACCGAGAGCCTCCTCACTGGCTACCGCCTGTCTCCCAGGGGTGAGGCCTACTTGGCGATCATCAATCAAGCCTGAGCTAGTGGATCGCCTCGCGGGGCAGCTTCGGCTCGAGGTCGTGTACCGGCACGAGGAGCTTCTCGTTGTAGAAGGGATCTACGACTGTGACTGTCGACCAGCGACGCACCAACAGCTCCCGTTCCGGCAGGGTGACGTCGGTGCTCCGGCTCGACGACTCGAAGTGGAAGAGCTTGGTCTGGACGTCCCACGCGACTCGGTAGCCCTGGTGCCAGAGCTTGAGGCAGTAGTCGACGTCGTTGAAGTTCAGGGGGAACAACGTGGAGAAACCGCCAACCTCCTCGAAGACCTCGCGTCGCGACATCATGCACGCCCCGGTCAC
>DASXTK010000175.1:0-11184 GCA_036505485.1 Acidimicrobiales bacterium
TCTTGAACTGGTGGAAGACCGCCGCCTTCGTCACGCCGAGCGCCTTGGCGATCATTCCCAGCGACGTCCCTCCGACGCCGTGCTTGGCGAACAGGTCGAGGGCGGCGGTGATGATGCGAGCCTGGGCAGCGCTGGGTGCAACCGACCTGGCTTGGCGGACGGCGGCGACCTCCACAGGCTCCACACGGCGAGACTAGCCGACCCGCTTGTCGAGGCCTAGTCGGTCGACTATACAACTACTAGTCGATCGGCTATCTGACATTTGGGGGAGGCCATGGCGGCACAGCACTGTCACCGGGTTGTCCAGTGGGCGACGGGGAACACAGGGCAGCGGGCGTTGCGGGAGGTGATCCGGCACCCCCAGCTCGACCTGGTGGGGGTGCTGGTGTACGACCCGGCGAAGGACGGCATCGACGCCGGGACGCTGTGCGGTGAGGCCACGACCGGGATCGCCGCCACGACCGATCCCGACGCGGTTCTGAAGCTCGAGGCGGACTGCGTGGCGTACATGCCCCGTGCCACGGGCCGGGGTCAGACCCGTGCCGGCCTGACGGAAGCCGAGCTCGTCGAGGACGTCGCGGCACTGCTCGGATCGGGCACGAACATCGTCACCACCTGCAGCGACCTGTTCGCCCGAGGGGCGCGCTTGAGCGATGAGCACCGCGCCCGCGTCCGCGAGGCGTGCGATAGGGGCAACTCCTCGGTCTGGGCGAGCGGGAGTGACCCCGGGTTCATCACCGAAACTCTCCCTATGGCGTTGCTCTCGGTGCAACGTCGCGTCGATCTGATCGAGATCGAGGAGTTCGGCGATCTCTCCCATCGGCCGTCAGCTCACATGGTGATGGAGCAGATGCGGTTCGGGAAGCCGCTGTCGGAGTTCGATCCCGACCGGCGCAAGAACCATCTGTTCGGCGAGTACCAGCCCCCGCTCAGCGTCTTGGCGGACACCGCCGGCTTCGCGATCGACGAGTGGACCGCCGAGGGCGGTGTGGCCGCGGCCAAGCAGGACCTGACGATCGTCGCCGGCGAGATCAGAGCGGGCACCGCCGCCGCGCAGCGGATCATCATCAGCGGTCACAGCGACGGCGTCGATCGCATCCGGTTCACCCAGTACGGCTTCGTCGCCCTGGACGTGGAGCCGGATTGGGGCCTGCAGCCCACGGGCTGGCGGATCCGCATGCACGGTGACGCGCCGTTCGACCTGAGCATGCCGTTCCCCGTGCCGCTCGACGAGCTCGCAGCATTCGTACCCGCGTTCAACGCCAACGGGCCCGTCAACGCCATCCCCTACGTGTGCGCCGCGCCCCCCGGGATACTCACGACCGAGGACCTTCCCCACATCCTTCCCCGCGGTCCTCGCCGCGCTGTCCCTGCGTAGCGGAGCGACACGTCATGGCCGAAACCGGTCTGCTGGCTCGCAAGGTCCTCGACTACGAGCAGACCATGAAACGCCTGGTGTCAGTAGCCAAGGATCCAGATTGGGCCCCGCTGGCCGACTTCGTGGCAGTGGACGAGTTCGAGAGGGTCGGCACCTTCCTCGAAGTGCAGAACTGGCAGCAGTACACCGAGATGCTGATCCAGTGGGCTTCGGCCACGGACTCGTTCGAGACCACGGTGCGGCGGATCACCGAGTTGCCCGGGCTCGTCTACTTCGAGATCCAAGAGCGGCACCTCCGAGGCGACAACGTCACCGTCGTCAACTCGATGACCGTCTTCGTATTCAACGAGAACGACAAGATCCGCCACCTCGACGTCTACCTGCAACAGCCCCGCTGACGACGGAAGCAAAGGGATGACCATGTTTGATCCGGTCGATTTCTTCACGGACGAGTCCCTCATCGAGGACCCGTTCCCCTACTTCGAGGACCTGCGGGCGCAGTGCCCGGTGAAGGCCCTCCCTCACCATGGCGTGGTGGCCGTCACGGGCTACGACGAAGCCTCGAAGCTGTGGCGCGACCACGCCACGTACTCGGCTTGCAACGCGGTGACCGGGCCGTTCCCGGGGCTGCCCCCGGTCCCTGAGGGCGCCCACATCGACGATCACATCGAGCAGCACCGCGCCGAGCTGCCCTTGGGCGAGTACATCGCCGCGCAGGACCCGCCCACCCACACGGCGCTGCGCGGGCTGCTCATGCGGCTCCTGACCCCCAAGCGCCTCAAGGAGAACGAGGCGTTCATGTGGCGCCTCGTCGACCACCAGCTCGACGCCGTGATACCGGCGGGCCGCTTCGAGGTGTTCCAGGGCTTCGCCAAGCCGTTCGCGCTCTTGGTGATCGCCGACCTCCTCGGTGTTCCCGAGGAGGACCACCAGGAATTCAGGAAACGGCTTGGTGTCGAGCGCCCCGACCCCGGGGTTGGCGTCGACCATGCCCAGTCCCTCGATCCGCTGGCGTTCCTGTTCGAGACCTTCACCGCGTACATCGAGGACCGTCGGCGCCAGCCCCGCCAGGACGTGCTCACCCATCTAGCCGCGGCGACCTATTCCGACGGCTCCACCCCCGAAGTCGCCGACGTCGTCCGCCTCGCCACCTTCCTCTTCGCCGCGGGCCAGGACACGACCGCGCGCCTGATCACCGCCGCCATGAAGTTCATCAGCGAAGACCCGTCACTCCAGGCCACCCTCCGCGCCGAGCGCGAACGCATCCCCGACCTCCTCGAGGAAGTGCTCCGGCTCGAGGGCCCCGTCAAGACCGTCTCGCGGCTCGCCCGGACCGACACGACGCTCGGCGGCGTGCCCATCCCCGCCGGAACCACGGTCTCCGTGTTCCCCCACGCCGCCAACCGCGACCCCAAGCACTTCGACAATCCCAACGAGCTACGACTCGACCGGCCGAACTCCCGCGAGAACCTCGCCTTCGGTCGCGGGATCCACGCCTGCCCCGGCGGACCCCTCGCCCGGGTCGAGGCGCGGATCGCGCTCGAACGGATCCTGCACCGCGCCCACGACATCCGCATCTCCGAGCAAGCCCACGGCCCCGTCGATGATCGCCGCTACGACTACGAACCCACCTACGTCCTCCGCGGCCTGCGCGAGCTGCACATCGAGTTCACACCGGCAGGAGACGACAGGTGAGCCGCGTCGCCGTCATCAGCGGCGGCGCCTCAGGCATCGGACTCGGGGTCGCAAGACGACTCCTGGCCGCGGGCCACCGAGTCGCGGTGCTCGATCTCCAGCCCGACGCCGTCCAGCGCACGATCGACGAGCTCGGCGTCCTCGGCCAGGTGGTCGACATCACCGATCGGGCGGAGGTCGACACCGCTCACGACGCCGTCCGCGATGCGCTCGGCCCCATCGGGATCATGGTGACCAGCGCCGGCATCGACGGCGACAAGGCGTTCACCGAGATCACCACGGACGAGTGGGACCGCATGCTGGCGGTCAATCTCACCGGCACCTTCCACTGCATCCAGTCCGCCGTGCCCGACATGATCGCCGCCGGATGGGGTCGGATCGTGACCATCTCCTCGTCCAGCGCCCAATCCGGGGCACCGAACCGAGCCCACTACGTCGCCGCCAAGGGCGGCGTCATCGGCCTCACCAAGGCTCTGGCCCGCGACCTGGCCCGCCACGGCATCACCGTCAACACCATCCCGCCCTCCATCATCGACACACCCATGCTCCGACACGCCCAAGCCGAGGGCCGGATCGACATCCAAGCCGTCGGCGCCATGACACCCGTCGGCCGGGTCGGGACCCCAGACGACATCGGCGCCGCCTGCGCCTACCTCTGCTCCGAAGACGCCGGCTTCGTCACCGGCCAACAGATCGGCGTCAACGGCGGCTGGACGATCTGACCAACGGGGCCGAGGCCATCTCCGTCGGCAACTTTTGGTGGCGTAAATGGACTAATCGTGATCCAATACCGCTGATCGCCGACCACGATCGGTGAAAAGGGGGGTTCGGATGACGATCGACGAGAGTGCCGCCCCGGACGCGGCAGCGCCCGGCACCACGACCCTGGCGGACGACAAACGCCGCTTGCACGAGCTGGGATACGCGCAAGAGCTGGACCGATCGATGTCGGGATTCTCGAACTTCGCGGTCTCGTTCACGATCATCTCGATCCTGTCGGGCTGCCTGACCCTCTACGGGTTCGGGATGAACACCGGCGGTCCGGCCGTGATCGTGTGGGGTTGGCCCTTCGTCGGGCTCATGACCCTGCTCGTGGGTCTGGCCATGGCCGAGGTCTGCTCCAGCTTCCCGACCGCCGGCGGCCTCTACTACTGGGCGGCCAAGCTGGCGCCGAGGAACGGTCCGGCCTGGTCGTGGTTCACCGGCTGGTTCAACTTCCTGGGCCAGGTGGCGGTGACCGCGGGCATCGACTTCGGAGCGGCCTTCTTCCTCAACGCCTTGCTCGACCTGCAGTTCGACTTCACCGCCACCCCCGGGCACACGATCTTCCTCTTCGGGCTGATCCTCGTGGCCCACGGGCTGCTCAACACCTTCGGGGTTCGCCTGGTCGCCCTGCTCAACGACATCAGCGTGTGGTGGCACATCGTCGGCGTTCTGGTCATCGTCGGAGCCCTGGTGATCCTCCCCGACCACCATCAATCGACCGACTTCGTGTTCACCAAGTTCGTGAACAACACCGGCTGGAGCAGCACCTTCTACGTCGCCATGCTCGGCCTCCTCCTGGCCCAATACACCTTCACCGGCTACGACGCCTCGGCCCACATGACCGAGGAGACCCACGACGCGGCCATCTCCGGACCCCGGGGCATCGTGATGTCCATCGCGGTGTCGCTGGCCGCCGGATGGGTCCTGCTGATCGGCCTCACGTACGCCATCCAGTCCTACAACGGAGCCCTGGCCAGCGGAACCGGGGTGCCACCGGCGCAGATCTTCATCGACGCCATCGGCGAGACCGGCGGCAAGCTCCTGCTCGTGATCGTGGTCGGCGCCCAGTTCTTCTGCGGGATGTCGTCGGTCACCGCCAACTCCCGGATGATCTACGCCTTCGCCCGGGACGGCGCCCTGCCGGCCTCGTCGTTCTGGCACCGGCTGAACAAGCGGACCCGCACGCCGACCAACGCCATCTGGCTGGCCGCGGTCGGGGCGTTCTTGCTGGGTCTCCCCTACCTGTGGAACGTGACGGCGTACGCCGCCGTGACCTCGATCGCGGTCATCGGCCTGTACATCGCCTACGTCCTGCCGACCCTGTTGCGGCTGATGCAGGGCGACAACTTCCAGCCAGGGCCGTGGAACCTCGGCCGCTGGAGCAAGCCGATCGGCTTCGTGGCCGTGGGCTGGGTGGCGTTCATCTCGGTGCTGTTCATGCTCCCGCAGGTCAGCCCGGTGACCCGGACCTCGTTCAACTACACGCCGGTGGCGGTCCTGGTGGTGCTGGGGTTCGCGGGCATCTGGTGGGTGGTCTCGGCCCGCCACTGGTTCACTGGACCCAAGGTCCAGGGCACGGCCGAGGAGCTCGCCGCCATCGAACTAGATCTGGAGTCCGTCTGATCCCATGACCATCACCCTCGATCGGCTTCGGGCCATGGCCGCCGACGGGACGATCGACACGGTCCTGGTGGCCATGACCGACATGCAGGGGCGGTTGCAGGGCAAGCGTTGCCACGTGCGTTACTTCCTCGACGAGGTGGTGCCGCACGCGGCCGAGGCCTGCAACTACCTGCTGGCCGTGGACGTCGACATGAACACCGTCGACGGCTACGCCATGTCTTCATGGGAGCGGGGCTACGGCGATTTCGTCCTGCGCCCGGACATGTCGACCCTGCGGCTGGTGCCCTGGCACGACGGCACGGCCATGGTCCAGTGTGACCTCGAGTGGTCGGACTCCTCCCCGGTCGTCGCCTCGCCCCGCCAGGTCCTGCGGCGGCAGCTAGACCGGCTGGCCGAGCGGGGGCTGGTGGCCCTCGCCGGCACCGAGCTCGAGCTGATCATCTTCCGGGACACCTACGAGGCGGCCTGGACCAAGGGCTACCGGGACCTCGATCCGGCCAACCAGTACAACGTGGACTACTCCCTGGCCGGCACCGCCCGGATCGAGCAGCTGCTGCGGCGCGTTCGCAACGGGATGGACGGCGCCGGGCTGTACGTCGAGTCGGCCAAAGGCGAGTGCAACCGGGGTCAGCACGAGATCGCCTTCCGCTACGCCGACGCCCTGACCACCTGCGACAACCACGTCGTGTACAAGACCGGGGCCAAGGAGATCGCGGCCCAGGACGGCATGTGCCTCACGTTCATGGCCAAGTACGACGAGCGCGAGGGCAACTCCTGCCACGTCCACCTGAGCCTGCGGGGCGAGGACGGCTCAGCGGTCCTGGCCGGGGACGGTGGCGGACACCACGGGTTCTCGCCGCTCATGGAGCACTTCATCGCCGGGCAGCTGGCCTGCCTGCAGGAGCTGACCCTGCTGTTCGCGCCCAACATCAACTCGTACAAGCGCTTCGTCGACGCCAGCTTCGCCCCGACCGCCGTGGCCTGGGGGTTCGACAACCGGACCTGCGCGGTCCGGGTCGTGGGCCACTCCCCCGACAGCCTGCGGCTCGAGAACCGGGTGCCGGGCGGGGACGTCAACCCCTACCTGGCCGTGGCGGCGATGGTGGCCGCCGGGTTGCACGGCATCACCAACGAGCTGCCCCTGGAGCCGGAGCTGGTGGGCAACGCCTACCAGTCCGACAAGCCCCGGGTGCCGGCGACGCTGCGGGACGCGACACAGGCGTTCGCCGAGAGCAAGGTCGCGGCGGTCGCATTCGGCGACGAGGTCGTCGACCACTACCTGAACGCGGCCCGGGTCGAGCAGAGCGCTTTCGATGCCGCGGTCACCGACTGGGAGCGCCAGCGTGGGTTCGAGCGACTCTGACCCCAAGGACCTGCCGCCCCGCATCGGCCTGACGACCTACGTCGAGGAGGCGCGGTGGGGTGTGTGGGACCGTCCCGCCGCCCTGCTCCCCCACTCCTACGTGGAGGCGGTGGTCGCCGCGGGCGGGGTGCCGGTCCTGTTGCCTCCGGGCGGCGCGGTCGGCGGTGCCGCCGAGACGGTGGTCCGGGGCCTCGACGCCCTGATCCTGACCGGCGGGGACGATGTGGGCGTGCAGGCGGACCGCGACAGCTGGGAGATCGACCTGCTCCATCGGGCCCTCGACGCCAAGCTGCCGGTGCTGGCCATCTGTCGGGGAGCCCAGGTCCTCAACGTGGCCTTCGGCGGGACGCTCCACCAGCACCTCCCCGACGTGGTCGGACACGACGACCATCGGCCGGAGCCGGCGGTGCTCGGCAAGACCCCGGTCCGCCTGGCCCCCGGAACGCTGGCGGCCGAGATCCTGGGGATGGAACTGACCGTGCCCTGCTACCACCATCAGGCCATCGACCGTCTCGGCGCCGGAGTCGACGCGGTGGGCTGGGCCGATGACGGCACCGTGGAGGCGGCGGTGCTCCGGGATCACCGGTTCGCCCTCGCGGTCCAATGGCACCCGGAGGACAGTGACGACCTGCGTCTGTTCCAGGCCGTCGTGGGAGCCGCCGGGGCTACGCACGGTTCTGTGACCCGGATGCCGCGCCCTGACGCGGCATCCGGGTCACAGAAGGGCGGGGCGGGGGCAACGGGGCCGTGACCGTCCTGCTCAACCCGGCTACCGAGGAGGTGGTCGGCGAGGTGGAGGGCACGTCGGCCGACGGTGTCGACGCCGCCATCGACCGGGCTCGGGCCGCGGCGGTGGGCTGGCGAGCCGTGGCCCCCGGCGACCGGGCCCGGCTGTTGCGCCGGTTCGCCGAGGCGGTGGAAGCCGACATCGAGCACCTGGCCCAGCTGGAGGTGGCCAACTCCGGCCACACGATCGGCAACGCCCGATGGGAGGCGGGGAACGTCCGGGACGTCCTCCACTACTACGCGGCCGCGCCGGAGCGGCTGTTCGGCCGCCAGATCCCGGTCCCAGGCGGCGTCGACATCACCTTCCGGGAGCCCATCGGCGTGGTCGGCGTGCTCGTCCCGTGGAACTTCCCGATGCCCATCGCGTCGTGGGGCTTCGCTCCGGCCCTGGCCGCCGGCAACACGGTGGTGCTGAAGCCGGCCGAGCTGACCCCGCTCACCGCGCTGCGGTTGGCCCAGCTGGCCCTGGAGGCCGGCGTCCCCGAGGACGTCTTCCAGGTCGTCCCTGGCCCCGGCAGCGTGGTCGGGCAACGCCTGGTCGACCACCCCGAGGTCGGCAAGATCGTCTTCACCGGCTCCACCGAAGTCGGCACCCGGATCATGGCGGGCTGCGCCGAGCAGGTGAAACGGGTGACCCTGGAGCTCGGGGGCAAGAGCGCCAACATCGTGTTCGCAGACGCCGACCTGGCTCGGGCCGCGGCGACCGCCCCGATGGCTGTGTTCGACAACGCCGGTCAGGACTGCTGCGCCCGCTCCCGCATCCTGGTGGAACGCGCCGCGTACGACCGGTTCATGGAGCTGCTCGAACCCGCGGTCCAGGGGGTACAGGTCGGGGATCCGGCCGCGTCGACGACCGAGATGGGACCGCTGATCTCGGCGGCCCAGCGGGCCCAGGTGGCGTCCTACGTTCCCGACGATGCGCCGGTGGCGTTCCGGGGACACGCTCCGGACGGACCGGGCTTCTGGTTCCCACCCACGGTGCTGGCCCCGGTGGCGCCCGATGCTCCCGCCTTCGTCGAGGAGGTCTTCGGTCCGGTCGTGACCGTGGTCCCCTTCGAGGACGAGGCCGACGCCATCCGGCTGGCCAACGACACCCACTACGGCTTGTCCGGGTCGATCTGGACCTCAAACCTGGGACGGGCGCTGCGGGTGGCCCAGGCAGTGGAGAGCGGCAACCTCTCGGTCAACTCGCACTCCTCGGTTCGGTACTGGACGCCGTTCGGCGGCTACAAACGCTCCGGCCTCGGACGAGAGCTGGGCCCCGACGCCCTGGACGCGTTCACCGAGGTCAAGAACGTCTTCATCGCCACTGACAGCTGATCTGATCCCCTTAGGAGTCCCCCGCCGTGTCCCGCCTGCAAGATCGAGTCGTCGTCATCACCGGTGGGGGCAGTGGGATCGGCCTGGCCTCGGCCCGCCGGCTGGCGTCGGAGGGAGCCAAGGTGGTGGTGGCCGACATCGACCCGGGGGCGGGCGCCGCGGCGGCCAAGGAGGTCGGCGGGCTGTTCGTGCCGGTCGACGTCACCGACGAGCCCCAGGTCGAGGCGCTGTTCCAGGCCGCGGTCGACGCCTACGGCACCGTGGACGTCGCCTTCAACAACGCCGGGATCTCCCCACCCGAGGACGATTCGGTGCTCACCACCGGGTTGGACACCTGGCGGCAGGTCCAGGACGTCAACCTCACCTCCGTGTTCCTATGCTGCAAGCACGCCATCCCCCACATGCAGCGGCAAGGCAAGGGCTCGATCATCAACACCGCCTCGTTCGTGGCGGTCATGGGCGCGGCGACCTCGCAGATCTCCTATACCGCCTCCAAGGGCGGGGTGCTGGCCCTGAGCCGGGAGCTGGGCGTGCAGTTCGCCCGGGAGGGGATCCGGGTGAACGCCCTCTGCCCGGGTCCGGTCAACACCCAACTGCTGCAGGAGCTGTTCGCCAAGGATCCGGAACGGGCGGCCCGCCGTCTGGTCCACGTCCCCATGGGCCGGTTCGCGGAGCCCGAGGAGATCGCCGGCGCCGTGGCCTTCCTGGCCAGCGACGACTCCTCCTTCGTCACCGCCTCCACCTTCCTGGTCGATGGCGGCATCTCCGGCGCCTACGTCACCCCCCTCTGACCGACACGTCCCACGTTCGTCTTTGAAGCGAAATGGTTGGATTCCAACCATTTCGCTTCAAAGTGATGTCCGCCCGCGCGGTCTCTCCCGCCCGAGCAGTGGTCGAGGGCGTTGGCGGTGCTGACCACATGGTTCGCGGTCGGACAGAGCGCGGGTCCGGTGCTCGCCGGCCTCGCCGGCGAGGGCACCGACGGGTTGGACGCCGCGCTGATCGGATCCATCTCCGTGCTCGTCGTCGGCGCACTGGTCGCGGCCGCGGAGAGCCGGCCCATCACCGTCCGGAAGGGAACCCCATGACTGCCCATACGACGGACCCCGTGACCCTCGAGTTGCCATCAAGCGATGGCACGAAGTTGAGAGTCCGCCGCACCGGCGACGGCCCACCAGTGCTGCTGGTGCACGGGCCGTCGCCGATAAGGACTCCTTCGTCATGATCGAGCCGCTGCTCCGCCGATCCAGGACGGTGTGGGTGTACGACCGGCGCGGCCACGGGGCCAGCGGCGACGCGTCGCATTACTCGATCGACCGCGAGGCGGAAGACGTTCTCGCCGTGCCGGTTGACGTCGTCGCCCACTCCTACGGTGCGGTCTGCGTCCTGCTGGCGCTCGACCGTGCTCCAGTGCGATCGCTGGCCATGGACGAGCCGCCGCTGTTCGCGTCCCGAGTCGACCCGTCGGAACGAGACCAGCCCGACCGCCTCCTCCAGCAGAGCGATCTCGACCGCGCTCTGGGGAGGTTCCTGCGCGCCTATGCCGACGCCCAGGACGACGAGCTCAGCTTCCTGTCGAGCCTGCCCGACGTCTGGTCGAGGCTCCTACAGGGGACCCAGACGCTCGGGCGGGAGCTCGACGCGGTCAGCGGTGACGTGGTTTCCGCCCTCACCGCGCCCTCGATTCCGACTCTGGCTCTCCGCGGTGCGGACACGACGTGCCCCAACTTCCCGAAGGCGGAGGAGCTCCTCTCGCTGTTCCCCGGCATCGAGATCAGCCAGATCCCGGGCCAGCGCCACCTGGGCATGGCCTTCGCCCCGGACGCGGTGAAGACCAGGCTGACCGAGTTCTGGGACCGCGTCAGCGCCTGACCCCGGTGTCGGGGTCGAAGAGGTGGAGCCGTTGGGGATCGATGCGCACGCCGGTGGGGTCGCCGGGCTCCAGCTTGCTGGCCCCGGTGGTCCGGACGACCAGCGGCACGGCGGCATCGTCCTCCGAGGCGAGGCGAAGGTGCACGATCTCCTCGGCCCCTAGCTCCTCGACCAGCGCGACCGTGGCCTCCAGGTCCTGCGCATCCGCGTCTACCAGCGCCAGGTGCTCGGGACGGATCCCGACGACCACGCGATCTCCCGGCGAGCCAAGCCCGTTGGGCAGTGCGAGCTGCTGACCAGCCACATCGAGCGCGTCGACGAGCACGGTGGCCTCGAGCAGGTTCATCGGCGGCGATCCGATGAACCCGGCCACGAACCGGTT
>DASXTK010000176.1:0-5960 GCA_036505485.1 Acidimicrobiales bacterium
GGTCCTCGAAGAAGTCGATGGCCCCGAACCCGTCGGCGATGCGCCGGGTGTCCACCAGCACCACGGCCCCGACCGCGCCGCGGCTGATGTCGTCCCACATGAACCAGAAGCGATCCTGGCCCGGGGTGCCGAACAGGTAGAGGATCAGCTCCTCGTCGATGGTGCGCCGGCCGAAGTCCATCGCCACCGTGGTCGTGGTCTTCTGGGTCACGGCCGAGCGGTCGTCGATGCCGATCGAGCGGTCGGTCATCAGGGCTTCGGTGGTCAGCGGCTCGATCTCGGAGACCGCACCCACGAACGTGGTCTTGCCCACCCCGAAGCCGCCGGCGATCACGATCTTGAGCGCGATCGGGTCGCCGGATTCGTCGGACATGGTCACGAGCGGGTCTTGAGCCCAGCCAGGAGACGTTCCAGCAGCTCGGTGCGGGGGCGGCCGTCCGCGCTGATCCGGGGTAGGTGGACCACGAGCATCCCATCGGTGTTCAGGTCGGAGACCAGCACCCGGGCCACTCCGACCGGCACGCCGATCTCGACCGCGACCTCGGCCACCGACATCGGGCGTTGGCAGTACTCCACGATGCGGGCCTGCTCGAACCGCAGCCGGTGCAGTGACGCCCGACCGGCCGCGGTGGTGGCGACCATGGCCTCCCACGGCAGGTCGCGCCCGACCGAGCGGGTGCGGCCCTGCGTGAGGGCGTAGACCGGGACCAGCCGCGGATCGCCGTTGTTCGAGCTCATCCCGGCGGCAGGGTCTGCAGCTCGGATTGGAGGTCGCCGAGCACCGTCGGGGTCAGGACCTGGCCGATGCGGCCGACCAGCAGGCTCATCTCGTAGCCGATCAGCCCGATGTCGCAGTCCGAGTCACACATCACCGCCAGCGCCGAGCCGTCGCTGATGCTGCAGACGAACAGGAAGCCACCGGCCATCTCCACGATGAGCTGGTGCACCGGGCCGGCGCCGAAGAACCGGGCCGCGCCTGCGGTGAGGCTGGCCAGCCCGGAGGTGACCGCGGCCAGTTGGTCGGCTTTGTCCGGGGGGATGAGATCGGAGAGCGCCAGAACCAACCCGTCGGTCGTGACCACGACCACGCTCGTCGCACCTGGTGTCCGCTCGGCGAAGTTGTTCACGAGCCAGTTGAGGTCGCGATCGGGGGTGGTCACGATTCCTCCTCCTCTGAGCTGGGGTCGTCAACAGCTTCCTCCGCCGCGGCCATCCGACCGGCGCGCTGGCTGACCTGGAATCTGGACAACATCGAATGCACCCGCTCGCGGTCTGGGGGAGGTGTTGGTGGAGGCGTCTCGACCAGGTCGGACCCGGACTGCTCCCGCAGCGCGGCGGCGAGACCAGCGCCGGGGACCCGCCGGGCCAGGCCTTCCAGGGCCGGGGGTTCGGCTGGCTCGGGTGTCGGCGCCACTGGTGGCGGGGGTGGTGGCGGTGGGACCGGTGCTGCCCCGCCGTTGCTCTCCGTGGTCGTGGTCGTGGTCGTCGCGGTCGCAGGCGCTGGCGCCGTGGGGGCGGGTCCCGGTGCGGTCTGGGCCCACGGAGGTGGGGGTGGAGGCGGCGGCGGTAGTGGCAGCGACGGGAACTGCTCCTGCGGTGGCCCGAGATGGCTGAGGGGAGCGGTGAGGACCTGGGCGACCGGATGCATGGCCGGCACCGGTTCCCGCCGCTCGCTGACCAGCTGGTTGGGCAATGTGACCAGGGCGGTGACCCCGCCGCCGGGGGTGTGGGCCAACGCCACCTGGATCCCATAGCGCTTGGCCAGCCGGCTGACCACGTGGAACCCCATGCTGGAGCGGCGCAGGTCGACCTCGGGCGGCTCGGCCAGGACCACGTTGGACCGCCGCAGGTCCTCCTCGGACATGCCGATGCCGGTGTCCTCGACGCTGAGTACCACCCTGGCCCACTCGCCCGGCACCAGATGGCTGCGTACCCGCACGTGGGACGCCGGAGGCGAGAAGGTCGTGGCGTTCTCGATCAGCTCGGCCAACAGGTGGGCCAGGTCGGCCACGGCCCGACCGACGACCTCGATGTGATCGTTGACCAGGATCTCGACCCGGGTGTAGTCCTCGATCTCGGCCGCCGCGGCCCGGGCCACGTCGCCGAGGGGCACGGGCTTGCCCCACAGCCGGGGCGGATCGTCACCGGAGAGCACCAGCAGCGACTCGGCGTTGCGGCGGATGCGGGTGGCCAGGTGGTCCAGCCTGAACAGGTCAGTCAGGACATCGGGCGTGCGTTCGCGCTGCTCCAGTTCGCTGATCAGGGCCAGCTGCCGGTCGAGCAACCCCTGGTTGCGGCGGGCCAGGTTGACGAAGAGCGCGGAGACAGACTGGCGCTGGGCGGCTTCGGTCTGCGCCGCGGTCAACTCGGCCTGGGCCAGCTCCGCCGACAGCGCGGTGGCGCGCTGCTGCTCCAGCTCGGTGTTCTTCCAGAACACGATGACGCCGATGCAAGCCGCCAGCACCGCGACGCCATGGATGACCGCCCAGGTCCACGGATGGTGCTGGGCCGCGTAGTGGTTGTACATCGAGTCCGGGGCGATGCTGCTGCCCAACCCGTGGGACAACACGGTGAACACGACGTTCCACAGGAACGGCACCCAGTCCTGGTAGAGCGCGATCAGCCCGATGAGCACGAAGAAGTGGAAGTGGGCCTCGATCGAGCCGTTGGACAAGTGCACCAGCACCGACGAGCAGAACACCAGGCCGGCGGTGACGAAGAAGGCGGCGAGGCGCCGGTTGATGGCGAGGCGGGCGAACACCAGGCAGGCCGTCGGGACCGCGATCTCGATCGCGCTGTGGGCGGCCCCGAAGCCCTGCCAGATCCCGAACAGCCACAGCGCCGGGAGGTGGAGTCCGAGGACCCAGCACAGCAGCAGATGGCGGCGCTGGAAGGTCTCCTCGTCGAGCGTGTTGCCGTGGGGCAGGTAGCTCTGCACCAGTCGGAAGGTTCGAACGACCGCACCCCCAGCTGGCGCATCCCCGTTCAGGCCCAGCTTGAAATGGCTCGGTGTTGCCTCCGCAAATCGAGCTGGACCCCCCATACGGGTCCTCTTACTAGCACTTTCTGCGGTTTTTCTCTAGTGAAGCTTGGCTGACTCGATACTGACTATCGCGTTGTAGTCGGGCACCTTCGATGCGTCATCGCGGTGGGCCGGTCCGGAGGCCACCAGAACGTTGCCTTCGGGCCAGTGGACTTGGAGAGTGCGCGGAGCCAACCGGACGGTCTTGAGGGTTCCCTCGAACGCCCCGGTTTCGGAGCGCAGGCGGACCCGGTCCCCGTCGCCCAGGCCCAATGCCGCGGCGTCGGCCCCATCGATGAACACCGCGTCCCGGTCGGCGCCGGTCAACGGGTCGCGGTCGGCGTAGACCATCGAGTTGAACTGTTTGCCCCGGCGGGTGGACAGCTGGAACGACCCGGCCGGGAGATCCGGCACCGCTGGTGTCAGCGGGCTGAACTGGCCACGTCTCGACGGCGTGGGGAAGTCGCCGTCAGCGCACAGGTGCCGTCCTCCCCACTGCACCTCGTCGCCTGGGCTCTCGAGGGTCTCGATCCCGGCGTAGATCGGCACCACCTCGGCGATCTCGCGGCGCAGGTCCCGGTTGGTGGGCCACGACAGCGCCGACCGCCGTGCCGGTCGCACCCGGCTGGCGACGTCGGCGAACAGGCGCCATTCGCTGCGGGCCTCGCCCACCTGGCGGGCGATCTCGGGACTGAAGACGATCCGCCGTTCGGTGGTGGTCTCGGTGCCCCCGCCTTCCTGCTCGTAGCGGGTCGTCACCGGAAGGAGGACCACGTCGTCGCCGTCGACCAACATCTGGCTGGTCAGGACCAGGTCCTGATGGACCCGCAGCGGCACCCGGCCCAGCGCGGCCTCGACCCTCGGTGGATCGGGGAGGACGTCGAGGAAGTTGCCGCCCGACAGCCACAGCACGTCCAGCTCACCGCGCTCGGCTGCGTCCACCATCTCGGGAGCGGTGAGTCCCGGGTGGTCCGGCACCGGGAAGCCCCAGTGGTCCGCCAGGGCCGCGGCGTTGTCGGCGTCAACTGCGAGCCCGCCGGGGAGGGCGGTGGCGTAGGCGCCCATTTCGGCGCCGCCCTGGACCCCGGAATGGCCCCGGATCGGCATCAGCCCGGCACCGTCCCGGCCCACCGATCCCCGGGCCAGGGCCAGGTTGACGATGGCCTTCACGCTGTCCACCGCGTCGCGGTGCTGGGTGATGCCCATGGACCACAGGTGGATGGTGGCCTGGGTCCGGGCCAGCTCATCGACGAAGGCCTCGACGGTGGCGTGGTCTACGCCGGCCAGGTCGAGCAGGGTGTCGAGGTCCTGGTCGTCCAGCGCGCTCCGGAGCTGCGCGAATCCCTCGGTGTGGCTGTCGACGAAGGCGTCGTCGATCGCGCCGCGCTCGATCAGCCGTTTGAGCACCGCGTTGGCCAGCGGGACATCGCCCCCGGGGCGAACAGGGACATGCAGGTCGCACATCTTGGTGCCGAAGATGGCCGACTCGACGTTGGACGGCACCCAGTAGCGCTCGAGGCCGGGTTCCAGGTAAGGGTTGACGACGACCACCCGGCAGCCCCTGCGGCGGGCCAGATAGAGGTACTTCATGAAGACCGGCTGGTTGTTGGCGGGGTTGGCGCCCCAGATCACGATCAGGTCGCTCTCGATCACGTCCTGGAACGAGCAGGTGGTGGCGCTCACCCCGATGGTGGCCTTGAGGCCCAGGGTCGACGGGGCATGGCACACCCGCGCCGCCGAATCGATGTTGGCGATCCCCAAGGCCCGGGCCGCCTTGCCCGCGACGTAGTAGGTCTCGTTGGTGAGGCCGCGGCTCGTCAGATAGAGCGCGACTCGCTCCGGTGGGGTGGCCTGCAGGTTCCCGGCGACGACCGAAAGGGCTTCGTCCCAACTGATCCGGCTGAAACCCGGTTCGCCGGCGCGCCGACGCAGCGGACAAGGGAGGCGGCCGAGCTTGCGCAGCTCGCTTCCGGGGCGATTCCGCAGCTCGGTCACGTCGGCCAGCAGCGCCGGATCGAAGGCGTCGGCGGTGTTGAGCTCCAGCAGCTGGAGGCGGGTGGTGCACAGATGCACGCCGTCGATGGTCCAGTCGTGGAGTCCGCTCACGCCCAGGGCGCAGCCGTCGCAGACCCCCTTGGTGAGGACCTCCCAGGCGTAACCGGCGTGGGTCCGGTTCTTCCACGCCGTCTTGGCCATCTCTCGGTAGTGCTTCGGCTTCTGTTCGCCGGCGCCGTTGGGCCGCCAGCCGGCCCACAGCCGTGGATTCCAGCCGGTGAGCTGTTCCCGGAAGCCCATCTAGTGCCCCGATCCGTTCCTGATCCCGTTGGCGGTCGTGTAGAGGTTGAGGCGGCCGGCTCGGGCGAAACCACCAAGGGTGATCCCGGCCAGCTGCGCCGCCTCGACGGCGAGGGACGAGGGCGCGCTCACGGCCACGACGGTCCCGATCCCCGCGGCCCAGGCCTTCTGGACGATCTCGAAGCTGGCCCGGCCGCTCACCCACAGTCCCAGCCCGGTGCCCGGCAGGCGATCGTCGAGGAGCAGCCGCCCGACCACCTTGTCCACGGCGTTGTGGCGGCCGATGTCCTCCCGCAGCAGCAACGTCTCGCCGTTGGCGTCGAACGCCACCGCGGCGTGGACGCCACCGGTCGATCCGAAGAGCTGCTGCTGCTCGGTGGTGTGGTCGGCCACCGTCGCGAGCAGTTCCACCGGCATCGGCGGAGACGACGGCAGCGGTCGTAGCCGTTCTCGTAGTTCGTCGATCGCCGTCGTCCCGCAGATTCCACAGGCCGACGTTGTGGCGGTCAGCCGGGGTTTCGGCGGCGGGGCCAGGCCCCCGGTCTCCACCGAGACGACGTTGAAGTCGCTGTCCACAGCCGATCCGGTGCTGCAGTAGCGACAGCGCAGCACCCGGGCATCGCCCAGCAGCCCTTCGGTGTGG
>DASXTK010000177.1:0-3704 GCA_036505485.1 Acidimicrobiales bacterium
ACGACGGGGACGAAGACGCCCGCGACCCGGTCGGCGAGGCGTTGCACGGGCGCCTTGGTGGCTTGGGCGTCGTCGACCAGGTGGACGATTTGGGCCAGTGCCGTGTCGGTTCCGACCGCGGTGGCGTTGATGGTGAGGAGACCGCTGGTGTTGAGGGTGGCGCCGGTGACCTGGTCGCCGGGCTGCTTGTCGACGGGGACCGATTCGCCGGTGAGCATCGACTCGTCGACCGCCGATGTCCCGTCGACCACCCGGGCGTCGACGGGGATCTTCTCGCCCGGCCGGACCCGCAGGACGTCGCCGACGACGACGTCCTCGATGGGCACGAGCTGTTCGGTGCCGTCGGGTGCGATGCGCCTGGCTTGTTTGGCGCCCAGCGCCAACAGGGCGCGGATGGCCGACGAGGCGCGGCCGGTGGCCCGGGCTTCGAGGTAGCGGCCCAGCAACAGGAAAGCGACGATCAACGCACTGGTGTCGAGGTAGTGCTCGGCGTCGCTCCCGGCCACGACGACCTGCCAGGCGGAGAACAGGTACGCCGCCAGCGTCCCGATGGCGATGAGCGTGTCCATGTTGGCGGTGTGGGACTGTGCCCGCCGCGTCGCGCTGGCCAGGAAGGGCCATCCGGCCCAGAACTGCACCGGTGTGGCCAGAACCAACGCGGTCCAGCGGGCCCAGGGGTCGTCCATGTAGCCCAGCGACAGGACCAGCACCGCCAGTCCCAGCGGCCCGGCCACCAACAGCCGCCGCAACCATGCATGTTGCCCGTCGGACGCGGCGGCGGCAGCGTCGCTGCTGCTGTCGGCGTCGGGGCGCTCGGCGGGCGTGGCCTCGTAGCCGATGCCCACGATCGCGGCCTGCAGATCGGCCACCGTCGCGACGGTGGGGTCCAGGACGACACGGGCGCGCCCGGTTGCGAAGTTGACCGCCGCCTGGGTGACCCCTGGCTGATGGACGAGGGTTTGTTCGACCCGCGCCGCGCGCGACGCGCAGGTCATCCCCGACACCACCAGGTCCAGCACGGACCCGTCGGGGCGGGCGTCGGTGGTGGTCACGACGCGGCCTCGTCGCTCTCGACGATCGCAAGCTCGGGGCCGGGGCCGGTGCTGATGCGGTCGAAGCGCAGAGCCTCCATCAGCTCGTCGACGATCTCGGTGGTCCGGCCCTGACGCATCGCCTCGGCGACACACGTCTCGAGGTGATTGCGCAACACGAGACGGCTGGCCCGTTCCAACGAACCCTGCACCGCTGAGAGCTGCTTCATCACGTCCGGGCAGTAGGCCTCGTCGTCGACCATGCGCAGCACCGCGTCGAGATGACCCCGTGCCGTCTTGAGACGGTTGATGACCTGACGCTTGTACGGATCCTTCATCCTGCCCACCCCTCCTAGGGTGGGGTCAGCGTAGGGCCGTGGACTTCGCATCCCTCGTTGTATTACGACTCTCTGTCGTTCCGAGCGGGTCGATCGGGCCGTCCTCAGTCTTGGTTTCAGGGCCCGATGGGTGGCACGCTACGACACGATGTGGGAGTACAGCCGCGATGTGAGTGCATCCACCCTCGTCGGCGGCGAGCGACGATCCGTCAGGGTGTGGGTCGAGCGCTCCCGGCGAGATCCGCTCCCCGGTTTGACGATCGTCGCCATGGCCGGCCTCGTCGTCGGGGTGCTCCTGGCCCGGTTCGGGATGCCGCCGGTCAACCTCCACGCCCCGCCCCATTTCTGGGGGATCATGGACCCGCTCTGTGGGATGACCCGCGGATCGGCGGCCACCCTGCGCGGCGACCTCGGCAAGGCGTGGTGGTACAACCCGGCGAGCCCGCTGGTGATCGCCGCGGGCTTCGCCGTCGTAGCCCGTTGGGCCCTCGGCCTGGCCACGGGACGTTGGGTGTGCGTCCGTCTGCAGCGCACACGTCTGGGCGTCGCTGTCCTCGCATCGGCTTTCGTCGTCCTGGACGTCTACCAGCAACTCCACGTCGACCGCCTGCGATGACCGACAGGGTCCGGCGACATTGCTGGCGCCTCGTGGTCCTGGTGGGCGTGGCCGTCCCGCTGTTGGTGTTCGGTCCCGCGCCGGCGGCACAGGCGCATACCTTCCTCGTACGAACCGTTCCCGCCCAGGGCGAACGCCTCGACTCACCTCGCCAGGAGGTGTCCCTGGAGTTCACCGAGCCCTTCGCCACCGTCGGTGCACGCCTCACGCTGGAGGTCGACGGACACACCGAATCGCTGGTGGCGCAAGGGACCCAGGGCGGGCGGGTCCTCCGGGCTGACCTCGACTCGCGGCGACACGGCGTCTACGTGGTGGCCTGGGAAGTCGTGGCCGAGGACGGTCACCAGTCAGCCGGCGAGTTCGCCTTCGGCGTGGGCGCCGGGACCGGTGACATCCCGACGGCCCGCAAGGCATCGCCTACTCCGGAGCCGCTGCGGGTCGTGATGGGCTGGGTGTTCTTCGTGGGACTGGCACTCGCCGCCGGGAGCCTGGCGACGGACTGCGCTCGGGCGGCGCCCTTCCGGCTCAACTCGTACCGCTCGGGGTTGGTGGTGGCCGAGGTCGCCGCGTTGGTGGCGTGGGCCGACGCACTCGTAAGCGACGAGCCGGTCCGCCAGCGAGTGCTGCTCGCCACGACCGCGGCGGGGCTCGCGGTCGCGCTGGCTTTGGGCCGGTTGACCCGGCGTTGGCCGACCGCATTGGCGCTCGGTGTGGCGGCGTCGGCATGGTCGGCACGAGGACATGGTGCGGTCGCCAACGGTGTGGTCGGCTGGGTCCTCGACGAGATCCACCTCGTCGCCGGCGCCGTGTGGGTGGGAGCACTCGTGTCCCTCGCCGTCGAGCTGCGCCGTGAGGGCCCCGACGCCGACAAGCTGTCGATCGCCCGCCGCTATGCCCGGCTCGCCGCGGTGCTCGTCGTCATCCTCGCGGCGGCCGGAGTTGGCTCCGCGTTCCTGCTGATCGACCGGCTGTCGGACTCCTGGCAGACCGGCTACGGGCAGACGCTGCTGGTCAAGGCCGGGCTGTTGGTCGTTGCCCTTGCACTCGCAGCTGCCGGCCGGCATGCGCTATCCCGTCACCGGATCGCGCGGCTTCGGTGGACGACGCCCGTCGAGGCCCTTGCCCTCGTCGGCGTCCTGGCCGCGGCGGCGGTGCTCACCAAAATCGCACCACCGCGGTCCGCCACCCCGGTCGCCGGCGCGAGCCTGCTCGGGCCGCCACCTATCGCTGGGCCGGTCGTACGGGACGCCGGCCTCGCTGGCAACCTCACCGTGTCGGTGACGGCAGGGGCCGATCAATTGCGGGTCGAGGTCTTCGTGCCCGGCGGTCAGCCCGCTACCGATGCCCACGTCGAGGTCGACGGCGAGCTACCCGACGGCGCAGGGATCACGCTGGTCCCCCGTCCGTGCGGGCCGGGCTGCGTCACCCAACGACTGGCGCTGCCGGACGGGACGACCCGACTCGACGTCACCGCTCACACAAAGGACTGGCCGGAGGGAACCTTCCGGGCCGAGCTCGACTCGCCACCGGCTGCCAGCGACCCCGCGGCATTGACCGACCTCGTCGCCCGGATACGTGCCGTGCCTGCCGTGAGCTTCGTGGAGGCCACCACCAGCGGCCCCGGCTCGGTGGTGACGCCGCAGACCTTCCAGCTGTCGGGCCCGGACTTGGTCGACCTCGAGCCCTGGGCCGCGGGGACCGCCGACGACATCCACCCGC
>DASXTK010000178.1:0-12662 GCA_036505485.1 Acidimicrobiales bacterium
GCACGCCTCGGTGACGGCCAGCTTGAGGTCGTCGAGCCGGGCCCCGCCCAGGTTGGGTGCAAGCGAGCTGACCGCCGCGTCGACGACGAGGCGCACCAACGACAGATACGCCGGTCGGGCTGGGATCTCCAGCTCGACGACGGCCACGGGATCACGCCCTGACGGCGGCGTCGAGCGACGTGAACAGCGGGAAGGCCTTGTCGAGCGCGGTGATCTCGAAAAGGCGGCGAATGCGGCTCTGTGTGCACACCAGGCGCAGGTCGCCCCCGTTGGTGCGGGCCCGCTTGAGGGCGCTGATGATGGCGCCCAGCCCGGTCGAGTCGAGGAAGTCGAGGCCCTCGAGATCGAGCACGAGATTGTGCGAGCCCTCGGCGATCAGCTCGATGAGACGCTCGCGCAGCGCGGGTGCGCTGGCGACGTCGAGCTCGCCGTAGACGCTGACGACGGTCCAAGTCTTGAGAGATGACACTTCGGTGCGCAGTTGCATCGCGTCGCTGACGTTACCGCCTCGCTCCAACAGAGGTGGCGACCTCTCCCTACAAACATGAAATTCCAGCGGCGTAGTCTGTTGCCCGTGGCACTGGCGGAGCTCGCGTGCGGGTCTCTGGAACAAATGTGGGATGCGGTCGACCCGACGGGTTCGCCGTTGTCGGTGTTCGCCCAGACGCTCCCGGCCCGCGGTGCTCGTTTCGGGACACTGACCCGGCCTTTGCCCGCGGAGATCGCGATCCGGATGGACGGCCTCTCGCTGTGGTCCCATCAGGCCTCGGCCATCGATCTGGCCCGGTCCGGCCGCTCGGTGGTGGTCGCGACCGGCACGGCCTCCGGAAAATCCCTGTGTTATCAGGTGCCTCTGGCCGAGGCTGCGGCCAACCCGGTGCGGTCGGCGACGTCGCTGCTGTTGTTCCCGACCAAGGCCCTGGCCCATGACCAGCTCCGGGCCCTGACCGAGTGGGAGTTCCCCGGTGTCGTCGCCGGGGCCTACGACGGCGACGCCGGCAGCGAGGAGCGGGCGTTCATCCGGCGCAAGGCCACCACCGTTCTGACCAACCCCGAGATGCTGCACAGCGGGCTGCTGCCCCATCACGACCGTTGGGCCACGTTCCTGGGTCGCCTGCGCTACGTGGTCATCGACGAGCTCCACGTTTTCCGGGGGATTTTTGGCAGCCATCTGGCCCACGTGGTGCGGCGGTTGCGCCGGCTGGCCCGCCACTACGGGGCCGAGCCCACCTTCGTGTGCTGCTCGGCCACCATCGGCGAGCCCGGGCGGCTGGCGTCGGCCATCTGCGGCGTGCCGATGGAGGAGGTCATCGATGACGGGTCGCCGCGAGGCGAGAAGCTCGTGGCCATCTGGAACCCGACGGCCGAGCGTCACAGCTCGCCGGGTAAGAGCCGCGGCCCGGGCGTGCTTCGCTCCAGCCACGACACCACCGCGGCGCTGATGTCGGACCTGGTGGCCGCCGGGCATCGGACGTTGGCGTTCTGCCGCAGCCGCCGGGTCACCGAACTGGTGGCGGCGGATGTGCGCCGGCGGCTCCCGGCCGGGATGGGGGAGCGGGTCAAGCCCTACCGCGGGGGCTACCTGGCCGACGAGCGCCGCAGCGTGGAGGAGGAGCTGTTCGCCGGTCGGCTCGACGGTGTGGTGGCGACCAACGCCCTGGAGTTGGGCGTCGACCTGGCCGGTGTCGATGCGGTGGTGCTCGACGGTTTCCCGGGCACGGTCGCGTCGTTCTGGCAGCAGGCCGGGCGCTCGGGCCGGGCCCAGCAGCCATCTGCTGCCGTGCTCGTGGCCGGCGACGACCAATTGGACCAGTGGTTCGCCGCCCATCCGGTAGAGCTCCTCACCCGATCGCCCGAACCCGCGGTGGTCAACCCGGACAACCCGTGTGTGGCCGATGTCCACCTGCGATGTGCGGCCCATGAGCTGCCTCTGTCGTACGCTGACGAGCGCTACTGGCCGGGGCTGCTCGACGAGGTCATCTGCCGGTTGGCCATGGAGGACGACGTCGTAGTGCGGACGCGGTCCCGTCGGCTGGGTCCCCAGGCGGTGTACTGCGGCGGCGGGTGGCCGTCGCACGGGGTCAGCCTTCGGGTGGGCTCCGGGTGCGAGATCAGCATCCGCACCCGTGACGGCGAGGCCATTGGCACGGTGGATCGGTCGCGGGCCTGCGAGCAGGTCCATCCGGGCGCGGTGTACCTGCACGCCGGGGTCACCTGGCAGGTGACGCAGCTCGACCTCGACGAGCGGGTGGCTTGGGTCGAACCCAGCGATGGAGCGACTTACACGGTGGCCCGGACGTCGCTGGACATCCGGGTCCTGTCCTGTGACAAGCGCCGTCGCATCGGCACCGCGGGCGCGCAGCTCGAGGTCGGGCTGGGCTGGGTCGAGGTCCATCAGCAGGTCACCGGCTACCAGAGCAAGGACGTGCTCACCCGGCGGGTCCTGGCCAGCGATGATCTCGACCTGCCGCCGTCGACCTTGCGCACCCGCGGGTTCTGGTACGTGGTCGACGACGAGGTGCTGGGACAGGCCGGGGTCGAGCCGCGGTCGGTCGGTGGCGCCCTCCACGCCGCGGAGCACGCGGGCATCGGCGTGCTGCCATTGTTCGCCATCTGTGACCGCTGGGACGTCGGGGGTGTGTCCACGCCCCACCAGCCCGACCTGGGCCACGCCGCCATCGTGATCTACGACGGTTACGAGGGCGGTGCCGGGGTGGCCGAACTGGGTTACGAGGCCGCCGACCGTCACCTGGCCACGACCCTGGCGGTGATCGCGGCGTGCGGCTGCAGCCACGGCTGTCCGTCCTGCGTCCAGTCCCCGAAGTGCGGCAACGGCAACGACCCCCTCGACAAGGCGGCCGCCATCGCCCTCCTCCGTACGGTCCTGCCGGACTCCACCTAGCACTAGCGCTCGACCCGCATGGTGGCCGATGCCTGGAGGGTGACGTTCCCGAGGGCTCGGCCGAGCAGCGGCAGCCGGGCGGGCCGGCGGTAGGTGACGTGCACGGTCACCCGACTGCCGGGGCCGTCCCGGCCCTTCACCGTCACGGTGAGGGCGGCCGGGTCGAGGGCCGCCGCGGCTCGCGCCGCCTGCTCTGCCGCCTCGGGGTTCTCGTCGACGGCGGCGGCTCGGGCGCCTTCCCGCGCCGCATGGGTCACCAGGATTTCGTCCCGGACCAGCAACCCGGCCTGCACCAAGGCCATGAGCAGCACGACGATGAGTGGAAGCACCAGCGCCAGCTCAACCGTGGCCTGGCCCCGGTCAGCGCGGGTCCGCTCAGTCAAGGCCGCCCACCAGATGCTCGATCACGGTCTCGAACAGACCGGTGATGGCCCCGGCATTGCGGGCCCAGAGGATCACGGTCAACGCCAACGTGCCCGCAGCCAGGATCACCAGGCCGTACTCGGCGGTCGTCTGGCCGGCGTCGAGGCGCCGGGCACGGCGGACAAGCGAGAAGAGTCGGGACATCAGGGTTCCTTTCGATGGTGGTTGCTGGTCAGAGCCGGAGCGAGGAGAACGATCCGGCGAGCAGGGGGACGATCGTGAGGGCGACGAAAGCGGGCAGCGTGGTGAACACCAGCGGGAACAGCAGGGTCACCGGCAGCCGGCGAGCCTCCTCCTCGGCGTGGCGCCGCCGCCGCAACCGGGACTCGATGCCGAGGCGATCCAAGATCGGCCCGATGGGCGTGCCGTAGCGGTCGTGATCGGCCAGCGCGTCGACCAGGGGTCGGGCCGGCGGACCGCCGTTGTCGGCCACGGACCGCAGGGCCTCGGCCGTCGTGGACCCCCGTTCGATCAGTCGGGCAGCCCGGGACAGACCGGCGCCGAGCTCACCGCCGGGACGAGCGCCGATGACGGCGATGGCCGCGCTGACCGGAAGCCCGGCCTGGGTGGTCAAGCGGAGCAGGTCGACGACATCTGGGAGCTGGTCGATCACCGCGTGGTCCCGGCGGCGGAGGGCGCGCCGACCACCGGTCAGGCGCGGGAGGCGAAGCCAGCGTTGCTTGGCGGAGCCGGGCCGACAGCCAGGCGTCGACGGTGGCAGCGGCAGCCGACCCACCACCGTGTACCGGGCCAGGTACTGGGAGGCGAACAGGGCCATGAGCCCACCGATCAGGGGAGCAGCCAGGAGGCCGGTCATCGCTGCCCCTCCCGGCCTCGCACCAGGTGGGCCATCCAGACCGCGCCGCCGGCGTCGAGACCGACACCGACGATGAGGCAGATCCAGCCCGGCCGGCTCCCGAACAGGAAGGCCGCAGTGGCCCGGTCGGAGACCCCCAGCAGGAGGGCGAACCCAACGGGTGCGAGCGAGAGGACGGCCGCGCTGGCCTTGGCTTGGGTCGCCAGGGCCTGACGTTCGTCGCCCACCTCCTGGCGTTCCCGCAGCGTGCTGGCCACACCGTCCAGGGCCCGGGCCGGAGCCGCGCCCAGCTGTGCGGCCAGGGTCAACGCGGTCGCAGCCAGCCGGGTGGCTCGATCGTCGTGGCCCGCCACCCAGCGATCGAGGACCTCGAGGAGGGGGCGGCCCTGCTCGGTCTCCCGGGCTACCTTGGCCAGCTCGAGGCCCAGCGGCGGAGCGGTCGTATGGGCCGCCGCACCCAGGGCCTGGGTCAGCGACGAGCCGGCTCGCAAGGCGGTCGCCACCCGTTCGAGGGCCTCGGGTAGCTGTCGTTGACGTCGCTGCTGGTTCCGGAACCAGCCGGCAATTCGGACAGCCCGGGCGAGACCAGCGGTGACCGGACTGGGTCCCGAGGCTGTCGGTGTCGCGCCGAGGGCGGCCAGCCGACTCCGGGCCCGACGGCCTCGCCCGACCACAGGAGCGCTCATGGCGGTGGCGAGGCGGTGGCCCGCCGGGGCGCCCGATGGTGCAGCCTCGCCAAGCCATCGTCCCGGGTCAGCGACCGCACCCGTTGCGGGTCGTCGGGGTTGGTGCAGACCTCGGCCACCGCCACCACGCGGCGGCTCCCGTCGGCTTGCCGTCCCACCTGCACGAGCAGGTCCACCGCGGCGACGACCTGTTCGCGGGCCGCGCTCAGGGGCAGGTCGAGACCGCCCATGAGGACCAGCGTCTCCAGACGGCGCAACCCGTCGATGGGGCTGTTGGCATGGCATGTCGACAACGAGCCGTCATGGCCGGTGTTCATGGCCATGACCATGTCGACGGTCTCCGCGCCGCGGACCTCGCCGACCACGATGCGGTCGGGTCGCATCCGCAGCGCGGCCCGGACCAGATCCCGCACGGTCAGAGCGGCCAGACCGTCGGGCGTGGCCGGCCGGGTCTCGAGCCGGATCACGTGGAGGCGCGGCAGCTGCAGCTCGGCCGGGTCCTCGACGGTGACGATGCGCTCGCCGAAGGGGAGGTGCTGGCACAGGGCGTTGAGCAGCGTGGTCTTGCCGGCTCCGGCGCCCCCGCAGATCACCATGTTGAGCCCGGCGGTCACGGCCCAGGCCAGGAAGCCGGCCAGCGGAGCCGGGCAGAACGCCGTGACCGGGACAGTGGTGGCGCGGAAGCGGCGAATTGTGACGCAAGGCCCGTCGACGGCCAGCGGCGCGAGCACCACGTGGACCCGCGACCCGTCGGGAAGGCGGGCGTCGACGATGGGAGTGGTGCGATCGGCCCGAAGACCCAGCGGGGCGACGACCCGCTCGATCAGCAGCTCGATGGCGGCTCGGTCGAGCACGATGTCGGTCTGTTCGAGATGCCCGGCCCGCTCGATCCACACCCGTCCGGGCCCGTTCACCAGGACGTCGGAGACAGTGGGATCGGCCAGCAGCGGTTCGAGCGACCCGACCCCGCCGATGCGGGCCCGGACCCGGGCCACGGCGCTGGCCACCGCGGCGTCGCCGAGCAGCGGGGCTTCGGTGCGCACCAGGTCGGTGAGGGCCCGGTCGTCCAGCGGATGGTCGGCGCCGTCGGTGAGGAGCCGGCGATGCACCCGGTCGTGGATGGATGCCGTTGGCACTGCGCTGGAGTCAGGCCACATCGCGCAAAGCCTTCTCCAGGGCCCGGGGCAGCTTGGCCCCGGCCAACAGACCGGCATCGACGGCTCGGGCGATCGTGGGGTCGACCTCGACCTCGGCCACGACCGGTGCGCCGATGATCCGCTCGATGTCCTGGCGACCCAGCACCCGCCCCGGCTCGCGCACGAGCACCACCGCAGTGGGGCGCTGGGCGGCCTGCACCGCCTGGCGCAACGAGAGGTAGCAGGGCCGGGTCACCAGCAGCGACTGAGACGCCGCCGCGATCAGGGCGGAGGTGGCCGGGCACGAGCCCGTCCCGCAATCGGCCACGACCGGCCGCGAGCTCTGCTCGAACAGGTTGGCCAGGATGTCGACTCGAGCGGGCTCCAACGGCCCAGCTCCCCGGGGTAGCAAGGTCAGGCCGGGCGCGGCGGCGATCTCCATCCGGCGGAGCGCGTCGGCGGGCACGTCCTCGCCGGCGGCCAACCAGCCGGCCAGCCCAGGGGAGTCGGGTTCCGGCAGACCCAGCGTGGCCGGGATGTCGCCGGCCAGGTCGGCCAGCACCACCCCGGTCGGTGCCCGGCCGGCGCGTTGTAGGGCCAGACAGGCGGCCACCACGGTGGTTCCCGCACCGCCCTTGGCGGACCAACAGACAACAAGCAATCGACGACCTCCGAGCACCGGGAACAGATGGAAACGGAGCCGGTGCCGTCGAAGGACCGCGCGATAGTTCGCCGAACGAAGGTGGTGGTCACCACCCGTCGGTAGAGCGAGTGCTGCAGAGACTAGCGAAAAGGCATGGAAAAGATCAAAACGGTGCAGATCGGCGCACCAGGGGTCCCCGAACCACTCAGCGAAGGCCGGTAGCGTCGTTGCGATATGGCTCTGGAGGCGGCCTTCTTCGACCTCGACAAGACCGTCATCGCCAAGGCGTCGATGGTGGCGTTCAGCCGGCCATTCCACAAGGCCGGGCTGCTGTCACGGCGGATGCTGGTCCGGGCCGCTTGGGGCCAGCTCATCTATGCCACCTTCGGCGCCTCGCCGGCCAAGCTGGCCAAGCTGCGCGACTCGGTGCTGCGGCTCACCCGGGGCTGGGACCAGGCCGAGATCAGCGCCATCGTGCGCCGGACCCTGGTCGAGGTGATCGATCCCATCGTCTACGACGAGGCCTTGGAGCTCATCCGGTCCCATCAGGTCGCGGGGCGCAAGGTGTTCATCGTCTCGGCCTCTCCCGAGGAGGTCGTTGCTCCGTTGGCCCGCTATCTCGGCGTCGACGAGGCCCTGGCCACCCGGGCTGAGCTCGACGAGCACGGCCGTTACACCGGCCGCACCGAGCTGTACTGCTACGGCCCCGACAAGGTGGTCGCCATCGCCGCGGCGGTGGAGCGTGACGGGATCGACCTGGCCGCGTCCTACGCCTACAGCGACTCGGCGACTGACCTACCGATGTTGGAGGCCGTGGGCCATCCGGTGGCCGTGAACCCCGACCGGGAGCTGCTACGGGCGGCCAAGGCCCGGGAGTGGGAGGTCCTGCGGTTCTCCCATCGGGTGCCGCTGCGCGAACGGGTGCCGATGCCGGCGCCGCGTCAGGCGGCGGTGGGAGGAGGGGCGATGCTGCTGGTGCTCTGCGCCGCCGTGGCCACCCGCTGGTGGTGGGGACGACGCCGATCCGATCCGCCGTCAGTCCCCGCAGCGGCGGGCCGGTGGCCCGACGCGGCGAGGGCTGCGACGGCTTTCGTCAAGCGGAACGGACCTTCCTGGCGGCCACAGTGGCCAAACCAACGAGCACGATGAGGATCAGCAGCTTCTTCATCTCGCTGAGAGTAGCCCGAGACATGCGATCTGCCGAGGGCAGACCTGTCGCCTGAGGGTCAGACCGCGAGGAGATCGCGTGCGCCGGTGTCCGAGGACGGGTGGCGCAGCTTGGACATGGCCCGAGCCTCGATCTGACGGATCCGCTCACGGGTGAGGTTGAAGTGCTCGCCGACCTCTTCCAGGGTCCGCGGCTCGCCCCGGTCGAGCCCGAAGCGGAGCTTGAGGATCTCCCGCTCCCGCTCGTCCAAGGGAGCCAGCAGCCGGTTGATCTCCTCGGGGAGCAAAGCGGTCGCCGCCACCTCGAAGGGAGACTCAGCCGAGCGATCTTCCACCACGTCGCCCAGCTCGGCGTCGCCGTCCTCGCGCAGGGGCTCGGACAACGACAGCGGCTCGGCGGCGAAGCGCAGCGCCTCGGTCACCTTGTCCTCGGACATCTCGACCTCGGCGGCCAGCTCGGCCAGCGTGGCCGGTCGGCCGAGCTTGAGCTCGAGCCGGGCCCGGGCCTTCTGCAGCCGGGCCAGGGTGTCGCCGGCATGAACCGGCAACCGGATCGTGCGGCCGGTGTTGGCGATGCCACGGGTGATCGCCTGGCGGATCCACCAGGTGGCATAGGTGGAGAACTTGAACCCCTTGCGCCAGTCGAACTTCTCGACCGCGTGCATCAGGCCGAGGTTGCCTTCCTGGATCAGGTCGAGCAACGGCAAACCGGACGCTTGGTACTTCTTGGCGATCGAGACGACCAAGCGCAGGTTGGACTGCACGAATGTGCGTTCGGCATCCTCGCCGTCCCGGGCCGCCCGCCGCAGCTCGCGCTTGCGACCGGGCGGGAGCTTCGCTGCGCCCCCGTCCAACTCGGTGCGCGCCGCGTTCCCGGCTTCGATGGCCTGGGCCAATCGCACCTCGTCGTCCTTGGTGAGCAACGGGTACTGGCCAATGTCAGTGAGGTACAGCCGAACGAGGTCTTCCTCGTCGCGCTCGACGCGCTCCTTGGGCAACGGTGCCGTCCTTCTCGAGTGCGATCGTCGATGCGAGCCGCTGGACCACACCATAGGAGTGCTTGCGGCGACTCGACCACGCCGGGGAGCAATACGGAACCCCGGGGTCCCGTACAGGATATCCGTGCGGTCAAGGCCACCCACACAAACTGACGGGGAGATTCCCCGAGGGCTGCCCGCGGATTCGCCCGAGCAGGAATAACAGCGGCGACCAGGGTCGCCGCCCCAAAGGGTGGCAGGGTGGGGGTCGGGCTGGGGGTTGTCAGCAAGGCACCCTACGTGCGAGTAATGTCCACAGCCGGGAGGGGAAACCAAGCGTGAGGACCAGCGGGTGTGACTCGGGGGTTCGGGACCTGGTGGTATGGCGGACGAACTCGATCTCACCATCGTGACCATGCGGTTCGAAGCGAGTGACCGCGCTCAGCTCGAGGCGGTCCTGGCTCGCTACGTGGTCGCGAGCCGCGGTCAGGCGGGATGCCGCAACATCGACCTCTGCGCGTCGGAGACCCATCCTGGTCGGTATCTGATCGTGGAGAAGTGGGATTCGCCCGAGGCTCAGCGGGCACACTTCGATTCGGACGACATGGTGAAGATGGCGGAAGCGTGCAAAGAGATCCTGGCTCGCCCACCCGACATCGACCTGTTGGCCGCTGTAAGTGCTCACGACCTGTGGTGACGAGGGGAGGGGACGGCGTTGGAGCTCACCCAGGAACGGACGCTCACCCTCGTGCCGGCCAAGGTGCCCGCGCCCCAGCCGGCGTCGCAACGGCGCCAGACCCAGGGTCTGGATGCCCTGGTCGCCGCGGCCCGATCCGGTTCGGTGTCGGCCTTCGAACGGCTGTACCGAGCCCTGGCCGCCCAGGTGGTGGCCTATCTCCGGTGGCATCGGGTCAGCGATCCTGACGGCCTGACCAACGACGTCTTCGCCCAGGTCCACCGCAAGCTCGGCTCTTTCGAGGGCGACGAGCAGGGGTTCCGGTCTTGGGTGTTCACCATCGCCCACCACCGCATGATCGACGACCGGCGTCGGGCCCAGCGACAGCCGGTGGTCGACGACGACGTCGACGTGACCGAGCACCGCTCGGCCGGAGATGTCGAGGACGACGCCTTCGCGCTGCTCGGGGCCGATCACGTGCGGGAACTGCTGCGGGTGCTGTCGGCCGATCAGCGCGCCGTGGTGCTGTTACGGGTGGTGGCCGATCTGTCGGTGGAAGAGGTCGCCGGCATCCTGGGCAAGCGGGAAGGCGCGATCAAGGCGTTGCAACATCGGGCCATGGCCGCGCTGCGCCGGCACCTGACCCGCGATCCCGCCCCGGTGTGATCGACGTCCTGGACGTAAGCCACACCCCCTGACAATCGCTGGCCATATCCCAGCGGGGCGCCGCGACGTTGTAGGAGATGGATGTTGCACCTCCCACTCAGCGATCGCGAGGTCGAGAGGGTGCTCGCCGGCCAGCAGCCCTATGGCCGTCCTGATCTCGCCGAGCTTGCGTTCTTCGTCGCGCGCCTGCGGGCGCTGGGTGAGTTCGAACCGGTGCCGGCGATCGATGCGGACTTGCGAGCCCAGATGGAGGGGGAACCCGCCGACCGGCGGCGCCTGCCGTCGGGTCGGGCCAAGCACAGCGCCCGTCCCACGCCGCAGGAGACTCGCCGCGTCGCGGAGCGGGCTCGGCGGCGGTGGCGGATCGTAGGAGCCGCGGCGGTCTTCGCGCTCCTTGGTGGCGCGGTGGCGGCCGGCTGGCAGACCGGCGGCGAGCCCGGGGTCGAGACCGATACTCAGGTGGACTCGGGGAACACTGGGTCGACCGACGGGCCGGTGCCGGCGCCCAAGGCCAACCTTCCCGGCCACACCGGCGAGACCAAGCCCCCACCGACCGAAGCGCCTACGGTTCCGCCAACCGAGGCCCCCGCGGCGGATTCCAACAGTCAGGGCGGTGACAGCGAGGCCCAGACCACGCCGGGTGTAGGCCCGCCGCAGGTCGCACCCAACGAGGGTTGGTTCGACTGGCCGGAAGAGTGCGCCAGCGGTGATTGGGTGTGCGCCTGGCAGCACTGGGTGCCCCAGGGCGATCACGACGAGTCGCGTGGCAACCGTTCTCCCGACCGACCCTGACGGGCGATCGGAGCGCTAGCTGCCGTTCGTGGCTCGCTCCGACAGCTCGAGCAGCCCGGTCCAGGTCAGGTCCTCGGCGTTCCAGAGCTGGTTGAACACTGCATCGACCTGGTCGGCGAAGCCGTGGCGCACCCGGAACTGGTAGAGCCGGCGCTGACGCTGGTTGGGGAAGCCCAATCGACTGAGCCGCCCGACTGCGTACACGTCCCAGGCGCTGGACACCGTCAGCGGGATGTCGTCGTCGTCGGGCGGCTCGCCGAAAGCCGGATCGATGCGATCGCCGAGCTTGAACAGCAGTCGCCCGATGACGTCCTCGCTGCCGGGCCGGCTGAGGCAGCGGGGCCGGTGGGAGTCCTCGAGCGCACCGCTCTCCAAGGCCAGCACCGGCGGGTCGACGCTGACGATGTTGGCCCGGCCCAGCGGGGTCGTCTCGTCGATCTCGAGCCGAAGGGACCGACCCTCGGGCAGCCCGATGCGCTGCCACAGGTTGGCCGCGATCTCGGCGATCTCGCCCGCGTCATAGTTGACGAGGGTGAACGTCTCCGGAGTGACGGAGACGTCCACACCGACCGCTGTGCTCATGTGGGCACCTGTTGGGCGGCGGCCTCGCGGTTCTGGCGGGACATGTCCTCGGCTTGGGCCCGGGCGTCACGGGCGATGTCGGCCAGCTCGTCGATCTCGCTGGTCTCGAAGCCGGCGAGCTCGCGGAACCGCCGGGCCAGCCGCACCGGGCTGTCGTCTTCCTCGCCCCGGAAGCCGCCCAGGCTGAACAGCTGGTCCACCACACGCTGGAACTCGAGGGCCCGTTCGCGCCGCTCGGGGTCCTTCTCGGTGAGCCGGCGCAGCCAGTCGGAGCCCATCTTCACGTGGGTCACCTCGTCGGCCAGCATCCAGTCCTCGCAGAACTCCAGCACCGGGTCGCCACAGATCTGCCCGAACTCGCGCATGGTGTTGAAGACGTCGATGGCCAGGCCTTCCAGGGCCCGGTTGACGCCGGTCAGCCGCAGCACCGGGTCGGGGTTGCAGGCGGCCTCGTAGAGGAAGGTGGCCTCGGCGAACTCACCCAGCTCGGTCCCCATGTGCGCGGACAGCTTGCAGGAGATCTCCGTGTGCCGGGCTTCGTCCCAGCACTGCCGGGCCATGTCCAGCTTGAGCTGGAACGGGACCTCCGGCGCCGAGGTGTTGCCCACGGTTCCACCACCGGTGGTGTCGAAGTCCCAGCAGGTGCGGCCGGCGCCCTCGAGGGCCTGGACCTCGCCTACGAAGATGCCGTGCATGAGCAGGCGGGCCGCGTCAGGAGCGTCGGGGCGGTCGGGGGTGAGCCGGCCACCGTTGCGGCGGGAACCCTGGGCCTCGCGAGGCACCTGGCGGCCGTCCTGCATCCGCTCGGTGATCGGGACGCGCACGAAGCGATCGTCGCGGGCCAGGTCCTCGACGGGGAAGGACTTCCTCATGCTGGTACCTCCTGGTGGTTCGCCGCGTCAGAGTTGGAAGATGTGGTGTCGTAGGGAGATCCGAGGCTGCCGGGTCCGGCGATGCCGCCTGCAGCGATCATCAGCTTCTCCAGCTTGGCCTGGTGGGCGGTGGCCCGATCGACGTCCTCGGGGGTCTCGATCAGCGACTGGAGCAACATCTCGCCGTCACGCCAGTCCTCGAACTCGTCGCCGAGCGCGAACTTCAACGACCGGATCGTGGGGGCGTCGGTGATCGTGCTCGTGTTGTTCAAGTGGAACGTGTAGGCGGCGATCTTGTGCGGGATCAGCACGCGGTACACACC
>DASXTK010000179.1:0-2097 GCA_036505485.1 Acidimicrobiales bacterium
TGGCGGTGACGCCGCGCATCGATGCGTTGGCGTCGCGGGGAACGCGGTTTGCGCAGGCTTTCGGGCAGCATCCGTTCTGCACGCAGAGCCGGGTGTCGTTCCTGACCGGCCTCTATCCCCACGTCCATGGCCACCGAACGCTCAACCAGCTCATCAAGCCGTGGCACCCCGACGTCCTCGGGATCCTCAAGCGCTCCGGCTACCACGTGGCCCATGCGGGGATGCGCGGCGACACGTTCGCGCCCGGGGGCACGAAGGAGTCGACCTCCCGGTTCGGCTGGACGGTGCTGCCCGAGATGCTGCACAGCCCCAGCCCCTACGGACCCGACCACCCGCTGGCCCGGGCCTTCTTCCACGGCCGCCGGCCGGCACCGACGCTGGACTTCGACGAGGCCTGCATCCGCACTGCCGAAACGTGGATGGCCGAGGGCCTGCCGGAACCGTGGCTGCTCTACGTGCCGCTGTTCTTCCCCCACCCGCCGTTCGAGGTGGAGGAGCCCTACTTCTCGCTGCACGACCGGGCCGACGTTCCCCTACCGCTGCCGCCCGGGCCGGCCGACGGCACTCCTCTGTTCAAGCGGCTCATCCACGAGCGCTACGGGCTGGCCCGGCTCGACGAGGCGGACTGGCGGGAGATCGTGGCCACCTACTACGGCATGGTGTCGCGCATCGACCACCACCTCGGCCGGGTCCTCGACGCCGTGGCCGCTGCCGGCGCCGAGGACGACACCGCGTTGCTGTTCTTCCCGGACCACGGCGAGTACCTGGGCGATTTCGGCGCCGTGGAGAAGTGGGTGTCCGGCGTGGACCCGTGCCTGGTGCACAACCCGCTGATCGTCCACATCCCGGGGATGACCGAGGGCAACACCGCCGAGGCGCTGGTGGAGCTGATCGACGTCACCCCCACCCTGTGCGAGCTGGCGGAGACCGACCCGCCGGACCGTCAGTTCGGCCGGAGCCTGGTTCCGCTGGTGCGGGACGGCAGCCAACTCCACCGCGACGCCGCGTTCACCGAGGGCGGCCTGGCCCTGGCGGATGCCGGCGCCACCCCGCCCCAGCCGTTCCCCTACGACCTCAAGCACGGCATCGAGGCCGAGGTGCCCGTGAGCGCGGGCAAGGTGGCCGCCGTACGGAACCCCGAGTGGACCTACGTGCACCGCGTGCACGAGCAGCCCGAGCTCTATGACCGCCGAGCCGACCCGGCGGAGACCACCAACCTGGCCGGCGACCCATCCCTTGGAGCGACGCTCGCCGAGCTCCAGAACCGGCTGCTCACCTGGCAGATCGAGACCGCGGACGTCAAGGGGCCGACCGATCCCCGCTTCGACACCGACGGCGCCCTCCGGCCCGACCGCTCCCTCGCCTGACCCCCGTCTCTGGGTAGAAACCGGGTGTGAGCCTTTGGGTCGGAACCTCGGGATGGCAGTACCGGAGCTGGCGAGGGACCTTCTATCCCGATGGACTGCCGCAGCGGGCCTGGCTGCACTACTACGCCGAGCGGTTCAACTGCGTAGAGGTGAACAACGCCTTCTACCGGCTTCCCGAGAAGTCCACCTTCGAGTCCTGGCGTGAGCAGACGCCGGAGGGATACCTGGTCGCGGTCAAGGTCAGCCGCTATTTGACCCACATCAAACGGCTGGCCGATCCAACCGAACCTGTGGCTCGACTGGTCGAGCGGGCGGCCGGACTCGGCGACCGTCTCGGGCCTTATCTCCTCCAACTCCCACCCACCCTTCGAGCTACGCCGGAGCGACTCGACGCCTGCCTGGCCGCGTTCCCCACCGACGCCCGGGTGGCGGTCGAGCTCCGCCACGAGTCGTGGTGGACCGAGGAGGTCCGGGACCTGTTGGCGCGCTACGGCGCCGCGCTGTGCTGGGCCGATCGCCTGGGCCATCCCATCACGCCGCTGTGGGCCACCGCGGACTGGGGCTACGTGCGGCTCCACGAGGGAACGGCCCAGCCTCGTCCCTCCTACGGACGCCAGGCGCTCGCCACCTGGCTCGACCGGATCCGGGAGGCGTGGCGATCGCGCTCCGCCGACGTGTTCGTGTTCTTCAACAACGACGCCGGCGGCGCCGCGATCCGCAACGCCAAGAC